>JAHHUF010000048.1 GCA_020024115.1 Anaerofilum sp.
TCATTTGGCCCTTTGATATGAATTTCTTGCCCTTCTTTTTTTATTACACCCTTTTCTGGTTGATACATCCCAAACAAAACGCTCATCAAAGTGGATTTGCCTGCACCGTTTTCTCCCAAAAGTGCATGAATTTCACCTTTTTTAAGCTGAAGTGTAATGTTGTCGTTGGCAATAATCCCAGGAAACTCCTTAGTGATATTACACATTTCAATAACATATTCACTCATCGCTTATCACTCCCTTTCTGCTATGTTTGCCACAGATAGCATCTTCTTACACTATTATATCTTTTTTTTACCATTGTTACAACAAATCTTAGATAAATTTATTTTTTGGAAAATATTTTTCCACAAAAAAACAGCACAGCATTTTGCTGTGCTGTTTAAAAATTGTAAAATTACATGGTAACAACAGTTACTTTGCAGTTTTCGGTGCCCAACTGGTCAGCAGATGTAGCAGCCTCGTTGTTTTTAACAGCGATGTCACCGGATGCCAATTTTGCATACATTGCATCATAAGCAGCCTTGTCAAAAGTATCAAAACGAGCGGTATCCATTGCCAAAGAAACTGCATTCTTGTCAGCACCCAAAACCAGATTCTGACCACCAGGGAAAGAACCTGCATAGTACTGATCCAAAACATCAGCAACAACAGTGGACAAGCCCTTCATTGCACTGGTAACAACAGTGTCACTCTCACCGCTTTGGTCAATATCAACACCAATGGACAAACCATTGCTTGCTTCGGCAGCACTGAATACGCTGTTGCCAACACTACCGCCGCAGCCGAACACGATTTCGGTGCCTGCATTGAACCAAGAAGCCGCCATTGCCTGTGCCTCTGGAGTTGCAGAAAAGCCATCAGTATTGGTGTACATCATTTCAACAGTGATGCCTTTTTCTTTTGCAGCATCATTTGCGCCCTGAACATAACCATAGCCATAGTTCATAACAGCAGGAACAGCCTGTCCTCCTAAGAAGCCCAGTTTGGTGTGACCGTCCATAACAGCTGCATAGCCAGCCAGATAGCCTACCTGCTCCTCAGAGAACTTGATGCCAACAGTGTTGTCAGCGGTTTTGAAGTCAGGAGTTTTTCCTCCATCGTTTGGATAACCATCAATCAGAATGAAGTTTACATCAGGATATTTTTCCTGAACTCTGTAAATAGGAATCTCAAACAAGAAACCGGGGGTAACAATTACCTTTGCGCCGTCTTTTACAGCCTGCTCGATTGAAGTGATATAGTCATCAGTGGTTGCGGCAGCGGGCTTGTAATACTGGCTGGTTTTATCATTTTCTTCGCAATAAGCTTGAATGCCTTCCCAAGTACCTTGGTTGAAGGATTTGTCATCAATGTCACCTTTATCGGTAATCATTGCAATCTCTGCACCACCCGCAGTAGAGCTCATAGCTGTGCTGGAAGTGCTGTCCGAAGCAGAGGAAGAATCATTCTGTGAGGACGATGTGCTGCCGCCACAAGCAGCCAAAGAAACTGCCATGATTGCAGACAAGGCAATAGCAAGTGCTTTTTTCATCATTTATTCTCCTTTTTATTTAGGTATTAAAGTTTGGAAAATTCTGTCTGAAAATGTTCAAAAACAAATCAACTAAAACAGCATTCTCTGCTTAGATTATACACAAAATTGATTGTCTTTTCAACCATTCTGAAACCGAAGGAGGGTTACAATTCATTAACAAGAATTTTTATAACGAACAGTCGTTGATTATTGAATATTTTGTGCACCAAATCCAAGCGGCAGCAAATCTTTCAGCAGCATTTCTTTGTAATCTGTTTCGCTTTTTGCCATAATGACAATCAAATCATCTCCGCCGAATTCATACAAAACCTGTCGACACACTCCACAAGGAGAAGTAATCAAAGTGTTTTTCTTACCCTCCAAACTGCCCACAATCGCCACCGCAGCAAATTGGCGTTCTCCTTCACTGACTGCTTTAAAAACCGCTGTTCGTTCTGCACAGTTGGTGGGGCTATAAGTTGCACTTTCGATGTTGCATCCAGTATACACTTTGCCTTGTTTTGTCAACAATGCTGCCCCTACTTTAAAATGCGAATAAGGTGCATAAGCATTTTCCCGAGCGGCAAATGCTGCCTGAATCAATGCAGTACGGTCAAAGTCCACAACTTCTCCTCCCTTTTTTATTCTTAGTATTCAGCGCCCAATGCAATTTTCATCATATTGGTAAAACTGGTCTGGCGTTCCTCTGCAGTAGTAACCTCAGAAGTGATAAAGCTGTCTGAAATTGTCAGCAAACAAGCAGCATTTTTGCCTGTTACATTTGCATTATGGAACAAAGCAAAACTTTCCATCTCCACTGCCAAACAGCCTTTTTCATCCCGCAATTTTTCCCAATAAGCAGGCTTTGCATCGCTGGCTGCACGATAAAATACATCAGAAGAATGAATTACACCCTCATGGATTGCAATGCCTTGTTTTTCTGCACTTTGACGCAGTTTTTCGTTCAATTCACTACTTGGCAAAATGATGTCATCTTCGCATCCGTTTTGGGTTTTTGCATAGCTGGATTCAGAATAAGCACCAGTGGACAAAATCACATCATACACCTTTGCCTTTTCGGAATAACTGCCAGCAGAACCAATCCGAATGATATTTTCTACATCATACTGTGTAAACAGTTCATAGGAATAAATACCAATGCTTGGCATACCCATTCCACTGCCCATTACACTGATTTCTCTGCCTTCATAGGTTCCGGTATAGCCCAGCATACCCCGAACATCATTGAAGGAAACAGGGTTCTCCAAAAAAGTTTCTGCAATAAATTTTGCACGCAGAGGGTCACCTGGCATCAAAACTGTTTTTGCAATTTGACCTTTTTCCGCTTTGTTGTGGGGAGTTGACATAATTTCTTCGCCTTCTTTCGTTCATACTAAATTTTGCAGCACAATAACAGTGCTGCTATGTAATCCCTTTCAGGGGTTACTTCGCTTTAGTTTTGTTTGATAATACCTGTATGATATGCCTGCACCAAAAGTTTTAAATCTTGAATTCGGCTTTGTATTTCTCTGCCCTCGTCGGTATTTGCAACCAAAATTCTTTCGTCGTTGGTTTCAAACACATTCACACGGGACACAATATCACTGTTTTGCTCAATGGCTTTGGCTGCACTCTCAAATGGCTCATGGACACGCAAACTCATCCCATGACTGTTATACACCAGTGTATAGCCTGCGGTTCCGGTTTTTTCGTGATATGCACGGCAAAATCCGCCATCAATCACAATCAGTCTGCCACTGCCTTTGATGGGATTCTCTCCTTTTGCTGCACGAACAGGAACATGACCATTGATAATATGGCTGGTTTCTCCCAAACCAAATTCTTTGAGTATCATCAAATCAATTTCAGGATTGTGAATCAATTTGTAGTATGGATTCTTTTTTTCTTTATAGCAACTTTCGTCTGTGATAAAAAGACGCTCAAAGGTGGACATTTTGCTTCTGCCAAACAAGGGCGACAAATGCCCACACCACAAATACCACAAAAAATCTTGTCCTTTTTGTCGTTCATCGGTTCCTTTTTGGGAAAAATATCCATTTCTGGCTCGACGGTCGCAATAATCCATCAAAGCTTTTCCTGTATAACAATTGCTCTCGAAGGTTTCTTGTGCAAATGTTCCGTCTTCTGTCAGCGGAACGGCACCATGATACAAAAGATTCCCATTTTCAATATGGTAAACGCTGCCTTTGTCATACAAAAAGCGCACTTGACGGTTCAGCCGTTCACTTTCCATAAAACTGCGGCACAAAGTTTCTATCACCGTCTGTTCCTGTGCTGTCAATACCTGTGGATTTTTGGGGTCAACGGTTGGCAATTCACAATCTGCCATTAGATAAGGTTTTCCTTCCACCAAAACCGACCACTTTTCAAAATCAATCTGCTGCAAAAATGCTCTTTGCTGCATCTGAAACTCAGGATTGCGTGCAATCACTTCACATTCCAGCTTAAACATAATCACTGCGATGGCTTTTCGCATTCTTGCCACCTGTGCAAGCCTCTGCGGCTGACAATTTCCTCGGTTTTCATCCCCTTTTGGGAAAAAACGGGAAACATCCACATCTTTATATACTTCGTCTGCAAAGGTCGCCAGTGGACGAAGATTGATTCCATAACCATCTTCGATAACTTCCAAATTATTATAGGCAAAAGATGTATTTAACACAGACGCAATGCAGACAGGGCTACCCGATGCTGCTCCCATCCAAACCACATCATGGTTGCCCCACTGAATGTCAACCGAATGGTGAGCAGCCAATTCATCCAAAATTACATCGGGTCGGGGGCCTCTATCAAATAAATCCCCTACAATATGCAGTTTCAGCACTGCCAGCTTTTTAATTAAATTGCAGAGTGCTTCAATAAAAGCATCTGCTTGTTTTGTTTCGATAATACTTTGCAGAATTGTGCTGTAATATGCCTCTTTGTTATGTTCCTCATAATGGGCATGGAGCAACTCATCCAAAATATATGCAAATTCTGCAGGCAATGCTTCACGCACAAAACTACGGGTATGCTTGGAGGAAACCAAACGGCAAACATCCAACAAATGGCTGAGCGTTTGCAAATAAAATCCTTTTAAATCTGTTTGCTTTTGCAAAAGAGCAGGCAATTTTTGCACTGGATAATATATCAAAGTGGAAAATTCCGCACGCTGCTGTTCTGAAATTTCATCCCCCAAAACACGGTCTACCTTTTCTCGGATAACTCCAGAGGCATTGTTCAAAATATGGGTAAACGCCTCAGATTCTCCATGCAGGTCACTCATGAAATGCTCTGTTCCCTTGGGCAGCTGCAACAATGCTGTCAGATTGATAATCTCAGCCGATGCCGTTTCAGGGGTTGGAAAATCTCTGGATAGAAGCCGCAGATATTTCAGGTTTTGCTCAATTTCGCAGCATATTTTGCTCATTTTATACCACCTTTGTGTCATTTACTTGCTCTTATTATAGCACATCTCATAAAAATGTGATATAGTATAACTCAAAATATCACAATGCTGTTTTGAACAATTCTCAGCAAGAAAGGCTCTATTATGCAAATCCCTGTTCAATGTACTCTTTGCCCTCGCCGCTGTATGGCAAACCGCACCCAAACGGTTGGAAGATGCGGCGGTGGCGATACCGTAAAAATTGCCCGTGCCGCTTTGCACCACTGGGAAGAACCTTGCATCAGTGGCAGCAATGGCAGCGGTACCGTGTTTTTTTCCGGATGCAGTCTGCAATGTTGCTATTGCCAAAACCACGAAATCAGTGCAGCCGCAAAAGGCAAAGCAATCTCAACCAAACAATTGGCAGAAATTTTTCTGAATTTACAGCAGCAAGGGGCGCATAACATCAATCTTGTCACCTGTGGACATTGGGCGCCTTGGGTAGTGGAAGCGTTGGACTTGGCTGTATCAAATGGACTTTCCTTGCCAATTGTCTGCAATACTTCTTCTTATGAAACCATTGACACAATCAATCTGTTATCAAAGTATGTGACTGTATGGCTGGCAGACATCAAATATCATTCATCTGAAATTTCAAAAAAATACTCCAATGCGGCTGACTACTTTTCTGTGGCATCTTCTGCAATTTTGCACATGCTGAAACTTGTCGGCTTCCCTTGTTACGATAACAACGGGATGTTGCAGAAAGGTGTAATTCTGCGACATCTGGCATTGCCAGGCAACGCAAAAGACAGTGCACAGGTTTTGAACTGGATGGCATCTTTGCCAAAAGGAAGTTTTATTCCCAGCTTTATGAGCCAATACACCCCATTTTACCAAGCAAACAATTTCAAGGAACTTTCTCGTCGAATTTCCACATGGGAATACCGCAAATTGATTGACACTGCAATTTCTTTGGGGCTGTCGGAGGGATATATGCAGAAAAAAAGCAGTGCAAAAGAAGAATACACCCCTGCATTTGACTTTACAGGGGTGTAAAACAAAGTTACCAATCCAATGGAAATTGTTGATATGGCATAAGCAGCAAAACATATTGAAAAAAGAATGCAAAAAAGACAACAATTGTCAAAATTATGACTAGCTGAGTCAAAAGCAATGCCTTTGCAGCAGTTTGCCGATTGATGTTTTGTTGTTTATCTCCCACAAACGATGCAATTGCTAGAATAATGGTTCCCAAAACGGGAACCAAACCACAGACAATCAGCAAATCCATTTCACCAAAAGTTAAATCTGCACTTTCGTTTTTTTCCTCATTGATTGTAGATGGCATTCTGATAATCCAATCTTTTTCATAGTGAACATCTTGCAGGTCGTTTGATAATGCAATGGTTTGTGTTTCCTGTTTTACTGATGTTGCTTTGCTATTTTCTTCCAAAAAAATACTATCCGGAAAAACATTCTGTTTTTTTACAGTTTTTGATGCTTGCATTTTGGGATGCACATAACAATCCAATTGTTTTCTATCATGCCAGTCCATAACCCTTCCACAAGTTGGACAAAACTCCTCATTTTCTGCAATCAGTGTGCCGCAGGAACGGCAAAAAATGCTATCCATAAACCAAATTCTCCTTTTTGGTAGCCTTGACTTTTTAAAGGTTTTGTTTTATTATAGCATTTTTTCCAAAAACAGCAAAGAGTTTTATTTTTGGCTTTCGATTTGTTGATACAAGTATTGAATCGCATCTGAAATGCTGCCCAATTGGTCAATCAAGCCTTCTTCAACTGCGTGTTCTCCATCCAGTACCGTTCCCACATCCATCACCAATTCCCCTGTACGCATCATCAGCTCAGTGAATCTGTTTTCTGAAATATTGGAATGTTCTGCCACAAAACCTGTAATTCGTTCCTGCATTTGCTCAAAATACCGCATTGTTTGGGGTACACCCAGCACCAATCCGGAATGGCGCACAGGATGAATGGTCATGGTTGCAGTAGGCACAATAAAACTTCTTTGGGCAGAAACTGCCAGCGGAATTCCAATGGAATGGCCACCCCCCAATACCAAAGTTGCGGATGGCTTTGTAATGCCACTAATTAACTCTGCCAGTGCCAAACCGGCTTCCACATCGCCGCCAACGGTATTCAAAATCACCAAAAGCCCCTGAATAGACGGGTCTTCCTCAATGGCAATCAATTGTGGAATGACATGTTCATACTTGGTGGTTTTTTGGTTTTGTGGTGCAGCAATATGCCCCTCAATCTGACCAATCACTGTCAGGCAATGGATGGCATGTTTGCCTTTTGTCTGCATTACAGAACCCATATCATAAATTTCCTCATCCATGCGTTCCTGTTCATCGGATTCTGTTTGTTCGTTGCACAAGCGAATCATTTTATCCCTCTTTTCTTTCATTGTTTCTTTTCTAGTGTTTGTCTTGGAATTGATTTGTATTCATAAAATCGGTGAAATACTTCGATAAAAAATTGACAAAACTTTTCTGGTGAGTATAATTGAATTATTACGGCGATTTGTAGCATTTTTGCTTTAAACCGCCATAAAGAGAGGGGAAAAAATATGATTAACACAAATGAAGCCTTACAGCGATTTGAAAAACTAATTGAGCTTCAGCGCTCGCGTGTACAAGCAATGAAAGCTCAAGGAGATTTTGTTGACTATTCTTCCCTTGATAAAATCATCATTGGTGTATGCGGTGGTGATGGTATTGGCCCTGTGATTACACATGAAGCGGAACGCGTGCTGCGTTTTCTTTTGTCGGAGCAGGTTGCTGCCGGAAAAATTGAATTTCGCAGAATTGATGGCTTGACCATCGAAAACCGTGTTGCCTGCATGAAAGCCATTCCGGACGATGTTCTAGCACAACTTAAAGAATGTCATGTTATTTTAAAAGGCCCTACCACTACTCCCCGTGCTGGCGACCCTTGGCCAAACATTGAAAGTGCCAATGTTGCTATGCGAAAAGAACTGGATTTGTTTGCGAATGTGCGCCCTGTCAAGGTTCCTTCATTGGGCATTGATTGGACTTTCTTCCGTGAAAACACCGAGGGCGCTTATACTCTGGGCAGTTTTGGCTTTGAGGTGGAGGATGGAATCAGCTTGGATTTTACCGTTACCACAACAGAGGGCACTTTGCGAATTGCACGAATGGCGTATGAATATGCACACAAAAACCACAAAAACCATGTTTCGATTGTCACCAAAGCCAACATCGTCAAAGCAACCGACGGCAAATTTTTAAGTCTTTGCCAACAAGTTGCAGCTGAGTATCCTGAAATTACAACAGATGACTGGTATATTGACATTATGACTGCAAAATTGGTGGACGAAAAGCGCCGTCGTGATTTTCGTGTGTTTGTATTGCCAAATCTATATGGTGACATCATCACAGATGAAGCTGCTGAGTTTCAGGGTGGTGTGGGCACAGCCGGCAGTGCAAATCTGGGCAAACGATATGCTATGTTTGAAGCCATTCATGGTTCTGCACCTCGTATGGTTGAGGAAGGCCGTGCAAACTATGCTGACCCTTGCAGTATACTGCGTGCATCTGTTTTGCTGCTGAGCCATATTGGTTATCAAGAGCAGGCAGACAAATTGGAGGCAGCTTTGGACAAGTGTATGTTTGAAGAAAAAGCCATGACAATTACCGGTCGAAACACTGGCTGTACCACTGAGGATTTTGGCAATTATGTTATGCAAACAATTGAGTCGCTTTGATTGCGGCTTGTAACCTTTAATAAGGAGTTGGTCTTTTATGCCTGCACAAGGCAAAGTGTCGCTGCCTGTTATCAAGCGACTTCCAAAATATTACCGTTATATTTCCGAAATGAAACAAAAAGGAGTCACAAAAGTGTCTTCCAGTGAGTTGGCTCGAATTATGGGCACAACCGCTTCACAAGTTCGACAGGACTTTAACTGCTTCGGTGGTTTTGGTCAGCAGGGCATCGGCTATGAAATCAGCAGACTGCATCACGAAATCGGCACCTTGCTGTTTCGTGAAGATAGTCTGAATACCATTTTGATTGGTACAGGCCGCCTTGGTACTGCCATTTCAAGCTATCTTAACAATGATGCTCGTGGCTATCATTTGTTGGCTGCTTTTGATGTAAAAGAAGATGTCATCGGTAAAGAGCTTTGCGGCATGACAATTCAGCATATTGACAAACTGCGTGAATTTTGCAAAAAAAATACCCCTGATGTTGCTGTGTTGTGTATTCCAAAAGCTAGCGCAAAAGAACTTGCTCCCACTTTGGTGGAATTGGGCATCAAAGGATTTTGGAATTTCAGCCACTACGATTTAGCGGTGGAATACCCCAATACCATTGTAGAAAATGTTCATCTTGGTGACAGCCTTATGAGTTTGAGTTATCGTGTAAACAACGAAGATTGATTATCTTTAAGCCGGGGAAGAATATTCTGCCCTGGCTTTTATAGAGCATATCTGAAAACTAAAAAAGTGATGAATTTTTCACAGCAACGAAGTAGATGTAGGGCAAAGCACAGAAAATCCTTGCTGGATTCCGAGTATTTTTAACCCAGCAGATACTATTTATTGTAAAAAAAGAGGAAAGTTTCGACTTTTCAGATAGCCTTTAATAGGAGAAAAAATTTTTTATGGCAAAACTATATTTTCGTTATGGTGCAATGAACAGCGGAAAATCAACAGCCTTGATTCAGGTAGCACACAACTATGAAGAACGCGGCATGAAAGTGTTGTTGTTAAAGCCATCCATTGATACCAAAGGCGGTGACCAACTTGTTTCTCGTTTGGGTGTTTCCCGAAAAGTAGATATTTGTGTGACCCCAGAGATGGATATTTTTCAAACTATCCGTGATTTTTGTGACCAAAAGTTTAAACCTGCCTGTATTTTGACCGACGAAAGCCAATTTTTTACAGCATCACAGGCAGAACAACTCTTTATGATTACAATTGAATTGGATATTCCTGTGATTGCTTATGGTCTGCGCACTGATTTTTCGCTCAATGGGTTTGCCGGTTCAACCCGTTTGCTGGAATTGGCACACGAAATTGAGGAAATGAAAACCATCTGCACCTGTGGCAAAAAAGCCATTTGTAACGGAAGAATGGTGAATGGCGAATTTGTATTTGAGGGCAGTCAGGTTGCAATTGATTTACAGAATAATGTAGAATATCAGAGCCTTTGTGCAAAATGTTATTTTACAAAACGCAAACAACAGCTTGAAAAAAAAACAAAAGCCTAAAACAAATTTAAAATACTTAAGGAAACCCCACACAATTTGCACAGAAATGTTCAGAAAGTGTATTTCAACATCTGAAATGATGTGGTATTGCCTTAATAACAAAAGCCGATGCAGTGCTTTTCAACATTGCATCGGCTTTTTTATTATTTTATGGTTGTTTTTTCGGGGTAACGCTTATATTGAATCAGGAACCAGTCATCCAACTGTTGTTTCAAATTTTTACACCATTCCATATCTTTACATTTAGGATACAAATTTTCCGTCTCTTGTGGATTCTGCTCCAGATTGTACAATTCATATACTGCATCTATTTCATTACCATCTGCAAGGCGAATCAATTTCCATTCACCTTTTCTAAACATACTCAAGGCATGGTTTTTATCTGCACCAAAAATGGAATATGTCTGCCCTTTTTCCTGTTTTTCTTGGGTCAGCATCTCATACAAAGACCCTGCCTCCGCATCGGGCTGTTTCCAGTTGGCATCCTCTGCAATATCCAAAATAGTTCCATACAAATCCAAGCTGTTCACAACCTGTTTATTTCGATAAGCAACTGTGCTGTGTGCAGGTTTGATAATCAAAGGCACTTTACAGCAGGAGTCATACATTTGACTTTTGAAAAACAAGCCATACTCTGCTAGATGGTCACCATGGTCAGCAGTGAAAATGATGGTTGTATTGTCATATAAGCCATCCTCTTTCAAGCGTTTCAGCACTTCACCAATGGATTCATCAATCATTTTCACTTGTCCATAATATTGCGCTAACAGTTCTTTTACCTGATGTTCTGTCAGTTCTGATTTAACTCGCTCACGCAATGCACGGGCTGTTTTTTCAAAAACAGGATGGTCTTTCATCAAATCTTCGTAGTAGCTTTTGGGCAGCTTTATTTCATCAGAAGATACCCAACTATCATAAGGCTTTGGAGGCAAATATGGCTGATGAGGGCCAAAATAAGACAGAAAGAAAAAGAATGGTTTTTCCTCTGGACGGTCTTCCAAATATTTAAAAAACTGATTGGTTGTCCAACCTGTTTCATGTTCTTCCAAGGTGCGGAATCCACTTCCTGCACAAAAACGGTACAAATCATCTTTATATGCAAGTTCATCCGCATCAAACATTGGAACCAAACTTTCACCGTTTCGTTTTTCTGTCAGCCATTTGATGTATTCTGAATGTTTATCATCATCTGCATAAACCGAATAAGGCGCATCGCTCAATACTTTCCAGCGGAACCCGTAGGATTTTTCACAGGGAGAAATATGCAATTTTCCGGCCATACCTGTGTCATATCCCACATCAGCCAAACGCTCAGGCAGCCAATCAGGTGAATGGCAAGGCAGCCAATTTTTGACTGCACCACAGGCAGCAGGAAAACGACCACTTTTTAATGCTGTTCTTGCTGGGCCACAGACAGGCGAAGGAGTGTAGCAATTTTCAAACACAACACCTTCTCCTGCCAATGTATCTAAATTTGGGGTCATTCCAGGCAGTCCACCCATACAAGAAAGGGCATCAAAACGATGCTGGTCTGTCATAATCCATAAAACATTACTTCTTTTCATATCTTGCTCCTTTGAATATTCTTGCAATTTTTGATAGATTACACAAAAAATAATCTTTTATTTT
Source organism: Anaerofilum sp. (assembly GCA_020024115.1). Classification (GTDB taxonomy): domain Bacteria; phylum Bacillota; class Clostridia; order Oscillospirales; family Ruminococcaceae; genus Anaerofilum. Next base: position 11,794 of record JAHHUF010000048.1, read on the forward strand.
AAATAGTGTATACACGAGTAATGTGATATAATAGGAACATCAGGACAGA
>JAHHUF010000049.1 GCA_020024115.1 Anaerofilum sp.
CGCCCAAGAGAGCAAGAAGGCCTCTCGTGAAAAGGCAAAGACCGTAGTGGAAGAGCTGCGGGCTATGAAAATGAAGGAAGCTGCCAAAAAGATCGAGAACGGCGTAGAAGAGACGCTAACCTACTGTGACTTCCCATCTGAGCATTGGACCCGTATCCGTACCAACAATGTGATTGAGCGGCTGAACCGGGAGATCCGACGCCGCACAAGGGTCGTTGGAACTTTTCCGGACGGCAACTCTGCCCTGATGCTGGTCTGTGCCAGACTGCGGCATGTTGCCGGAACCCAGTGGGGCAACAAGAAATACATGAATATGAAGTATCTAGAGTCAGTCCATGGGGATGACTCTATTGCCGGTTAAAAGGACTGCCTTTTAAAATGCCATTATTGAGAGATACCACCACCATGAAAGCAGAGTAGAAGAAGCCTTAATTGAAATGTACCTGGCAGGTGTATCTGTGCACTACATGGTGGATATTACTGAGGTTCTGTGGGGGAGTAAGGTATCTCATGCAACCATTAGTGAGTTGAACAAGAAAGTCTTACATCCATATTGAAGAATGTCGGAATCGACCTTTACAGGGTGGTAAATATCCTTACGTCTACGTAGATAGTATCTATCTCCGCCGCAATTTGGGTGGAGAGTATAAAAATGTAGCGATTCTAGTTCCGATTGCAGTCAATGAAGATGGATATCGTGAGGTTTTGGGTGCCACTGAGAGCTTCAAAGAAGACAAGACCAATTGGGTGAATTTCTTCCAGTGGCTCCAGTGACGAGGTCTAACTGGCTGATTGTTGGAAACAAGTGCATAGGTATACTGAAAACTGTTGGAGAAGTTTTTTCCGAAGAAAAATATCAACACTGCACTGTCTATTTTTAATATAATGTCTTCTCTGTGGTGACTAAATACAAGGTGAAACTGGTATCTAAAATGCTCAAAGTGATTGATGCACAGGAAAGCAAGAGAGCTTTTCAAGAAAAGGTCAAGGTTGTAACAGAAGAACTGTGCGCAATGAAACTGAAAGAAGCTGCCCCAAAAATTGAGAATAGTGTGGAAGAAACACTGACATATTGCGACTTTAGATTTGAGCACTGGACTTGTATCTGTACCAACAATGTAATGCAACGCCTGAATTGAGAGATCGCCAGCGTACTTGTGTGCTGGGAACTTTCTTGAATGTAAACTCTGTCCTTATGTTGGTCTGTGCTAGACTTCGCTATGTTGCTGGCACTTAGTGGGGCAATAAGAAATACATAAATATGAAGCACTTAGAGCCGGCTTCTGAAGCCGGCTCGGTTGCAGGTTAACCTCATTCACATGGAAGTCTGCAAACTATTTTGCACATAACTCTTAATGGTACCCTTTTTAGCTATTACTCAAGTTATAGTTTAGTCGATGACACCTTTGGTTCTTCCAATACCCACAACTGCAGAAGTGAGTTTTTTCCAAGTGTTGCAGCCTGCAATGCCATCTACAGAAAGCCCCATATTTGCTTGAAATGCTCGTAGTGCGCGCTCGGTATTTGGGCCGAATTTTCCATCCAGTGTATAGGTATTGTAGCCCAAAGCATTAAGCCCATCCTGTAAAATCAAAACATAAGTGGAAATCGACCCTCGCCGCACAGTGGGATATCCGCTGGTGGTATTGGGACAAGCTGGGCGGAAATAGCGACGGTCGAAGTGTACCCAAGTAGGGGTCATGCTCAAAGGTTCAACATATCCCCATGCACCTGTGTTGTTGGCAGCATTCCAAATTTTTCTGCGTTCAGTGCTGCTGACATTTTGCCCAACATCAAAGCTGACACCGGCATAATGCTGGCTGGCTGTACCATGACCACCTTCCCAAATCCGTTTGAATGCAAAGCCAATATAAATGCCTTTGCCATAGCTGCGGCGAGTCAGATTCCAAGCTTCCATTGCACGAATTGTCGTCCAAAGAGTAGGAGAGTTGCTGCTTCCCCGAAACTCTCCTACACGCATAGTTGTACCGTATGCGTAGGGCATCACATCATTTTCGCTCAGATTATAGGTGAGCATTTGATTGGTGTATTCATTATATACAAAAATTTTTGCCATAATCCATTACTCCTTTCGGCAGCAAAAGCCAGAAAAACGCTGTGTGATTTCGGAATCGGGAAGTTCAGCAGAGAGGGCAACAATTGCTTCCCATGTTTCACGGTCAACCACACCTGTCACAAACAAATCCAGAGCATTCTGGAATAGCATAACAGAATTTTGTGTGATTTCATTAAAAATGCCAGTTTCAGGTACAAACTCTCCTCCACAATAAAGAGAAGCAATGTTGTTCATGTACTCTTGCAGTTCCAAAACCGCTGGGCCAGCACTGCCAAGAACAAGAACATAGCCCGGATAGTCGCCCTGAGGTGCACTTCGAGCTGCAGGACTGTCAGCAGCAATGCTTAGGTAAATGACAATCATTGCATCCCATGTCATTCTGTCCACTGTGCCGGTTTCAGGTAAGCCGAAAGTTTTTTGAAAACTTGTCACGCTCATCACAGTGCTTTCATCATAAATGCCATTGATTTCAAAAGGTGGCTGTACAGCCGGATAGAAGAAAGCGATATACTGCAAAAGCAGCTGAATATACTCAACAGATTGACCGGTGCTGTCAACATTCAAAATTTCTTCGGGCCATGGCATAAGGTCATATTTGCGAACAGGGCCACTGGTAAAGCGAAGCATTTGGTATCTTTCAAAAATTGAGTTCCATGTGGCAGGGCCTACGATACCGTCCGGATTCAGCCCAAACAAGGACTGATATGCTTTGACAGCTGCAGTAGTGCCAGCACCAAAGATGCCATCAAAGGCAATTTGCGGAATGCTGTTATAATAGGCAGATAGCAAGAACAAATAGTATTGAATTTCTCGTACGGCTTTGCCTGTGCTGCCTTGCCGCAAGGGGGTGCCGGGATAAGTGCCGGGAAGCTGGTTTGGTGCCATAAGGTCGTTGGCAATATCAGTGTATACCTCATACAACTGATTCCATGTGTTTCTACCAATTACTCCATCGACATTCAGTCCAAAATAGCTTTGGAATGCCCGCACAGCGTTTTCTGTTCCACCACCAAAGATGCCATCCACTGTAATGGCAGGAATACTGGTATAGTTTGTGGCAATCACACGCAGGTAAAACTGTGCCAATCGGACAGAGGAACCTCGGTCGCCTCGACGCAAGGGGGTGCCAGGATAGGTGCCAGCCCCACCAACTTGAGTGTTAATATCGTTTTCCAGAGAAAGATATTGACCATACAATTCATCCCAAGTAGAAAGACCAACAATTCCATCTGCAACCAAATCAAATTCTGTTTGAAATGCTTTGACGGCTGCTTCTGTTCCAGCACCAAAAATGCCATCCACAGCAGGAGCAGGAATTGCATCATTGAACTTAGCAAGTTCACTAAGCCAAAATTGAATTTGTTCTACCGATGCACCTCGGCTGCCTCGTTTGAGTGAAGTGCCAGGATAGATTCCATCCACAGGGGAACCGTCATTGGGCACACCCTCACTGCTTAGCTGTGCCAAGCGCTTTACAGATACATAAATATAAGAAATCTTATACCAGGTAGACTTTCCGACAACGCCATCAACTGTCAGGCTGAATTGCCTTTGAAAGTTCTTTACAATGTCCGCGGTTGCCTGCCCATAGATTCCATCTACATTTGCAGTACCAAAGAAAGGATAATCCTTTGCAATTCGATTGAGCTGACGCTGAATGGTGCGGACATCTGTGCCGGTAGAACCGATTCGCAAGGGAGAACCCGGATAGCTTTCCGGGATAGCCTGAATCCGATTTGTACGGACAATCTCAATGTCATCACCATAGTAATATTTCAATATCTGTAATGCGTTTTTGCCTTGGTTTGCCAGTGAAACAGTACCCCATTGTTTCATGCCTTTGCAAGTAACACTTTTGCCATCACAATATTCGGTATAGTATGGGTCGATTGTACCCAATCTGCGGACATAAGTGTTAAAAATATCGTTGGTAATTCTCTGCATAACATCAAAAATTTCACGGCCATGCACATAATATTGGTCATAGCTGGTGGAATTTGTGATGTTGTAAGAGAAGCCTTTGCTGGGATACCATTCTGTATAAATACGGTTGAGAGCAAGGCTGATTTGAGCATGAATGTTGGCTCGCAGAGCCTGCTCAGGCCAGGTTGGATATACTTCACTGGAGGCAACATTGGCGATGTAATTGCGGAAGCTGACCGTCACATTTTTTGCAGAGGCAGAGGGTTTGCCTAGATGAACGGTGATATATTCAGGAATAATGGGGAATTCCAATACAAAAGGTTCACAGGTGATGCGAGGAGTGATACCACTACCACCTTTGCTTTCGTTAAATAAATGATGGGGTGGAGTTTTGACGATTTCTTCTGTGAAAATATCAGAACTTCGAGCATTTGATGGGGTGAATTGAAGTTGGGCAAGTGTAATTTGTCCGTCGAATATCTGCACTCCCAACATAGTGATGGGATAGAATCCTTCCACACTGGCATGAATGTCAACTGTTGCATAGGGCAGTACAGTTGTGTTATCAGGGTCAAGAGAATAGATTGCAGAGGGAGCAGGAAGGAGAATATCAGGAGTAATGCCTTCTTCATCGGTTATAACTGTTTGGTCAATTCCGTCTCCCTCAATATGAATAGTCACCTGTGATACAATACCGGCTTGTCGTGCAGCAAAGCTGCGCAAACGCAAAATACCATAGCCAGACTTTGGCATGGGTTGATTTGAACTTTGTGCTGAATTTTGGCTCATAAAATACCCTCCTTTATGGATGCTGGCACTGCATTTTCAAGAATGCAGTGCTTTTTTAAAAAGCAGTATTCAGTGACAGAAGTGCCTAAACTGCTTATGCTTGATATTAAAATATTCTGTTTTTTGAAATTGGTGAAAATATTTATGGTACTTGGCAAGAAAGGAATTTTGTATTATACTTTTATTTAGTAAAATATTGCTTTTTAGGGAGGTAAAATCGTGCAATATACCATTGAAAATGAAATTTTGAAATTGACAATCGAAAGCCTTGGTGCAGAGATGGTTTCTTTGATTCACAAGCCCACAAATGCTGAACTGTTGTGGAATGCTGGCAAGGCTTGGACTCGTCATGCACCTGTGCTGTTTCCTTATACAGGTCGCATTTTAAACGGAAAATTCACTGCAAAAGGTAAAGAATATCAAGCAGGGCAACATGGCTTTGTGCGAGATTTGGAGCATAAGGTCATTGCTCAAACTGCTGACAGCATTACATTTGAGGCTGTTTCAGATGAGAACACCCTGAGTCGTTTTCCGTATGAGTTTATTTTTCAAAGTACCTATACTTTGGATAGTGAAACTGTTTGCCATTCTGTTAAAGTGAAAAACCCAGCACAGGAGGAGCTGCGTTTTGGGTTTGGATACCATCCCGGTTTTATGTGTCCTTTTGATGCAGAGCATGACACAGAAGACTATGAGCTTCGTTTTGATATTCCGCAAACTGTTGAGGTTCAGGAAACTCCGGGTGGATTCTGCAAAGATACCCATGTATTTATGGAAAACAGCGCAGTAATTCCTGTTACAGACCAGCTTTTTAAAGATGATTCTATCTGTATGAAGGGTCTGACAGCAAAAACACTTTCTTTGGTAGAAAAGGAAACCGAAAGAAAGGTAGATGTTTCTATTGAGGGATTTCCCTATGTGTTGATATGGAGTGCAGTCACCGAAAAAGTGCAGTTTATCTGTATTGAGCCATGGCATTCTCTGCCCGACCGTGTGGATGCAACTGGTCGCTGGGAGGACAAACCTTGTGCAGCCGTATTGCAGGCAGGTGAAAGCTGGACAACTCACATTAACATGACCTTTATACGCTGATGGGGATGACAGAGCGTACCGCCCTGTTGCTGGGCGAAGAAGGAATTGAACGGCTGAGCCAAGCGAAAGTTTTGGTGTTTGGTTTGGGTGGAGTTGGCAGCTATACAGTGGAGGCATTGGCACGCAGCGGTATTGGCAGCCTGACTTTGGTAGATGATGATGTTGTGGCAGAAAGTAATATCAATCGGCAGTTGGTGGCATTGCACAGTACTGTTGGTATGGCAAAAACTGAGGTGGCAAAAAAGCGGATTGCGGACATTTCACCAAACTGTAAGGTAGAAACAATTCAAATGTTTTACACTCCGGAAACCGCAGACAAAATTTCTTTTTCAGGATACGATTATATTGTGGATGCAGTGGATACTGTCAGTGCTAAGCTGGAAATTTTACAGCGTGCCAAACAAGCAAATGTGCCGGTCATTAGCTGTATGGGCACAGGGAATAAACTGCACCCCGAAAAATTGTGCGTTACCACAATTGAAAAAACACAAGGCTGTCCATTGGCACGAGTGATGCGTAGAGAATGTAAGGTGAGAGGGTTGAAAAATATCCCTGTGGTGTATTCTACCGAGCCGCCCATTCAGCACAAAGGCAACAATATGCAGCAGCAAAGCAATACATCACGAACCGGAAACCCCAAAAAAAGCACACCAGGCAGTGTGTCTTTTGTACCGGGCTGTGCCGGGCTGATGCTGGCAGCAGAGGTTGTGCGTGCAATCAGCAAAGCAGAATAATACATAAGCAAGGCTGTATAACATTTATTTTATCAAAAAAAGCAGAGGTTTGTGTAGGAAATGAGGATGGAACAAACAATGGAAGTAAAACAGGTGGTTGTGAATGCTGCTCCAACAAAATACATTCAAAAAGCAGGTTTGCTGCGAGAGTTGGGCAAGTGGTGCCGTTCGCTGTGTCAGGGCGGAAGTGTATTGGTGGTAGCAGCACCTCATATCTTAAAAGAACAGTCTGCTGCAATCAAAGCGGGATTTACCCGCAGTGGGATTCGTGCCGAATTGCAAGAGTTTGGCGGTGAGTGCAGCAATGCAGAAATTAGCCATTTGAGGGGCATTATGATTCGCAATCACTGCACTTTGATTGTTGGGATTGGCGGTGGAAAAGTGCTGGACACCGTAAAAGCAGTGGCACATTTTGCGCAATCTCCTGTGGCAGTTGCTCCCACTGCTGCATCCAGTGATGCTCCATGCAGTGCCCTTTCGGTGCTTTATACTGAAGATGGAAAACTAGACCGCTATTTGCCGCTGAATCAAAATCCACAGCTTGTTTTGGCAGACAGTGCAGTGATTTCTGCCGCACCTCCACGGCTGTTGATTGCCGGAATGGGGGATGCTCTGTCCACATGGTATGAGGCAAAAGCCTGTATGCTTTCCAAAGGAAAAACAAATGTCGGAGGCAATTGCGGCGCAGCGGCTTTGGCACTTGCAAGAGGGTGCAGAGATATTTTGTTTGCAAGTGGTGCAAAAGCTGTGGAAGATGTAAAAGCAGGCAGCCTGACCAATGCAGTAGAACAGGTCATTGAAGTGAATTTGTATCTGAGCGGTTTGGGCTTTGAAAGTGGTGGATTGGCAGCAGCCCATGCAATCAGCAATGGTTTTGCAGAGTTGGGGGTTTGCCCCTCTGTCATGCACGGGGAGTTGGTTGCTTTTGGTACCTTGGTGCAGTTGGTTTTGGAAAAAGACCAAAATGAACTGCTGCATACACTGGAATTTTGCAAGCAAATGGGGTTGCCAACTACCTTAGAAGATTTGGGTTGTGCAAATCTGGGGGAAGAACTCTTGCTGATGGCAGCAGAAAAGGCATGTTCTGACAAGTATACAATGTCAAATATGCCCTTTGAAGTGCATCCGGATGATGTTTGTCGTGCAATTATGGCATTAAATCATTTGTTATAAAAAGAGAGAAGTGCTTTTTGTCACAAAAGCACTTCTCTCTTTGTTTATGCAATAAAATTTAAAACAGCATCTCCAACAAAATACCCTGCACCAATCAAAACTAAATTCCATAAAAAGACACCTGCCGCAGATGCAAGAGTATATTTCCAAAAGTTCATTTTGATGACACCAGCTGGAATGCAAATGAGTGTGCGTACCATAGGAATCAATTTGCTGACGAATACACCAACAGCACCTTTGTCACGCAATAGCTGGCATTTTTCCTCAATCAAATCTTTCTGTTTGGGCCAGCGATTGTAGATTTTGGGCAAAAGCCAATTTCCTGCCAAACGGCTGACCCAATACATAATCCAACTGCCTGCCAAACCGGCAAACAAACATAAAATCAAAGTAAATGGAAGGCTAAGCCCACCGCCGCGCGCCCAAATTCCTGCCAAAGGCATGATGATTCCAGCAGGAAATCCCGGAAGATTGAGATATTCTAAAAATACAATGGTAAAAACAGCAATTGCACCATAGTGTGTAAGATAAAAACGAATCAGTTCAGCTGACAATTTTATACGCTCCCTTTAAAAAATGTTGTTTACAATAGAATTATACTGAAAAGTCAATAAAGATTCAACAAATAAATTGTGAATTCTTACCACTTGTGCAATTAGGATAACCAGATTATAATTGACAGAAATAAAGTTTATACTTTGTTTTTTGGGGGGGAATATTATTTTCCAAAAAGTGGGATGAAAGTTAGTAGAGAAATAAAGGAGGTGCTGGTATGAAAATGGTGATGATTCGGCATGGAGAGCCAGACAGGCAGGTGTGTATTGAAAGAAAGTTTATTGGGCAGGGATATGAACTTGCTCCACTGACAACAAAAGGGGTGCAGCAAGCCAGACAAGCGGCAAAGAGTCCATTGATTGACCATGCACAGCTAATTGTGTGTTCTCCCTATACAAGAGCATTGCAGACTGCCGGGGAAATTTCAAAGGCAACAGGGCTGGAAGTTTGTGTGGAAATGGATTTGCGAGAACTGGAAAAAGATGTTGAACATCGTTGTGAAACCATTGAGCAAATGGATTTGCTGCATAAAGAATTTTTGGACTGCAAAGGAACTCACCCCAAAGGGAAAGAGTGCTGCTGGGAGTCAATTGAGCAGTTGACAAAAAGAATTGTACGAGTGCTGGAAAAATATCTTTGTTACGAAAAAATTGTTGTTGTCACGCATGGGGGAGTGATACGACGGTTTGTCAACAGACAAAAAATTGAATATGCTTCACCTTATATGGTGGAAATCAATGCACCCATTCAATGTTATGGATGGTGTGAATAAAATATATAAAAAATGAGGGCTGTTTCCAAACAACCCTCTTTTTTTAAAATTAAATATTAAAATGATAGTAGCGTGACAAAACCAATGAATGACTGCTTTGTTTTACCAGTGAATTGGGATTGCGGAACAATGCGGACATATAGCCGGCTTGCCAGCCTGCAAAATATGCACAATGGCTTTCGGCACAAAGAAGGTTATCTTCTGCTTCCAAATAAGCAGAAAGAACAGATTGAATATCTTCTGGCAAAGATTGAGAAAGATATTGCTCCAAAGCAAAAATGTGGCTTCTTTGGTTCCAATATTCCGGTACCTGCCAGTTTAAATGGCGATTGGATAATGCAGGCAAAAAGATAACAGAGGGGTCAATTTCTTTGCCTTTGTCAGCAAGGGAAGCTGAGTGAAGCCCTTGGCTGAACCCATAAGAAACGGCAGTTTTTCTGGAACAGGCGCAAACCTGAATTAAATGCAATAATCCAGATGGAGGGGTGCTGCAATATTTTGAATAAAGAATCGCAAGCATCCGACTTCGCTGCAATTGAGCTTTTTGATAACTTCCGTTGCAGTGTTGTGCTGCTAAACGGGAAGCAGTTTTGTTTAGATAGGATAGGTTGTGATAGGATGTGTCAATTTGTTTGCGAGCAATCTGTTCCATTTTAATCCTCTTTTCCACTTTTATATTTTAGCAATGAGCTTTAATAAAATATTTATTGGTAGTTTTGATACTTCTGCTAAATTTATTTAACCATAAAATCAATGTCTTTTTTCGTCGAATTAACAGAGGAAAGCCCAAAAAGAGCATAATAACTAAAAAAATAGAGATATTTCTTTGTTTTTAGCGAATATTATTAGAAAAAAATCATGTACTGTAAAAAATGAGAGGATTAAAGAATAAAAATACTTAAAAGATACGATTTATCAATAAAAAATCCTGCCTATTAAAAGGCAGGATAAAATCAGATTTGATTATTTTACTTCGGGCAGACTTGCAGCAGCAGCACTCTGACCAACACGGCGAGTCTTCTCGTCTGGAGCTTCGGGACGGAATTTGATTTCGGGATATTCCTCATCCATTACCTTGGAAGCAACTTCCATGATAATGTCGCCGCCTTTTCCACTCATAACACGACCCATCATCTGAACATGATGAATGTCGTAGAATTTTGCATACAGTGCCAAAGTGTGGCCTAAATATACACCAATGCTCTCATATACTTTGATAGCACGCTCGTCACCCTCTGCCATCAAAGCCTGAACTTCTTTCAGTTTTTCAGCAGGGGAATCGCCTTTCAGTTCAATGCCGGCACGAGGAGCCAACTTGATAACGCTGTCTTGGCTGAAGTATTTAACACCACAACCAATGTCACCGCTCCACTCATCTTCCATTGCCTCAGGCTGGCAGTCAACAGGCGCAAAAGCCAACTCGTTCAGCCAGCCACAGATGTTGCCGTCGCCATCAACATAACCAACAGCCTCACTGGTACCCATAGCAATGCCCATAATGCCGTTTTCGCCCAGACCCATTGCACCTGCCAAAGCAGAAACATCGCCATCATTTGCAACAACAACAGGAATTTCATAGCCCAAAGTGTCGCCCAGAGCCTTTGCAGCACGCAGATAAATATTCTTTACCTTTTTGTCAAAGTCCTCTTTGCCAACTTTAATGAACAGGCTTGCAACCATGCACTTGTTGTCAATGTATACACCGGCAGAAGAAATACCGATTCCTTCTACACGACCGCCCTTTTCCAGAATCTTTGCAGCAGCAGTGTGGAATGCTGCCAAAATTCCCTGATAGTGGTAGTCAGGGTCGGTAATCATTTTGGGGAACCAAACAACTTCTTCACTGTAAATAGGTTCGCCGTCAATCACAGCACTTACCTTGCGGTCAGAACCGCCTGCATCAAAGCCAATGCGTCCGCCGTTGGTGTGGCGACCAATGCTTTCTGCACGATGTACAGCAGTGGGCTTTTTGTCATAAGGCAGGCTTTCAACAATAAACTCGGTTTCGTACACTTGCTCCATGAAGCCTTTATCAAATGCACGGGAACCGGTTTCGCTATAAGCAGCTTTTACGCTTGCAGCAACAGTTTCGTCGCCACAAATGCTTACCTTGAAACCACCCCAGCTCCACAACAGGAACTTAACCATACGGTCAACATAATAAGCATCCGCTTCTGCCATTTCAGCAGTGCTGTAAATTTTGGTTTCCCATGTGCCAATCTGGCCGCCGCTGCGTTCAACAGCAATGCAAATGGGCTTTGTTGCGCCAGACTCATAGCCAGCAAAAAATTGGCCCAGAGGGATGAAGCCTTCATCCAAAACTGGTACATTTTTCATGGGGATTTCCACATTTAGAAATTTCATGGAAAAAACATCCTTTCGTTTGGTTAATATTTGTATTAAACTGCCGAAAGCAAACTACCTTCGTTTTATATGGCTATTGTACCATAAAAAACCACCAGATACAGCATAAAGA
>JAHHUF010000005.1 GCA_020024115.1 Anaerofilum sp.
TCTTTTTCTACAATAAACAGTATCTGCTGCGTTAAAAATACTCGGAATCCAGCAAAGATTCCTGTGTTTTTTGTCTTGCATCTGCTTGTTTCCTGCGAAAAATTCATCAATTTCTTAGTTTTCAGAAACGCCCTAATAAACATAAAATGACCCTGCTATTAAACCAAATTAGAATTATCTTCTGCCACAGCCTAATTATGGTTATTTTTTTGTAAATTCCCATCGCCCATCCCAATATCTATTCTCTAATAAACAAATTTTTCCTTAATTTATAATAAAAAGAAAAACCAAAAACGCCTTCCCCTGCTAGCAACGGGGAAGGCGTTTTTGGTAGGGCATCTCTGAATGTCGACCTTCAGATTGAACCTAAAATATTTAAAAAATTAAACCAATTCGATGATTGCCATTTCAGCTGCATCACCACGACGAACACCAATCTTTACGATTCGGGTGTAGCCGCCGTTACGGTCTGCATATTTAGGGGCAACTTCATCAATAACCTTTTTAGCAACGGTCTCTTTGGTGATGTAAGAGAACACCTGACGCTTTGCGTGCAGGTCACCACGCTTACCGAGGGTTACCATTTTTTCGGCCATAGAGCGAACCTCTTTGGCACGGGTAACGGTAGTTTCAATCTTACCATTTTCAAACAGGTAAGTTACCATACCACGCAGCATGGACTTGCGGTGGTCACTGGTTCTGCCAAGCTTTCTGGTACCGGGCATCCCGTTTCACTCCTTTGCACTAATTACTCTTCGTCTTTTGTGAGGTTGAAGCCCAGGGACTGCAGCTTTGCAATCACTTCTTCCAGGCTCTTGCGGCCGAGGTTACGAACCTTCATCATTTCGTCCTCGGACTTGTTCACAAGGTCTTCAACTGTGTTGATGCCGGCACGTTTCAAGCAGTTAAAGCTGCGTACCGACAGATCCAGCTCTTCAATAGTCATTTCCAGAGCCTTCTCTTTGCCCTTATCGTCTTTTTCCACCATGATTTCTGCATCCATAGCTTCCTGAGACAGGTTTACAAACAGGTTCAAATGCTCAGTCAGCACACGTGCTGCAAGGCTCACAGCCTCTTTTGCACTGATTGTGCCATCAGTCCAAACTTCCAAACTCAGTTTATCGTAGTCGGTGATTTGACCGACACGAGTGTTCTCGACGATTGGGTTCACCTTCAGAACGGGGGTGTAGATGCTGTCAATGGGAAGGGTTCCCATTGGCACCTGCTCCATATTCTGCTTATTGCGCTCCGCAGGGACATAGCCGCGGCCCTTATCGAAGGTCAGCTCCATAATCAGCTGTGCTCCTTCGTCCAGGGTGGCGATGTGCCAGTCGGGATTCAGGATCTCGATTTCGGTATCCTGACGAATGCTGCCGGCTGTTACTTCGCCCTCGCCACTTGCTTCAATACGCACAGTTTTGGGGCCGTCAGAGTACAACTTTGCAGTCACACCCTTCAAGTTCAGCACGATTTCGGTGACATCCTCTTTCACACCAGGAATGGTGGAAAACTCATGGACAACACCATCAATTTTCACGCTTGTGATCGCAACGCCGGGAAGCGAAGAGAGCAGTACACGCCGTAAGCTATTGCCCAGAGTAGTACCAAATCCTCTCTCCAGGGGCTCCACGACGAATTTGCCGTAGCGGCCGTCTGGGGACAAGGTTTCGGTGTCAATCCTGGGCCGTTCAATCTCCATCATTCAAAACCCTCCTTGGTCAGCCGGCACACAGCAATGTGCCGGCATCGTTGATTCGCGTTCCCTGTGCAGGCAGCGGATTATTTGGAGTACAACTCAACGATGAGATGCTCTTCAACTTCAAAGTCGATATCAGCACGGTCGGGCAGACGGTCTACCACAACACTCATCTTTTCTGCGTCCTTGGTCATCCATACAGGAGTGGGACGAGCAGAGTTCTTCTCAATACACTCTTTGATTTTACCGCAATCGGTGGTCTTAACTTCTACCTTGTCGCCTGCTTTCAGCAAGTAGGAAGCAATGTTAACAACCTCGCCGTTCACGGTGAAGTGACGGTGCAGCACCAGCTGACGGGCTTCCTTGCGGCTCATTGCAAAGCCTGCACGGTAAACCACGTTGTCCAGCCTGCTTTCAAGGATCCTAAGCAGGTTCTCACCGGTCATACCGGTTTTGCGCTCAGCCAGCTCAAAGTAATGAGCAAACTGACCTTCCAGAACACCATAATAACGCTTTGCCTTCTGCTTTGCACGCAGCTGCAAGCCATACTCAGATACTTTTTTACGAGCATTGAGCTGACCATGCTGACCAGGTGCGAAAGCACGGGTGTTCATAGAGCATTTCTCAGAATAGCAGCGCTCGCCTTTCAAAAAGAGCTTTTGGCCCTCACGGCGGCACTGGCGGCAAACAGCGCCTGTATATCTTGCCATTCGATGTTCCTCCTTAAATTAGATACGGCGACGCTTGGGGGGGCGGCAGCCATTGTGAGGGATGGGGGTAACGTCCTTGATCATATTTACCTCCAGACCAGTAGCCTGCAGTGCACGGATAGCAGCTTCACGGCCTGCACCAGGTCCCTTCACATAAACCTCAACGGTCTTCATGCCATGCTCCATAGCAGCCTTGGCAGCGGTTTCAGCAGCGGTCTGAGCAGCAAACGGGGTGCTCTTACGAGAACCACGGAAGTTCAGTCCGCCGGAAGAAGCCCAAGATACGGTGTTGCCCTGCACATCGGTGATAGTAACAATAGTGTTATTGAATGTGCTTTGGATATGGGCAGCGCCGCGTTCGATGTTTTTACGCTCGCGACGTTTTGTACGAGCGGCAGTTTTCTTAGCAGCTTTCGCCATCTTACTGTCCTCCTAATAATTATTTCTTCTTGTTGGCGACAGTACGCTTTGGACCTTTGCGTGTACGAGCATTGGTCTTGGAGCGCTGGCCACGAACGGGCAGACCCTTGCGGTGGCGAACGCCACGATAGCACTGGATCTCGATCAAACGCTTAATATCAAGCGCAGTGTTGCGGCGAAGATCGCCTTCAACGGTAAAGTTTTTGTCGATATACTCACGGATTTGGTTTTCTTGCTCTGCGGTCAAATCCTTTACACGAGTATCGGGGTTAATCCCGGTAGCAGCCAGGATTTCTTTGGCAGAGCTATGACCGATGCCATAGATATAAGTCAGGCCAATTTCGACCCGCTTCTCACGGGGCAGGTCAACTCCGGCAATACGTGCCATCTTTCAGCACCTCCTGATAATTTATCCCAGTTGGTTCACAGCGAAAAGCGGGATGTTCATTCTTTCCGCTGGATGCCAGCTTAGCCCTGGCGCTGTTTGTGTTTGGGGTTTGCGCAGATTACCATAACACGGCCTTTGCGCTTAATTACCTTGCATTTTTCGCAAATGGGTTTTACGGAAGGTTTTACCTTCATAACTGAACAACCTCCTTCATGCGGGGGGCGCTTACTTCGAGCGCCATGTGATACGGCCCTTTGTCAAATCATAGGGCGACATTTCCATTGTAACTTTGTCTCCGGGAAGAATACGGATGAAATTCATGCGCAGCTTGCCGGAGATGTGGGCGAGCACTTTATGACCGCCTTGGATTTCCACCTGAAAGGTGGCATTTGGCATTGCTTCAACAACAGTGCCTTCCACTTCGATAACGTCTTCTTTAGACAAGCTTCATATCCTCCTCTGTGCCCATTGGGCAGGTGGTTTGCTCAAAGGCTTCCACTGCCTGTTTGAGCTTTTGGTCATTTGAAAGGGCCGCGGCCGGCAGTATTGTGTTTGTTTTTGCAAGATGAGCGGGATTTTTGGGTTTTGGATTTGCCAGCAAATGCCGTTTTCCGTCTGCAACCATTGCCCGACTTTGCTCTATCTTCACAACAACAAAATACTGCGTCTTGTCCCTTCCGGCTTTCGAGCGCACGATTTGGCCCACACTCAGGTCTTTCATGCTTCCTCCTCAGCCACTGTCAGAATCTCCGGTCCTTTTGCAGTAATAGCAATTGTGTGCTCAAAATGGGCACTCAACCCGCCATCTGCAGTAACAACCGTCCATCCATCAGAAAGGGTTTTCACTCCATGGCTTTTCTGATTCACCATGGGTTCAATGGCGATGGTCATTCCTCCAACCAGTCGTGGTCCTCTCCCGGCGATGCCGAAATTCGGAACTTCTGGTTCTTCATGGAGATTTTTCCCAACTCCGTGTCCAACATACTGCCGAACCACGGAAAAGCCATTTTTCTCTACCCAAGCTTGTACTGCTGCGCTGATGTCTCCTACTCGGCTGCCCACTACTGCGGCCGCAATCCCTTTGTGCAGGGATTCTTTGGTAACGTCCATCAAACGCTGTGCTTCTATGTCAACTTTACCGCACCCAAAGGTTGCAGCATTGTCACCATTAAAACCATCAATAACAGCTCCGGTATCGATGCTGACAATATCTCCCGGCCGAATGACAACCTTTTTGGAAGGAATGCCATGAATGACCTGGTCGTTCATGCTGATGCAAGCACTTGCAGGAAATCCATACAAGCCCTTAAAGTTAGGCTTTGCACCCTGCCGGACGATAGTGTCATAAACAATCTGATCAAGATCAGCGGTGGTGATACCGGCTTCAATCGCATCTCCTGCTGCTTTCAGTGCCATTGCACTGATTCGGCAGGCAACACGCATTTGCTCAAGTTCATGAGCCGTCTTTACCGAAATCACTTAGAAACCGCCTCCAGTCCGGCCATGACTTTTGCTGTAATCTCAGCAACTTCGCCCTGACCGTTAATCACAAGCAGTTTTCCACGCTGACGATAGAAATCAATCAGCGGCTCGGTCAACTCGTGATAGGTGCGCAGACGCTCTTGAATGGTTGCGGGTTCATCATCCTTGCGGACAATCAAGCTGCCGTTGCAACGGTCGCAAACTTCAGGCTTCTGACTGGGTTTGTACAAGGTGTGATAGCTTGTTCCACAAGCGGAACAAACACGGCGTCCGGACAGACGCTGCATAATCACCTCGTCACTCACCTCAATGTCTACTGCACAGTCAATCTCAACACCCATTTCTTCCAGTGCCTCAGCCTGTGCAACAGTGCGGGGTACGCCATCGAGGATAAAGCCGTTTTGGCAGTCCTCACTGGCAAGCCGCTCTTTAATGATGCTGATGATAACGGAATCGGGAACGAGCGCACCAGAGTCAATAAAACTCTTGGCTTTCAGACCCATCTCGGTTTCGTCCTTAATCGCTGCACGCAGAATATTTCCGGTGCTGATAGTGGGAATCCCCAACTTATCACAAACTACTTCCGCCTGTGTACCTTTGCCGGCGCCAGGAGCGCCCAAAAGGATCAATTTCACTACGGTGTCCCCCTTCCGATTACTTCAGGATCGATTTATAATGGCGGGGAGCCATATAGCTCTCCAAAGAACGTGTAGTATCCAGTGCAACACCAACAATAATCAACATGCTGGTACCGCCCAGGTGAATGGATACACCTGTCAAATTTCCCAACACGATGGGCAAAATGGCCACTACTACCAAAAATGCCGCACCAATGAAGGTAATTTTGCTCAATACTTTCGTAATGAACTCAGCGGTGGGACGGTCACCACGGATACCGGGAATCGCACCGTTGTTTTCACGCAGATTTTTTGCAATCTCTACGGGATTGTACTGAATTGCTACATAGAAATAGTTGAAACCAATAATCAACAAAGTATAGATTACTGCATAAACCCAACCAGTGGTGCTGAATGTACGGAAGAATGCTGTCCAATAAGGATGAGCAATTGGGTCCAGATTCAACAAACCGCCGATGGTTGCAGGAATCATGCACAAGCTGGAGGCAAAGATAACCGGCATAACACCGCTCATATTCACTTTGATGGGAATGTAGGTGGACTGACCGCCATACATTTTGCGTCCCATAACACGCTGTGCATATTTTACGGGGATGCGGCGTTCTGCACCGTTGAGAATTACAACAAATACAACAACTGCCAATCCCATCGCTACCAACAAAGGCAGGAACAAATAGTACAACGGCTGGTCTTGTGCTTTCAAAAGCAAGCCTTGTACTGCACCAATCAAATCCCGCCAACGAGAGATGATACCAACAAAAATCAGCAGAGAAACACCGTTGCCGATGCCTTTGTCATCAATTTGTTCGCCCATCCATGTCACCAGCATACTGCCGGCAACAAAGCAGGATACGATTACAATTGCAGCTAACACACCAGAAAAGCCCTGTGTATAGGTAACTGCTCCATATTGGTTTCTCATCAAGAAATAGAAACCAATTCCCATTACTACTGCAAAACCTGCACCAGTATAGCGAGTGATTTTTTGCAGCTGACGCTGCCCTTCACGGCCTTCCTTTTGCAAGCGTTCCAGTGCCGGAATGGCAACTGCAAGCAGCTGAATAATAATGGAAGCATTGATATAAGGCTGAACAGACAAAGCAAACAGTGCTGATTGCGAAAGAGCACCACCGCTCATCATGTTCAAATAGCCAAGCATGTTTTGGCTCTGAGAGAAAGCCTGTTTCATTACATTAGTATCAACAAAGGGAACCATTACGGTACAGCCCAATCGGAACAGAACCAAAATCATCAAGGTATACAGAAGCCGCTTACGCAGCTCCTCCACCTTCCAGGCATTCTTAAATGTGTCAAACACCTCAGATCACCTCGGCCTTTCCGCCTGCCTTTTCAATTTTCTCTTTTGCAGAAGCTGTATAGGCGGTGAGCTGTACAGTCAACTCTTTAGTGAGCTCGCCGTTGCCCAGAACCTTAACTCCATCTTTTGCTTTTTTAATGATGCCCTTTTCAATCAGAGCTTCAGTGGTAACAACGCTGCCAGCCTCGAACTTCTCCAAGTCGCTTACCTTAATGGTTGCATACTCAGTTGCGAAGATGTTGGTGAAACCACGCTTAGGTAGACGACGCTGCAAAGGCATCTGACCACCTTCAAATCCGGCCTTCTTAACACCGGAACGAGCCTTCTGACCTTTATGACCGTAACCGGCAGTTTTACCGTTACCGCTACCATGGCCACGACCCTTACGCTTTGCTGCAGTGTTAGAACCAGCAGCGGGCTTTAACTCATGAAGTTTCATTGTGCTTGCACCTCCTTGCGTATTAGCCCTCAACGATCTCAACCATGTGGCTAATCTTTGCGATTTTGCCACGGGTCTGAGCGTTGTCAGGCTGAACAGTGGTGTGGCCGATTTTGGTCAGGCCCAGGCTCTTGGCGGTAGCGATCTGCTTTGCGCTGCGGCCCAGCAGGCTGCGTACCAGCTTGATGGTAATGGTCTTATTTTCCATTATTCGCTACCTCCTTAACCCAAAATTTCTTTCACAGTTTTTCCACGCTTTGCAGCCACCTGCTCTGCACTGCTCAAACGGCACAAGCCATTGAATGTTGCAGTAACAACATTGCAGGGGTTGTTGGAGCGCAGGCTCTTGGTACGGATATCTTTGATACCTGCAACCTCAAGCACGGCACGAACAGGGCCGCCGGCGATAACACCAGTACCAGGAGCTGCCGGACGCATCAGCACAGAACCTGCGCCGAACTTGCCCACAATCTCGTGAGGAATGGTGGTGCCTTTCAAAGCAACCTTGTACATGTTTTTCTTTGCGTCCTCGATGCCCTTACGGATAGCCTCGGGAACCTCGCCAGCCTTACCCAGACCGAAACCGATGGTGCCGTTGCCGTCGCCCACAACAACGAGAGCGCTAAATTTAAAGATACGGCCGCCCTTTACGGTTTTGGATACGCGGTTGATAGCGACGACCTTTTCTTTCAGATCCAGAGTGGATGCGTCAATTCTTTCCATTGTATCCTCCTTGCCTTACAGCTTCAAGCCGCCCTCACGGGCGCCTTCAGCCAAAGCTTTCACGCGGCCATGATATACGAAACCGCCACGATCAAACACCACATTGGTGATGCCCTTCTCCAGAGCCTTCTTTGCAACAGCATTACCAACTTTGGTTGCTGCTTCAATGTTGCCGCCGAAGCCCTCAAAACCCTTATCCATGCTGGATGCGCTAGCCAGAGTTACGCCGGCCATGTCATCAATAATCTGGGCATAGATGTGCTTGGAGGAGCGGAACACAGCGAGACGGGGACGCTCAGCGGTGCCGCTGATTTTACCACGTACCCGGCGATGACGACGAAGACGGGCTTCGTTCTTATCGGGCTTATTAACCATTGTATTTCCCTCCTATGCTTATTTAGAGCCTTTACCGGCTTTGCCCTCTTTGCGGATGATAACCTCACCTGCATAGCGGATGCCCTTGCCCTTATAAGGCTCGGGTGGGCGTTTCTCACGAACTTCTGCAGCAAACTGGCCAACTTTCTGCTTGTCAATACCATGAATGATAATCTTGTTAGCATCTGGTACTTCAATGCTGATGTCAGCGTTCTCAGACATGATAACCTGATGAGAATATCCCAAGTTCATTACCAAGTCTTTGCCCTGTTTTGCTACACGATAACCAACACCTTGAACCTCCAGCTCTTTCTTAAAGCCGTTGGTAACACCCTCAACCATATTGCTAATCAGGGTGCGGGTCAAGCCGTGCAGGCTGCGAGCAGTTTTCTCGTCATTGGGGCGGGTTACCACAATTTCACCATTCTCAACTGCAACAGTCAGCAGAGGATTGATGCTGGAATTCAGGGTACCCTTGGGGCCCTTTACGGTGATTTCGTGATTTGCAACATTCACTTCAACACCAGTAGGAATGACGATGGGTTTTCTTCCAATTCTCGACATGTCTTTCTAACCCCTTTCTTACCACACAAAAGCGAGAACTTCGCCGCCAACATGCTCTGCACGAGCAGCACGGTCGGTCATAACGCCTTTAGAGGTGGAGATAATTGCGGTGCCCAGACCACGCATAACCTTGGGCATCTCTTCGCAATTGGTGTAGATACGCAGGCCGGGTTTGGAAACGCGACGCAGGCCGCCGATGACAGGGGCGCCGGTTTCGGTGTACTTCAGAGCCAGGCGCAAAACGCCCTGCTTGTTGTCCTCGATCACCTGAACACCCTTGATGTAACCCTCTTCAACCAGAATGTTGCAGATTGCTTTCTTCAGGTTGGAAGCGGGAACATCAACAGAAGGGTGTTTGGCAGTGCTAGCATTGCGGATGCGGGTCAGCAAGTCCGCGATAGGATCGGTGATATGCATGCCACTAACCTCCTAGATTTCTTTCATAATATTATTGTTTACCAGCTGGCTTTCTTCACGCCGGGAATCTCGCCCTTATAGGCCAACTCGCGGAAACAGATACGGCAGATGCCATATTTGCGCAGGTAGGCGTGAGGGCGGCCACAGATCTTGCAGCGGTTGTACTCACGGGTGGAGAACTTCGCAGGACGCTGCTGCTTGATTTTCATGGATGTTTTAGCCATGTCTCATTGCCCTCCCTTAGTTAGCGAATGGAGCGCCCAGAGCAGTCAACAACTCTTTGGCCTCTTCATCGGTTTTTGCGGTGGTTACGAAGCAGATGTCCATACCGCGAACGGCGTCAATCTTATCGTAATCAATTTCAGGGAAAATCAACTGCTCTTTGATGCCGCAAGCATAGTTGCCGCGACCATCGAAAGAGTTACCGTTGATTCCACGGAAGTCACGTACGCGAGGCAGAGCAACGCTGAAGAAGCGGTCTGCAAACTCGTACATACGCTCACCACGCAGGGTTACTTTTGCACCAATGGGCATACCCTCACGCAGTTTGAAGTTTGCAACGCTCTTCTTAGCGCGGCAAACAATAGCCTTCTGGCCAGTGATTTTACCCAGGTCGCCGATGATAGCTTCCAGGATTTTGGGATTGTCGCGAGCTTCGCCGCAGCCAACATTGATTACAATTTTATCCAGCTTGGGAATCTGCATTACGCTCTTGTAACCAAATTTCTTCATCAGTGCGGGAGCCACTTCGCTGGTGTACTTTTCTTTCAGTCTTGCCATGAGTGTTCTTACCTCCCTTACAGCTGAGCGCCGCACTTTTTGCAGACGCGCACTTTCTTGCCCTCAGCCTCGGCATGACCGATGCGAGTAGCTTTGTTGCACTTGGGGCAAACCGGCATAACCTTGGAAGCATACATCGCGCCCTCGGCTTTTACGATGCCGCCCTGCTCGCCCTGACGGCGGGGTTTCACGTGCTTGGTCACCATGTTCAGACCTTCTACGATCACCTTACCTTCAGTGGGGCTAACAGCCAGAACTTTACCGGTTTTGCCGGCGTCCTTGCCGCTGATTACCATAACGTTGTCGCCGGTTTTAACATGAACTTTATTCATTACTTAAAACCTCCTTACAGCGATTCCGGAGCCAGGCTCAGGATCTTCAGGTAACCGTCTTCACGCAATTCACGTGCAACCGGTCCAAAGATACGGGTGCCTCTCGGATTTTTGTCCTCCTTGATGATAACTGCAGCGTTCTCATCAAAGCGGATGTAGGAACCGTCCTCACGGCGCAGACCATGTTTGGAACGAACGATAACAGCCTTAACTACATCGCCCTTCTTCACAGTGCCATTAGGAGCAGCTTTCTTAACACTGGCAACTACTACGTCGCCGATATTTGCATATCTCTTGCGGGAACCACCCAGCACACGGATGCACATCAGTTCTTTCGCACCGGTGTTGTCGGCTACCTTGAGATAGGTTTGCATCTGAACCACAGCCAGATCCTCCTTTCAAAGGTACGGCGATTATTTCGCCTTCTCTACGATTTTGACCAGACGCCACCGCTTATCCTTGGACAGGGGGCGAGTCTCCATAATCAACACACGGTCGCCAACGCCACACTCGTTGTTCTCGTCGTGGGCTTTAAACTTTACAGTGCGCTTCATGATCTTCTTGTAGAGGGGGTGCTTTACATTATCCTTTACCGCTACTACGATGGTTTTGTCCATTTTGTCGGATACAACCACACCGGTACGGGTTTTACGCAGGTTACGCTCCATGTTCAATTACCTCCCTCTCTTAGTGATTGAGCTCATTTGCACGCTGAACAGTCTTCACACGGGCAATGTCTCTCTTAACGGCTTCGATCCGGCCGGGATTCTCCAGCTGGTTTACAGCATGCTGAAAACGCAGGTTAAACAGTTCCTGCTTCAGCTCAGCCAGCTTCTGGTTCAGCTCAGCGGCCGACAGCTCACGCAGTTCGGTTGCTTTCATTTACTCCGCAGCCTCCTTCTCTTCCCGCTTTACGAATTTGCACTTTACGGGCAGCTTGTGGCTAGCCAGACGCAGCGCCTCACGGGCGATTTCTTCGTTAACATCGGCCAGTTCAAACAATACACGGCCGGGCTTTACAACTGCAACCCAATATTCAGGAGAACCTTTACCGGAACCCATTCGAGTCTCAGCAGGTTTCTCAGTAACGGGCTTGTCGGGGAAGATTTTAATCCAAACACGACCGCCACGTTTGATATAACGGGTCATTGCAATACGGGCAGCCTCGATTTGATTCGAGGTAATCCAAGCTGGCTCCAGGGCAACAATACCGTACTGGCCCTGGTTCACAGTGTTGCCGCGCATGGCTTTACCGGTCATGCGACCGCGGTGCACACGGCGGTATTTAACGCGCTTAGGCAGTAACATTATTTGTTGCCTCCTTCTTTACGGGCTGCGGGCTTAGTGCTTTTCAAAACTTCGCCCTTATAAATCCAAACCTTAACACCAATTTTGCCGTATGTGGTATTTGCCTCAGCAAAACCATAATCAATATCAGCACGCAGTGTTTGCAGAGGAATGGTACCCTCATGATAATGCTCTGTGCGGGCAATGTCAGCGCCGCCCAAACGACCGCTAACCTGTGCCTTAATGCCCTTGGCACCACGCTGCATTGCACGACCCATGCTCTGTTTCATAGCACGGCGGAAAGAAATGCGGCGTTCCAGCTGGCTTGCAATGTTTTCAGCAACCAGCTGAGCGTTGGTGTCGATGCTCTTCACTTCGACAATGTTCACGTTGGTAGCTTTACCAACCATTTTCTCAATCTGAGCGCGCAGCTTTTCAATCTCTGCACCGCCCTTGCCGATAACCATACCAGGCTTAGCGCAGTGGATGTTTACCTTCAAACGGGGGTTGCCAGTTGCATTGTCAACGGTACGCTCGATTTCGATTTTAGGAACACCGGCAAGATATAACTGCTTTTTCAGCACCTTGCGGATTTTGTAGTCTTCCACGAGGGTATCGCCAAACTCTTTTTTAGAAGTAAACCAGCGGCTGTCCCAATCTTTAATTACACCCACGCGAATGCCGTGGGGATTCACTTTCTGGCCCATTGTTACCCTCCTTACGCTTCAATCTCTTTGAGAACAACTGTGATATGGCTTGTTCTCTTGAGGATTCTGTACGCACGGCCCTGAGCGCGAGGCATAATGCGCTTCAGAGTAGGTCCGGGAGTAACAAAGCACTCAGCAACGTACAGGTTGTTTTTATCCATATTGTGGTTGTTTTCCGCATTGGCGGCAGCAGACTTCACCAGCTTCATCAGAGGCTCACAGGCAGCCTTTGGGGTGTACTGCAGAATCGCCAGCGCTTTGTCCACAGGCTGGTTGCGAATCAAGTCCAAAACAACCGAAACCTTGCGGGGCGCGATGCGGGCGTATCTAAGATGTGCCCTTGCTTCCATTGTAATTCTCCTCCTATTATCTACCGGTGGTCTTTGAACCCGCATGACCCTTAAAGGTACGGGTGGGGGCAAACTCGCCCAACTTATGGCCTACCATATCCTCGGTAACATAAACGGGAACATGTTTGCGACCGTCATGCACTGCAAAGGTGTGACCCACAAAATCAGGGAAAATAGTAGAGGAACGGCTCCAGGTTTTCAGCACACGCTTTTCGCCGGCTTCGTTCATCTCTTTCACACGCTTCAAGAGCACAGGCTGCACGTAAGGTCCCTTTTTAACACTTCTACCCATGTTCGGTCTCCTCTCTTAGCCGTTAGCACGCTTAACAATAAACTTGTCAGAGCGATTGTGATTTTTGCGGGTTTTGTAACCCATAGCAGGTTTGCCCCAAGGGGTAACAGGGCCGGGACGGCCAACGGGGCTCTTGCCTTCACCACCACCGTGGGGGTGATCACAGGGGTTCATAACAGAACCGCGAACGGTGGGACGCCAGCCCATGTGGCGTTTACGGCCGGCTTTACCGATGTTTACATTCTCATGGTCGATGTTTCCAACCTGACCAACAGTAGCAATGCAGTTCACGGGGATGTTACGCATCTCTCCGGAGGGCAGACGAACCAGTGCGTACTTGCCTTCCTTCGCCATCAGCTGTGCCATGTTGCCGGCGCTACGAACCAACTGGCCGCCCTTGCCGGGGTACAACTCGATGTTGTGGATGATGGTACCAACAGGAATGTTGATAAAGGGCAGTGCGTTGCCGGGCTTAATGTCGGCATTAGGGCCTGCCATAACAGTATCGCCAACCTTCAGACCTTCAGGAGCCAGGATGTAGCGTTTCTCGCCATCCTCATACTGCAACAAAGCGATGTGTGCAGAACGGTTAGGATCATATTCCAGAGTCTTAACAGTTGCAGGAACATCAAACTTGTTGCGCTTGAAGTCGATGATACGGTACTTGGTGCGGTTTCCGCCGCCATGATGACGTACGGTGATACGGCCGGTGTTGTTGCGGCCACTGTGCTTTTTCATGGGCTCCAGCAAGCTGCGCTCGGGTGCAACCTTGCTCAGCACACTGTAATCAGTCACAGTCATGCCACGGCGGCCGGGAGTAGTCGGCTTAAACTTTTTAATCGCCATTTTGGGTTTCTCCTTGTCTTATGAATTATTGTCGGGGTCATATCCCCATAAACGAGCCTTTCTCAGGCTCCCGGCATGGATTAAACCATGCTCTCGAAGAACTCGATTCCTTTGGACTTCTCAGTCAAAGTAACGATAGCCTTCTTAGAAGCAGCGGTGTAACCGCCGTGCATTCCCTTGCGGCGGAAACGACCGCGAACGGAAATGGTATTTACCTTAGCAACATCAACACCAAACAGTTCTTCAACTGCACGAGCGATGTCAACTTTAGTAGCATTAGTAGCAACCTTGAAGGTGTACTTCTTCATCTCAATGCCCTGCATGGAAGCTTCGGTGATTACCGGGGTCAGGATGATATCTTGTGCTGCGATTTTCATTAGCCCAGAACCTCCTCAAGTTTCTTTGCTGCGTCAACACTGATAACGAACTTGTTAGCATTAACAACATCATAAGTGTTTACGCTGGTAGCAGTAGTGGTTTTTACACCAGGAATGTTGGAAGCACTCTTAACGATTTTAGCGTCAACAGCAGGGGTAACAATCAGAGCTTTTTTCTCTGCACCCAAAGCAGCCAACATATTCACAATGGTTTTTGTTTTGTATTCTGCACAAGCCAGCTGGTCAATCACAATCATGTCACCACTTGCAGCCTTTGCAGACAATGCGCTCAGAACAGCCAAACGCTTCAGCTTCTTGTTCAAACGATAGCTGTAATCGCGGGGCTTTGGTCCCAAAGCAACGCCACCATGTGTCCACTGAGGAGCACGGATAGAACCCTGACGGGCATGACCGGTTCCCTTCTGACGCCAAGGTTTGCGTCCACCACCAGAAACCTCTGCACGGGTTTTGGTGCTCTGGGTGCCCTGGCGCTGATTTGCCAGGAAGTTAACAACCGCAGCATGTACGGCTTTTTCATTCGGAGTAATGCCGAATACGGCGTCGGAAAGCTCAACCTCGGAAACCTTCTTGCCGTTCATATCCAAAACGTCAAATTTCATTGCTCGCTTTCCTCCTTTACGCCTTTACGCTGTCGCTGATGCAAACTACGCTGCCCTTAGGGCCGGGTACTGCACCTTTAACGGCGATCAGATTGTTTTCAGCGTCGACTTTAACGACGATCAAGTTCTGGATGGTAACGCGCTCGCAACCCATGTGACCAGGCAGCTTTTTGCCTTTAAATACACGGCTTGGAGTGGAGCAGCTGCCCATAGAACCAGCATGGCGGGCAACAGGGCCGGTGCCATGGCTTTCGCGCAGACGGTGGCCGTTCCAGCGTTTGATAGTACCTGCATAGCCCTTACCTTTGCTGGTGCCTACAACATCAATGTGGTCGCCGGCAGCGAAGACATCTGCCTTCAAAATGTCGCCGATGTTCATTGCGTCAATGCTCTCCAGACGGAACTCACGCAGGGTTTTCTTGGGGGCCACATTCGCTTTTGCGAAATGACCTGCGGCAGGCTTAGACACTCTCTTTGCAGAAACATCGCCGTAACCCAGCTGAACAGCTACATAGCCATCGCTCTCTACGGTTTTCTTCTGCACAACGGTGCAGGGGCCAGCCTCAATGACGGTAACAGGCACTACTTTGCCATGCTCGTCAAACAGCTGAGTCATACCCAGCTTCTTGCCGATGATACCTTTTTGCATTTCATTTGCCTCCTAATAAGGTTATTGGTTGATGCCTTTGTGGCACCAACATGACCTCTCCGCATTTGCGGCGGGGTTCGTGTCTGCTTTCCCCAAAGCAGTTGGTGCATTTTTCAGCACCCTTACTTTATAATGTAAGGATTACAGTTTAACTTCGATTTCCACGCCAGCGGGGAGCTGCAGGCTCTTCAAAGCCTCAACAGTCTTGTTGGATGGTTTCAGAACATCGATTAAGCGCTTGTGAGTGCGAGTTTCAAACTGCTCACGGCTGTCTTTGTACTTGTGAACAGCACGCAGGATGGTAACAACCTCACGGTCAGTGGGCAGAGGAATTGGGCCGGAAACGCGAGCGCCGGTGCGCTTTACATTCTCCACGATTTTCTCTGCTGCTGCATCGACCAACTGATGGTCATAGCTTTTCAGTCGAATTCTGATTTTTTCTTTGACTGCCATTATTTTCGCCTCCTGATAATATTTGGTGCTTAGGCGAACCGATAAACCACTTAACACTGCTCCGGGTGTTTC
Source organism: Anaerofilum sp. (assembly GCA_020024115.1). Classification (GTDB taxonomy): domain Bacteria; phylum Bacillota; class Clostridia; order Oscillospirales; family Ruminococcaceae; genus Anaerofilum. The sequence continues at coordinate 15,936 of JAHHUF010000005.1, forward strand.
GCAATTTCCCACGAGAAAAACCGGTGAACCGCCCTGCAGTTCATCCGGAGAATCCTATGGCAAAGTATGCGAACATTGGTTCACAGAGTAACTATGTGAACATATCCCTTTGCACTCAGTAATTCTTTCGCCCGGTTCTAAGATCGGACATACTCGGCGGAAAAACCTACGCTACTTCGTAGCAACCTCCCGCGTCATCGCATATCGCGGCCTGCGCGGACTTGCCGTGCAAGCCATTCGCAGCCGTTTATTATAATAACACAAAAGCCCCTGCGGCGCAAGGGTTTTTGTAAAAAAAATGTATTTTTTTGTTTTTTGTATACTTGCACATTTATTGTGTCAAAAACAATCTTTTTTGATGAAATTACACAACATATAGCAAGTGCGCTAAAACACAGCCACACAACTGTTATAAACTCTGTATTCCAAAAGCAGAGAATTTATCAGCCAAAGACACCAAAAGTTTCATCTTATAAAACATTCACACAAATTGTTACTTTTCTTTCAGTCGTTCTTCAATTCCCTGTTCAGGTGTAATATATGCTGTTTCATAATGTTCATACAGAACCATCCCAGGCTTCAAGTCGCTTGTTTTGCGAATATTTTTCACTTCGGTGTAATCCACTGCAACTTTTGAACTGTTTGCCTGACTGGAATGAATCACCGCCAACATTGCTGCCTCATTTTTGGTAGTATCAGGAATATCCTGCCCCTCGCTCATAACAACCGTATGACTTCCGGGTGCATTTTTGGTATGGAACCACAAATCTTTTCCTCTTGCAGTTTTCAGAGTGAGTTTATCATTCTGCAAATTATTTCTGCCTACCAAAATCAAGAAATCGTCCGAAGAACGGTAGCGATAAAAGTCAGCGGGCTTTTGTTTTTTCTCACGAATCTTGTAGTATTTTAAATACCCCTGACTTTTCAGTTCTGCACGGATTTCCCCCAATGCTTGCTCTCCTGTTGCAGCCTGCACCTCATACATTACGGTTTCGAGATAAGCAATCTCTTTTTCACCATCTTCCAGCAAAGTTTTCAGCATTTTTGCAGCGGTTTGTTTTTTCTTATATTCTTTAAAATATTTCTGAGCATTTCCGGCTGGGTTCAAACGCAAATCCAATGGAATTGTCACATCTTCTCCTGTATACCAGTTTTGCAAAACCACCTGTTTTTGTCCTTTTTCCATTGCCCACAGGTTGGCACTCAACAGCTCTCCATAAATTCGCAGTTGTTCTGCGTTTTCGCTTTCCACCAGTTCTTCAGTGCGGGCAGCCTGTTTTCTCACTGCTCTTTCATGCAAATTGTGGACTGTCTTTGCCAAGTCTTTGCTCTTTTGCCGCAATCTTTCTGCACGGTCTTTAGTGCAGTAATACCCCTCCAGCATTTCACTGAATGAAGTGTATTGCTCACTTTGTAAAACAGTTTCATATTGTGTCAGTTTTGCAAAACTAAACTCAATCGGTCTGCCATCCTTTTCCCGCACAGCAAAAGGTGTGCCGCCTGCCTGATATTCCCGCTGAATTTCTTCGCAAGCCTTTGCAAGTACAGCTTTATCCTCCGATGTCATATCACAGCCACGCAGCTCTTTTTCTCCAAAAGCCCGCCATGCAGCCTCTCGGCAAATCACAGGGCCAACTCCGCCACAGCTTTTCATCAATGCGTCTACAACAGGGTATTCTTTTTCACTCACAGCCTGAGCAAGCCCTGCTCCGCTTGTGGTCAAAAAATCATGTTTGGGTGGTTTTGGCGGAAGTGTATATGCCAAACCGGGCAGCAATTGCCGAATGGCAGAATCCTCAAAATCCACTCGTTTCAATGCGTCCAAAATTTTTCCGTTCTGCACCAAAACCAGATTAGAATACCTTCCCATCAACTCAGCCGCCAATGTATTCATCACCAAATCGCCCATTTCATTGACGCATTGAAAGTCAAAAAAGACAATTCGTTCTCCCTCTGGAAGCCGAACGTCCATTAGCTTTCCACCGGAAAGATGCTTTCTCATCAGCATACAAAACGAGGGTGGAACCTGTGGATTTTCAAACGATTCATTTGTCAGACAAACACGGGCAGAGCCGGAGCGTGCTGATAAAAACAATTTGTACCCAGCAGTACGGGTACGCATCTGTAAAACAACCTCATCCCGTGTTGGTTCAAAAATCTTATCAATTCTTGCCTCCAACAAAACCTCTTTCAATTCTTTTGCTGTCAAAGCAAGTGTTGCTGCATCCAATGCCACTTTTATCCCCTCCTCTTTTATTACCTATTATAAATATTAAATCAATCAATCAAAGCAAAAGGTGCTTTGCTTTTTTCGCTCACAATCACTTCAATATCCGAAAATGTATCACTCAATCGTTTTTGCATTTCTTTCACAACAGGAAACTCGGTTGCAAAATGTCCTGCCACAACAACCGAAAGCCCCATTTCCAAGGCATCCAGCCCGTGATGATGGCTTGCTTCTCCTGTCAGCAAACAATCCGCACCAGCCAAAGCAGCCTCTTTGAAGAAATCTCCACCGCTGCCCCCAACCAGTGCCACAGAAGAAATCTCTTTCCCTGCATCTGCTAGCATCACAGGGGTTTGCAGCTTTGTTTTGCATTGTTCGGCAAATTCCATAGCAGACATTGGCTGGATGGTTCCAATGCGTCCCAGTTCTGCAAAAGGCTGCACATTCTGCAAACCCAGCAGCTTTGCCAACACATCATTCACTCCACCCTTTGCGGCATCCAGATTTGTATGCATACAAATGGCAGAAATCCCCTTTTGAACCAACAAAAAGGATGGTTGGCTGCTGTTTAATGTTTTTAATGGTTTAAAAATCACAGGATGATGGGATACAACTAGTTGACACCCCTTTTGTTCTGCTTCTTCCACAACTTCTTTTGTAATATCCAAAGCGACCAAGATTTTTTCAACCGATTTTCCTGCATCAACAAGCAACCCCACATTATCCCATGATTCAGCCAGTTGTTCATCCGCCCAGCTTTGCATATATTCCAAAATTGCCTGTACCTGACACATTGTATTCCCTCGCTTTGTTAATGATAAATCTTTCAGCCATTGCAGCAATCGTCTTACTTCCGGTTCTTGTGGTGTTCCCACCAAACCACGGAGCTGCTTTTCCAGTTTGATTGCAGTATCCGCCCACAATTGCTTTGAATATGGTTTTGATGCCGATTTTCCAATCAGGCAAAACTCTCCATCCGGCTGTGTGACAATCCCTGTATATTCCACACACAAAACAGAATAACAGCGTCCTGCTGCCAAAATGGGGGTTTCGTCCAACAGTTCAAACCCTCTGCTGCACAATTCCTTTCGCAGCAGCGGCAATTTTGTTGCAGGACAAAGCACCAGCCGGATGCCCTTTGTTCGCACCCAGCTGGCACTGTCTAAAATATGCAAAATTGTTTCTGCACTCACTCCGGCAATCACAATTTGCTGTGTTTCCATGGGAGCAAGTGTATCCAACCCATCCCCTTGCCGCAGTGACACTTTGTCCATACAACCTGCTGACAGGCAGGTTTGTCTTGCTTTTTCCAGCGGTTTTTCATTGATGTCTGTACCAATCACTGAAAACCCATTCTGAGCCAAATATGCTGTGAGTTTTCCGTGGTCACATCCAACATCCGCCACTGTTTTTCCCTGCTGCAAATAGGCTGCACAAGCAGCCAGACGGACATCCAGCTTTTGCATTTTAGTTTCCAAAATGCTTGTTCAGTTTTGCAACCAGTTCATCTGCATTTGTGCCATGCACCATACAAGCCTGCTCAATGTTCTCGCCACGAGCAGAAGGGCAGCCCAAGCAGTGCATACCAATTTCCAGAAAATAAGGTGCAACGGAAGGGTCTGCATCCAGCAAAGTTCCGATAATTGTTTCTTTTGTTACAACCATAATATAGTCCTCGCTTTCGTTTGCTTTTAGAGTATATATATTATATATTACCCCATTTACTCTATCATTTTCAAGTAGTTATTTCCAAAATCAGGTGATTTTATGATATACTAAAGTAAATTTTCATAAAAGGAGCCTTTGTATGACCATTTCATCCATCGCTTTTGTCAGCTGTTCCAATGGACTTTCACAGTCTGCTGCACCACAAATACAAGCTCTCGCAAATTTTTGTGAAAGACAGGGGTTTTGTGTACTACAAAGCCCCTACCTATATGCATCAGATAACTTGCCAGCTTTTTCTGCTCAACAAAGGGCAGATGTGTTGATGTCTTTTTTCTGCAATCCCTCAATAAAATATATTTTTGACCTGTCAGGTGGAGATATGGCAAATGAACTGATTCCCTTTTTGGATTTCAATCAAATCCATCACAGTTCTGCTGTTTTTTGTGGATACAGTGATTTAACCGTTTTAATCAATACTATTTTTCACAAAGCATCAAAGCCCTCTGTTTTATACCAGTTGCGGCATTTGTTGCAAAACGAATCAATTCAGAAAAATTTCTTTTGCAATCTCTCTGCACAAAGCGGAAAACTGTTCGATTTTGGTTATCAATTTCTTTGCGGCAATTCTTGTTCTGGTACAATCATTGGTGGAAATGTGCGTTGTTTTTTAAAACTTGCAGGAACTCCTTTTTTCCCTTCTCCAAAAAACAAAATTTTATTTTTAGAATCTTATGGCGGAACTATCCCCCAAATTTCAACCTACTTTGCACAGTTATCGCAAATGAATGTATTCAATGAAATCAATGGAATTATCTTGGGAACATTTACTGAATTTGAAAAAAGCCACTCAGACACAAGTGTCTATTCTTTGCTCAAGCCATATCTCTCCAGCAGTCTGCCTGTTGTTCAAACTCACCAAATCGGTCATTCTCCGTTTTCTTTGGCATTGACAATTGGGTTATATCTTGAATTGATGGCATAAAATAAAACCGCCTTCCAAACGGAAAGCGGTTTATTTTTGATGAATGTCGGATTATTCACCCTTCTGTGCAGCAAAGCACTCGCTGCAATAAACGGGACGATCCTCACGAGGCTTAAAGGGAACCTTGCAGGTCTTACCGCAAGAAGCGCAAACTGCTTCAAACATCTCACGGGGAGCACGGCCACCAGCTTTGCGAGCATCACGGCAGGTTTTGCAGCGCTGAGGCTCGTTCTCAAAGCCTTTTTCTGCGTAGAACTCCTGCTCACCAGCAGTGAAAACGAACTCACTGCCGCACTCTTTGCAAACTAAAGTTTTGTCCTGAAACATAATTGGTATTCTCCTCTTGGATAATAAATATTTCGCCCGCGGAAGGATTTAAACCGACACCTTTGGTTGGGACCAACGCTCTGTTTTAAGCTACTTAGGGCATATATTTCGGATAGGCTCTGCCTATGCGCTTTTAGAAATCACCAGCATCCTTGCTGGCTTTCATTTTTCGCCTCACCCGCACCATAGCATTTGCAACGGTTTTCGCGGGCTTTTCAAGCTTCTGCGCAATCGCACTATAGCTGTAACCGTCCAAGAAGAGAAGAAGAACTTCTTTTTCAAAGGCAGAAAGCTGCGTGTGTATCTTGTGCATTGCAAGATGGTATTCTTCATTTTGAATTGCAATTTCCTCTGGGCCAGCTGCAAAAGCAGTGTCCTGTTCCAGCGGAACCGACTCATTCAAAGGGCTGTGTTTTTTTCGTTTGGCTGTTTTTTGTGCATCGACCAGTGCATTCACAACGCACTGCTTTGCATAAGTTTCAAAAGACGCATTTTTGTCAAAAGAGTATTGCTGCACTGCACGAAACAATGCAATCACACCTTCTTGAACAGCGTCTTCTGTGTCCAAACCCGGGCAACTGGCTTTTGCGGCTTGTATATGAATACAAGGCAGCAGCTTTGCGATAATTGCTGCAAGGGAAGATTCATCACCCTGCCTTGCCTGTTCAATCTGCAATTGTGTAATTTTTGTTGCCACCTTTGACACCAACTCTTCAATAAGTCTATTACATTGTACTAAATTTATCCTCTTTTGTCAATGTTTTTGTGCAAGAAAAACTGTTTGACAGCAGATTGTAATCTTTATCATTTCTTTCTTCTTCTTTCGATAAAATTCTTTTTTATTTTTTTTAAAAAATTTCAAAATAGGTATTGCATTTTCAATTTTTATGTAGTATAATAATCAAGCAGTCAGGAATAAACGCCGGTGTGTTGGAATTGGCAGACGAGACGGACTCAAAATCCGTTGGTGGCAACACCGTGTGGGTTCGACCCCCACCACCGGCACCAAGAGTTTTTACACAATGTGTGAAAACTCTTTTTTTATTTTCACTATATTAAAATTTGATAAAACAAATCCCCTATCTCCTCCAAAATTGGCAGTATAGGGGATTTTTACTTTTTCAATCAATAAACACAATAAAAACTATCTATATCAGAAAAGCGTTCAATCGCTTCCGGAATATTTCCTTGTACCAAAAGAGCCAGCTTTTGCACAATTTCTTCCGAATTCGCTTTCATTCCTTTTCCAATCCAGTCCAGCACCACACCGGCGAAGCCATACTTATAAAAATGTGCAATAAAATCCTTATCTTCTTCTTGAATTGAAACTCCAACAGCTTTTTCTTCCACAACATTTCGCAGCAGCGAATAAATTTCATTATACAAAAAACGCTCCAATGTCTCTCTATTGATGGAATGATATGTATTGATTACAAAAGTTTTGTTCTCCAGTGCATACTCAAAAAGATGGAAAAAGCCTTGCTGCCATGTATCGTATGTGCGTTCATTTCCCAAGGCTTTGGATGCTTCATTGAGATAAATCCATTCAACCAAATCATAAATATCTTTAAAGTGATAATAAAAGGTTTGCCGATTCACTTCACAATCTTCGGTTAAATCAGTAATTGTGATTTTATCCAATGTCTTTTTATTCATCAGCTTTTTCAAAGATGCCGCCAATGCCATTTTTGTTGTTTGTGTCATTCACAGCACCTTCTTTTATTTTTGTTTCATTTGATTGGTTCGTGCAAAGGCTTCGGTTACTGCATCCATAGCTGCCCCTCTCAATCCGGCACGCTCAAAAGCGTGTACCCCCACAATGGTGCTGCCTGCAGGGCTGCATACTTCATCCTTCAATTGACCGGGATGTTTTTCGCTTTCCAGCACCAAAGCGGCAGCCCCCATCACCGCCTGTGCAGCATATTCAATGGCTTTTGCTCTGGGAATCCCTGTTTGCACGGCTCCGTCTGCCAGTCCTTCCATCATCATACACGCCCATGCGCCGGTACAGCCCGCAATGACACTTCCTGCATCCATCAAGTCTTCTTCAATGGGGTCAAATCTTCCCGCAGCTCGCAGCAAACAGCAAAGTTCTTCTGTCTCCTGTGGCTGAACCAAAGAATCAGGCGTTACCAAAACCATACCTTTTCCAATTGCACAAGGCGTATTGGGCATAATTCGCAGCACAGGATACTCTCCATCCACCATATCTTTCAGCATTTCAATGGTTAGCGCAGTTGCCATGCTCACCAAAACAAAGCGTTCACCTGCTTGCTGCCGTTGCTTCAAAACCGGTGCAATCTCTTGCAGAACCCCTGCCATCAAATGGGGCTTTACGCCCAGCATAATATAATATGCCTGCTGGGCGACTTCGCTGTTACTGTTTGCCATGGTACAGCCGTATTTTTGTGCCAATTTCTCCGCTTTTAGTCTGGTACGGTTTGTAAGAAAACATTCTTTTGCATAGCCACTGTTGGCTGCTGCCTGTACCATAGCAGTCCCCATATTTCCTGTTCCAATAAAACCAAGCCGATACATTATGTTTCCTCTTTTCTGCAAATTATTCTTTCGCAAAAATGGTTTTACCTTCTTTTATGGTCTGCAAAACCTGAATATTGCGAATCTCATCTGGCTCAACCTTCAAGGGGTCATCGCTTAAAACGACCAAATCAGCTTGCTTGCCCACAGCCAAACTTCCCTTATTCTGTTCTTCGGAATATTGATAAGCGGCATATAAAGTGACTGCTTTGAGTGCCTCCAAAGGAGAAATACATTCTTCTTTTCCCAAAACCACACCATCTTTTGTTGTTCTTTTGACCGCACACCAGACAGTTTCCAGCATATCAGGCATAATCACAGGTGCGTCCTGATGGAATGTAAAAGGCATTCCGATTTTTTGTGCTGTTCCTGCCATGCTGATTTCAGAAGCACGCTCCAAGCCAAAGTTTTGGATATGCACATCGCCCCAATGCAGAATATGCGCAATGAAAAAGGATGGCATCATTCCAATTTTGTGGGCTCGTTTCAGTTGGTTTGCTGTGGTTAGCTGTGCATGCACAATCACCGGCTTCAAGCTGCAAAGCAAGCTGTCTTCTTTTGCAACTTTTTCTGCGGCACAAATATACTGTTCAGCTGCGGCATCACCATTGCAATGTGCCAAAATCTGTGTTTTATCTTTCACCACCACACGGATTGCCTGTTCCACCTGTTCATCAGTCATTGTGGGATACCCTCGGTATCCATCCTCTGCATTGAAATAAGGGTGCAGCATCCATGCAGTTTTTCCTTGAGGAGAACCATCCAAAAAGATTTTATATCCACCCAAACGGAAATGTCCCTGATATTTTCCGATATTATTGCTGAAGGTTTCTTTCATAAACTCTGCTTTAGTCAAATCGCCATATCCAACCACATCAAGCCACAGGCGATTTGTCTGCAAAAGCATCTGATAAAAGGGTGCCAACTCCTGCACCAACATTCCCTCTTGTACAGTGGTAATGCCATAGCTTGCATACATCTTTTGTGTCTTTTCAAAAATGTCCATCATTTCCTGAACAGAAGGCATAGGAACCTGCTTCAAATAGGTCAAAAAGGCGTTTTCTTCCATATAGCCGGTCACTTCGCCGTTTTTCTTTTCAATCATACCACCAACAGGTGCCTCTGTATCCATTGTTACACCAAACTTTTCCAATGCAGCGGTATTTAATACACCCATGTGTCCCGATTGATGCTGCATCAAGACAGGATTGTTGGGGGCAGCACGGTCAAGCACTTCTTTGGTGGGGTGAGCTTTTTCTTTCAGATTATTGTGGTCATATCCTTGAGCAATCACAAATTTACCTGCCGGAATTTTTTGATTTTTGATATGCTGTGCAATCCGTTCTTCAATTTCCTCAAAGCTGACTGCCTCTCCCAAAGGAACCTGAACCATTGCATTTGCACAGCCCGAAAAATGGCTGTGTGCATCAATAAAAGCAGGCATCAGCAGCTTGTCGCCCAGTTCAACCTTTTCTGTATCTTGGTCAGCAAGGGCAAGCACCTGCTCTTTGCTTCCAATGGCTGCAATTTTTCCATCTTCCACCAACATTGCCTGTGCATACAAAGAGTCTTCCATTGTCAAAATATTTCCCAAATACAAGGTTTTTTTCATCGTTCTTCTCCTTTTCCATAAAATGGTGTAACTTTCTAGGTCTTTATGGTAAAACACAGCCCCTAAGTAAGGGGCTGTGAGGTTCATTTTCTGATGGAAATTCAACGAGATGCTTTCCAATCCAAAAATTCTTCAAAACTTCCGCTATAATCCAAACAGCCGCTTTCGCCAGGCATTGGCAGTTCAATAATACGGTTTGCAACGGTATCAATCAATTGGTGGTCATGGGTAGCCAGAAAAACATTGCCTTTGTATGCTTCCAGCCCATCGGTCAAAGCAGCAATACTTTCCAAATCCAAGTGGTCGGTAGGCTGGTCAAGCATCACCACATTTGCACTGTTCATCATCATACGGCTGAGCATACAGCGCACCTTTTCGCCACCGGACAGCACCTTTGCAGGCTTCAAAACATCATCACCAGAGAACAGCATTCTTCCCAAAAATCCACGCAGATAGGTTTCGGATGGGTCAGGAGAATACTGACGCAACCATTCAATCAAATTCAGGTCACAATCCTCAAAAAATGCGGTGTTATCTTTGGGGAAATAGCTTTGGGTGGTGGACACGCCCCATTTAAAGCTGCCTTCATCCGGTTCCATTTCACCAGCCAAAATCTGCATCAAAGCGGTTTGTCCCACTTCGTTTTCGCCCACAAAAGCAATTTTGTCGAATTTGTTTGCAGTAAAGGTGACTTTATCCAGCACCTTGACTCCATCAATGGTCTTGCTGATTTCTTCCACAAACAAAATATCCTTACCTGCTTCCCGTTCAGGGCTAAACTGTACAAAAGGATATTTACGGCTGGATGCCGGCATATCCTCCAACTGAATGGAATCCAAAATCTTTTTACGGCTGGTAGCCTGTTTCGACTTAGATTTATTTGCAGAGAATCGCTGGATAAAGGATTGCAGTTCCTTAATTTTTTCTTCTTTTTTCTTATTTTGGTTGCGAATCAACTGCTGCATCAAACGGGAAGAATCGTACCAGAAATCGTAGTTGCCCGCATAGAGTTTCACCTTACCATAGTCAATATCAACTGTATGGGTACAAACCGCATTGAGGAAGTGGCGGTCATGGCTTACTACGATAACAGTTCCGTCATAGTCCATCAAAAAGTCCTCAAGCCATGTAATGCTGGGCAAATCCAAACCATTGGTTGGCTCGTCCATCAGAATAACATTCGGGTGTCCAAACAATGTTTTTGCCAGCAGCACCTTCACTTTTCCTTTTCCGTCCAAAGCTGCCATAGAACCATAGTGGTCAAAGCCGGTCAAGCCCAAGCCATTCAGCAGTTGTGCTGCATCGCTTTCTGCTTCCCAGCCGCCCATCTCTGCAAACTCACCTTCCAGCTCAGCGGCACGCTCGCCATCCGCCTCTGAAAAATCCTCTTTGTTGTAAAGTTTATCTTTCTCTTTCATAATGGAGTAGAGTTTTGGGTTGCCCATCAAAACGGTTTCCATGACGGTATAGTCATCATATTTAAAATGGTCTTGTTCCAAAACACTCATACGGCTGTTTGGTTTCAGGCTTACATTACCGGTGGTTGGCTCCAATTGACCTGACAAAATTTTCAGCAAGGTAGATTTTCCGGCACCATTGGCACCAATGATACCATAGCAATTGCCCTCAGTAAATTTCAAATCTACATGTTTGTACAAAGTTGAACCTGCAAATTGCAGGCTTACATCAGATACAGTCAGCACAGTTTTTTCTCCTTTTTCAATGAGCATCGGGCAATTGTTGACTGCCCAAACGATTATTTTATATTTCTTTCAATAGTATAGCATGGAAATGTGAAGTTTTCCAGAACTACGCCTAATTTATTGAAAACTCTTTCTTGACCCTTTGTTGGAATCATCGTACAATAAAAGGAAATATTGCAAAATTTTCCGATATATGATGTTGCAGCAAAAATATGATTGCATATTAAGGGGGATATTATAAATGAAACTATCATTTAATAGTGCCTGTGTGCACGGCACCTATCGTGCACAATCTGGTGAACCGCAGGAGTTGCCCATTGCACAAAGCACTACTTATCGGTATTACAACACTGCCGATGTTGCCGCTTTGTTTGATTTGCAAAGTGACAGCCATATGTATACCCGCATTTCCAATCCCACCGTTGCAGCTCTGGAGGGCAAAATGAATTTGCTGGAAGGCGGTGTCGCAGCCGTTGCCACTTCCAGCGGACAATCCGCCACTTTGATGGCATTGCTAAATATCTGTCAGGCAGGCGACCACATTCTGGCATCCTCTAACATTTACGGTGGCAGCCACAACCTGATTGCAGTCAGCTTTGAAAAGCTGGGAATTTCCCACACCTTAGTCAACCCCGATTGCTCACTGGAAGAAATTCTTGCAGCAGCAACCCCCAACACAAAGGTTCTGTTTGCAGAAAGCCTTGCAAACCCTGCATTGACAATTTTGGATTTTGAAAAATGGTCAATTGCTGCAAAAAAGCTGGGTGTTCCACTCATTGTTGACAACACTCTGGCAACCCCTTATTGCTGCCATCCACTGGAACTGGGTGCAGATATTGTGGTACATTCCACCACCAAATATTCCGATGGACACGCTACCAGTGTAGGTGGAATTGTCATTGATGGTGGTACATTTGATTGGGAAGCCTCTGGAAAATACTCACAATTGACCCAACCCGACGAAAGCTATCATGGTTTGGTGTATACTCAGGCCTTTGGCAAAGCAGCCTTTGCCGTCAAACTTCGCAGCCAGCTTTTGCGTGATTTTGGTGCAGTGATGGCACCGCAAAACGCATGGCTCACTCATTTAGGATTGGAAACTTTACATCTGCGTATGCAGCGTCATTGCGAAAATGCTCTTGCACTTGCAGCGTATTTGCAGCAAAGCCCCTATGTGCAATGGGTCAACTATCCCGGTTTGGATGGTAACACTTATCATGCACTTGCAGAAAAATATATGCCAAAGGGCTGTGGCGGAGTGCTGACCTTTGGAGTAAAAGGCGGTTTAGAAACTGGCATGAAGTTTATTGAAAATCTGGAAATGACCAGCCTTGTGGTTCATGTTGGAGATTTGCGTACCAGTGTTCTGCATCCATCCTCTACCACCCATCGCCAGCTAAGCGAAACAGAGCAAGTTGCCGCAGGGATTCGTCCCGAGCTGATTCGTGTTTCGGTTGGTATTGAAGAAATCAGAGATATTATTGCGGACTTTGAACAGGCATTGCAAAAATCCTGCAAATAATTCTGCCTGCCGCCTCCCCGCATTGATGTGGGGAGGTCTTGCTATGGAATGAAAGGAGTATTGTATTGTCATGCCCATTATTCTTCCTCAAAATCTTCCTGCTGCCGAGGCACTGGAGCAGGAAAACATTTTTGTCATGCCCGAAACCAGAGCCCTCAGCCAAAATATTCGCCCATTGCGAATTGTAGTTGTGAATCTGATGCCCACCAAAATTGCCACCGAAACCCAGCTTGCACGGCTTTTGGCAAACACTCCTTTGCAGGTAGAGCTTACATTTGTGCATACAGGCAGTCATATTTCCAAAAACACACCCCAAAGCCATCTCAACGCTTTTTACACCACCTTTGAAAGCATTCGCCGGCAAAGATTTGATGGAATGATTATCACAGGTGCCCCTGTGGAGCAGATTCTCTTTGAACAAGTAGACTATTGGGATGAGCTGTGTGAAATTATGGAATTTTCCAAAACAAATGTCTGGTCAACCCTTCATGTTTGCTGGGGGGCGCAGGCGGGGCTTTACTATCATTTTGGCATCGACAAACAACCTCTTTCCCAAAAAATGTTCGGTGTTTTTCCGCACCATGTTTTGCGTTCTTCCATTCCGTTGGTGCGTGGGTTTGACGAAGTATTTTTTGCTCCCCATTCTCGGCACACAGGCATTTGCGAGCAACAAGCTGCTTCTTGTTCTGCTTTGCGGATTTTGGCAAAAAGCGAACAAGCGGGGTCATTTTTGCTTTCTACTGATTCCGGCAGACAAATTTTTGTTACAGGGCATCCGGAATATGATAAACTCACTTTGGATGGTGAATACCGTCGTGATTTACAGAAAGGTATTCCCATAGAAATACCCCAAAATTACTATATTGACAACAACCCCGAAAAAGGCATCAATTTTTGTTGGCGCAGCCATGCACACTTGCTGTATAGCAATTGGCTCAACTATTATGTCTACCAGCAAACCCCTTATGATTTAGAGTCAAACGCTTTTTTCAATCATTCAATTCCCTAAGATATAGCAGCTATTTTTTCAACAAAAAATGTAAAAATTGTTGAAAACCGGGTTTTATGTTCAATCAATTTGAATGGTGTGAGTATTCAAATGTATTTTATCAATTTATACGATAAGGAGTAGTAAAACAATGGACAAAACCACTTGATTAAACATATAGCTTTATGAAGAAAGAATCAAAAGGTGTTTGGAAAAAACTTATCCAAACACCTTTTTTCTTTTTAAGCAAAAGTATTTTTAAATAATTTTCAAAATCAAATAGCCTTTTTATGATTTTCTAGGACAAATTAACCTTTCTTTTAGAAAGATTAACTAAAAACATAAATTTTATCCATTTTTAATGATATATACTCTAGAAAACAAGCCGAAAATATGATATATTGACTTATAAATTATATATATTGAATTCATCATCTATTTTTCAACAAAAATGCAGTATAAAAAATGATATGATTAATCACTGAAGGCTTTGATGTTTTAAAGATTTTTAATATATTTAAAAGGAAAACAATTATGTTTCAAGTTTTTGATTTACACAATTCATCAAATGCACCTAGTTCTTTTCAGCTTTTATATGCTTGTCTTGCTCGCTTTGAGCATGATTGGAACAGCAACCGCCATTCCCATGAGTGTGCAGAGATTTTCTTTTGTATTCAAGGCAAAGGTGATTTTTGGGTGCGCAACACTGCAATTCCTGTTCAAACCAACGATTTTGTCATCATTCCTCCGTTTACTGAGCACACCGAACACAGCAGCCTTGATGCTCCATTGGAGTACATTTCGCTTGGCATTTCCGGCATTGATATTTTGTTTGACAATCTTTCTTGCGGTTATTATCAAGGCAACTTTTCCAGTTCTGAAATGTTGATATTAACATTACTGTCCACCTTAATTCGTGAACTGGAAGAAAAATCCAAATCCTATGATATTGTGTGTTATAATATTCTCAATATTTTGTTGATTCAACTCAACCGCCTTTCTCCCATTCAAACCAAACCATCTGACCCTGCATCCGCTTTGCCAGGTGCTGCGGTTGACCACAATATTTTTTGGGTAAAGCAGTATATAGATGACAACTTCACCAAAGAAATCAATCTTGACATGCTTGCATCCAAAATCAACCTCAGCAAATTCAATCTTGTCCGCAAATTCAAGCATACTTATGGCACCAGCCCCATCAACTATATGCTGAAAAGAAAATTTGACGAAGCAAAATTTCTGCTGCAAACAACCGAAAGCTCTATCAAGCAAATTTCAGAGTCATTGGGCTTTAGTTCTGCCAGCTATTTTGCACAGTCTTTTCAAAAGCATGAGGGAATCTCCCCTTCCGAATACCGCAATTCCTGCAAATAATTTCACCAAAAAAGATGCACCCCCACAAAAAAGGGGGCATCTTTTTATCTTTTTTTCTCAATAATTTGCCGTATTTGGTTGTTGGTGCGTTCAATTTCTTCACGCAGCATATTTGCCGAAAGCCTTGATGCCCCATGTCCCAATATAATCAATTGTTCTGCACTGTCTGAGGTTGCCACCTTGACACGATGCTTTCCTTTTAATTGATATGTGACCTTTTCGATATACATATCTGCTGTTTCAGCTTCTTTTGTATAAACAATATGAATGTTATTATAACGGCTGACTTCTCCCACATTGCGGGCAACCTTATAAGCATCAAAGACTAAAATCAGATAACATTGTTTAAACCCTTGGTAATTGCACAAAATATCTGCCAATGCCTGCCGTGCAGCCTCCAAATTCTGCTGTGCCAGTTGTTTCAGGTCATCCCATGCAAAAATAATATTATACCCATCCACCAACAAATACTCGGGGCCTTGGTCTTGATAAACGTATTCTTGCTGTGGCTTCAGCTCTGTACGGAACAGCTCTCTGCGCTTGACTGCACCATAAGTTCGCTCAAAAATTTCTGCCAGTTCTTTGTCATCAGCATCTTTGCTGGAACGAATCCGAATAGGGCGACTGCTTTTTTGGATGGAAGGTTCTGGTTCAAACCGCGGAGAAGTGTCTATATGTGCATATCTTTGCACCTCGCTCCAATGAACAGTAAATCCCGCCCCATGGGAGCAAAAAACAGAATTTGCTGTATTTTCTACATCATGTTCACTGTCATAGCCAATCTGCTCGATTACTTCTTGGGCATTATGGCAGGGGCGGTATCCAGCCGGAACACAAAACAGCTTTCCTCTGCCTTTGGTATAGCTGATGATTTCCATTTGATACCCCTGCATAAAAGCAGCGGGTACCATCCCCTGCAAAACAGTTTCTTCGCCCTGTGTCTGCGGCGATGAAAATTCTCCCCCCATCCGCTGCACATCTGCCATTGCTCTGCCAACCTGCTCTGTGGGCAGTTCTATCCGAAAATCATACCAGGGTTCCAGCAAAACGCTTTCTGCCTGCATCAAGCCATGACGCACTGCCCGATAGGTTGCCTGCCGAAAATCTCCCCCTTCTGTATGCTTTAGGTGAGCCTTCCCTGCAATCAAAGTAATTTTCATATCTGTGATTGGGCTTGCAGTCAAAACCCCTCGATGTTCTTTTTCTGCAAGATGGGTCAAAACTAAATTCTGCCAGTTTTTATCAAGGGTATTTTCCGGGCAATTGGTCGCAAATGTCAATCCGCTCCCTGTCGGTGCAGGCTCCAGCAGAAGATGCACCTCTGCATAATGGCGCAGCGGTTCAAAATGTCCAATTCCAACTACTGGTTTGGAAATGGTTTCTTTGTACAAAATACTTCCCTGTCCAAAACCAACCGACATTCCAAACCGTTCCAGAATTTTGCGTTTCAACACATCCAGTTGTACTTCACCCATCATTTGCAGATGAATCTCACCCAAACGCTCGTCCCATACCAAATGCAGCTGTGGGTCTTCTTCTTCCAACTGGCTCAGCTTCATCAACGCATTGTGTACATCATATTGGGCTGGCAGATGCAGCCGACAACTCATAACTGGCTCCAAAATAGGCGGTCGGGAACTGGTTTCTTGCCCCAATCCGTCGCCCGGCATGGTTTTAGTCAGCCCTGTCACTGCACAAATCGTACCTGCTGCCACCTGTTCTGCCGGAACAAACTTTGCTCCCGAATAAATGCGGATTTGGTCAGCCTTTTCCTGCCATTGAACCCCTTTTGCACTCACACTCGAAAGCATGGTTTTTACTTTCAAGCATCCACCTGTCACCTTTAAATAGGTCAGGCGGTTTCCTTGTGGGTCACGAGAAATCTTGTACACCTTTGCTTTAAACTCCGGTTCATACACAGGCTGTTTTGCATATTGGCAAATACCCTGCAAAAATTCCTCTACCCCTTGCAACTTCAAAGCAGAGCCAAAATAACACGGAAAAACTTTTCTTTCTGCAATTATCCTTGCAACGGTTTCACGGGACAATCGTTCTGTCTGCAAATATTCTTCCATTGCATCTTCATCCTGCATGGAAAGTTCTTCCCAAACAGATTCCATTTCCGGCAAAAAAGGAACGCATCCATCCGACAATCGTTTTTTCAGTTCCAAAATCAATGCCTGTTGGTCAACCCCTGCAAGGTCGATTTTATTCACAAATAAAAAGGTTGGAATTTTGTATTGCTGCAACAGTTTCCACACCGTTTGTGTGTGGCTCTGCACCCCATCTGACCCACTAATCACCAAAACAGCATAGTCCAAAACCTGCAATGTCCGTTCCATTTCCCCGGAAAAATCCATGTGCCCAGGCGTATCCATCAGAGTGATGTCCCAGTCAGGCAGTTCCAACTTTGCCTGTTTGGAAAAGATGGTGATTCCCCGTTCCTTTTCCATCGTATCCGTATCCAAAAAAGCATTTTGGTGGTCTACTCTGCCCAGCTTTTTAATACATCCCCCGCAGTACAACATTGCCTCTGAAAGGGTTGTTTTGCCGGCATCAACATGGGCCAACAGACCCACACAAATATGCTTTGTTGCTTTCTTTTCCTTGTTCTGTTCACCCAAAAAAATTCCTCCCCCCATAAAAGCATAACTTTAACAAGTATATCATAACAGAGAAGTATAGTCGAGATATTACAACAAAATTCTGAAACAAACAGCATCCCATTCCCAATCAAACAAAACAAAAGACTACCCCACGGTGGGCAGTCTCTTGTTTTGTTTTCCGAGCCTGTGTTCAGCAGGCTCTTGTCAATCATTCGGTTTTATCTGCACTGTGGGCCAGAGCAGATTTCACAGCTTAAAACCTTTGTATCAGACTTTTGTCAGCTTCTTAAACTCATCTGCTACAAACTGAACCTTTGGTCCAATAATGACCTGAACACTGGTCTTACCCGGACGAATGACACCAGCACATCCGGAAGACTTAATTTTCTTTTCATCAACCAGCAGACGGTCTTTAACCTCTAAGCGCAGACGGGTAATGCAGTTGTCAATAGACTCAACATTTTCCGGGCCACCCAGACCTTCCATGATGATTCGAGCCATTTCGGTGAAGTCATTGTCGGAGATTTCAATGTTCATTTCATCTTCCTGGTCATCCTCACGACCAGGAGTCTTGAGGTTGAACTTTTTGATAGCAAACAGGAATACCAAATAGAACACTACAAAAGCAGCCAGACCCATCGGCAGCAGCAACCAGCTCTTGTTTGCAGCAGGCAGGAAGGAAGAGAAGAACGCATCAGTCAAACCTGCGGAGAAACAGAAACCGGCACGATAGCCAAGTGCTACGGTAACAGCTGCAAAGATACCATACAGCAAAGCGTATACAACATACAATGGGAAAGCAAGGAACATGAATGCGAACTCGAATGGCTCGGTAACACCGCACAACAATGCGCAGATTGCAGCAGAACCAACCAAACCAATGGTAGCTTTACGCTTTTTGGTTTTTGCTGTTTGAATCATAGCCAAAGCAGCACCGGGGATACCAAACATCATGCAGGGGAAGAATCCTGCCATGTACATACCAACAGACCAGTCAATAACCTTACCGTTTTCCATAACGCCGCCTTCAACCAGAGCTTTCCAGTAAGCGGTCAGGTCACCCATGCCGATGGTATCGAACCAGAATACATTGTTCAACGCATGGTGCAAACCAGTCGGAATCAGCAGACGGTTCAGGAACGCATAAATACCAACACCCACATATTTCAAACTCTTGATACCATTACCAACGGCAACCAAAACACCAAACAGAACAGGCCATACAAACAGCAGAACAGCTGCAACAACAATGGATACGAGACCTGTAATGATAGCAACCGAACGTTTTCCACCGAAGAAGGCAAGAATATCAGGCATTTTGGTATTCTTGAATTTGTTGTAACAAATAGCACCAATAACACCACACAAAATACCGATGAACGGGTTTTTGATTTGTGCAAAGGCAACTGCATTGGTTTTGTTGTCCATCATAGAGGGATAGATTACGCTTACAACATCAGGATTCAGCAGACCTGTAACCATCAACCAAGATACCAAGCCAGCCAAACCACCTGTGCCATCATTATCTTTGGACAAACCAACTGCAACACCAATGGCAAACAACAAAGCCATATTGTCAATCAAAGCGCCACCGGCTTTAATCAGGAAATAACCAATTGTATACAATGCACCACTGGTGGGAGCGTCCGGAACTCCCATAACACCAGGGGCAATTGCATAGCCAATACCCATCAAAATGCCGCAGATGGGAAGGATTGCTACCGGCAAGAATAAAGCTTTTCCGAGCTTTTGCAGATACTTCATCATAATCTGTATGTCTCCTCTCAATTTATTTTGACCATTGACCCATCGGCCCACGGTGGTTCAATGTGCCAGATTCACAGGTTGTTTTTCAAGAACTCCTCAATCACAGCAGCAGCTTCTTCTTCGCCCTGCCCTTCACAGGTGACCGTCAGTGTCTGTCCTTGCTTTGCTGCCAACCGCATCACACCAATAATCCTCTTTCCGTCCACAGTTTGACCATTGGCACTCAGCTTGACATCGCAGGGCTGGCTGGACGCAACCTTCACCAGCTGTCCGGCAGGACGGGCGTGCATACCCAGTTCATCTGTGATTACATACTGAAATTCTTTCATTAGGAGTCGCCTCACTTTCGCAAACTTTTTTTCTCAATTCCAGAATGCGCCCAGGCGAAACCGAAAGTTCGTCAAAGCCCATCCGAATAAAGTCCTCGGTCAAGGTAGTATCCGCACCCAGTTCGCCACAAATACCTGCCCAAATTCCTGCTTTGTGAGCATTTGCAGCAATGATTTTCAGCAATCTCAGCAATGCTGGATGGTGGGGGTCATAGAATTTATCCAACTGTGCATTCTGGCGGTCAACCGCCAATGTATACTGGGTCAAATCGTTGGTTCCAACACTGAAAAAGTCCACTTCCTCTGCCAGTTGGTCACTTATGAGTGCAGCAGCAGGAGTTTCAATCATAATCCCCAATTGAGCATTTCCGCAGGGAAGCCCCTCTGCTTTGAGTTCCTCTTGAATTTTGGCACAAAATGCCTTAATTTGACGAACTTCCCAAACGGATGTAATCATTGGGAACATCACACAGACATTGCCATAGGCTGCGGCACGGTAGATGGCTCGCATTTGAGGTCTGAAAATTTCATCCTGCTCCAAACAAATACGAATTCCTCTATATCCCAGTGCTGGATTTTCTTCTGGCTGAAGTCCAAAGTAATCCACTTTTTTATCAGCACCAATATCTAAAGTTCGGATAACAACCTGTCGTCCATCCATCTTTTCAACCACACTGTGATAGGCATCGAACAATTCCTGCTCTGTGGGAAAACTGGTGCGTCCCAGATACAGAAATTCACTTCGCATCAGCCCAATTCCCTCTGCATCACCTTCCAAAACCGCTTGGGCATCTTCTGGGTTTCCAATATTTGCAAACAGTTTAATTTTATGTCCTGTACGGGTTATGCTTGGTTTTCCTCGAAATGCCTCCAGCTGTACTCGTTCCTTTGCAGCTTCTTTTTCTTTTTGCTGCATTTGCTCCAGAGTATCCTCGTCTGGCTCCAGATAATAAGTACCATTAAACCCATCTACAATCATCAGTTTTCCGTCCAGTTCATCGTTTAGTTGGATGTCTGTTTGTACCAAAGATGGGATATTCATAATACGGGCAAGAATTGCAGTGTGGCTGTTTGCAGAACCCTGTCGTGTAACAAAAGCCAGAATTTTATCTTTGGGCAGCTGAACAGTTTCACTTGGTGTCAAATCCTCAGCCACCAAAATTCCGGGTTCTTCTATTATGGTTCCCTGCTGATTGCCGCATAAGATTTGCACAATGCGCTGGGATACATCTTTCAAGTCCACTGCACGTGCTTTCATGTAGGCATCGTCCATCGCGGCAAAAGCAGTGCTGAATGTATCTCCACTGTCCTGTGCTGCCTGTGCTGCACTGGAACCATCTTGAATCATCTGCTCAACGCTTTCCAGATAGTCCAAATCGTCCAGCATCATCATCTGCACATCCAAAATCATCGCCTGTTCTTCACCAAGTTCCTCTTTTGTTTTTTCAAACAGTGCCTGCAATTGCTGGTGAGCGGTTTTGACTGCCTCATTAAATTTGTTCTGCTCAATGGCAGGGTCGCCACAGGATATAGGCAGCTCATTTTGTTGTTTTCGATAAACATAGGCACGCCCAATGGCAATTCCAGAAAACGCTGCATGACCCGTTCCTTTCACCATTGCTTCCAACTCCTTTTCAGACATAGAATATGTTTATGCTTATTCAACCAGTCCTATCACAGTTTCTCCTGTGTTTACTGTTTTTTCTGTATAAGTTTTTACCTTGCCGTATTTATTAGTGTTGCAGATAATCATTGGTGTAATCACATCATAACCTTCTGCTGCAATGGCTTCACGGTCAAACTCAATCAACAGCTGACCTGCTTTTACATGGTCGCCATTTTGGGCATGGACTGTAAAATGCTTTCCCTTCAACTGTACGGTATTCAACCCTACATGAATCAGAATTTCAGCACCACAGTCTGCCATCAAGCTAACAGCATGACCGGTATCAAACATTAAATCCACTTTGGCATTGCAGGGAGCAACAATTTGATTCGCAGTCGGACAAACCGCAATCCCCTTGCCAAGAATTTCATCGCGGAAAGTGGGGTCATTCACTTCTGCAAGTGCAACAACTTTTCCTGCAACCGGTGCCCCAATCTCCAATTCAGGAGTGGAAAATAAATGATTCAAAAAGCCCATAACAGTATTCCTTCTTTCCTAAGGTTTGCATTTGTTAATACGATGAATGTATATTGCTAAATATGCTCTGCTTGTATCAGATACAGGGTTTTGTGTCTGTTTTTCCAGATACTCCGCAATCAGTGTGGCACAGGCATATTCTTTTGGATTGATTTTTCTGATAAAATCCACAAATTCGGATTCCTGCTTTCGTTCTTCTGTTCCTGCAAATGTACGGATTGCCAAAAATTTGAGTTGAATGGTAAACTCGTCAAAATAGGAATCGCCTTCCTCCAACTCAATCTCACGACTTTGGCGTAAAATTTCCAGAATATTATGGAGAGCCTGTGTCATCTGCATGGTGTCGCTAAGGGAGTTATCCAACTCTGCATTCACCAGATGCAGGGCAATGCTGGCTGCCTCATCTTCGGGAAATACCACGCCCAGCTTTTGTCGAATCAGTTCGTTGGCATATTTCCCAACCGCAAACTCTCTGGGATAAAAGGTTCGTACCTCAGCAAGAAGCGCACTTTCAAAAGTAATGCCCTGTTCCATCCGTTCCAACGCAAAGCTGATATGGTCGGTCAGGGTCAGGTAAAGGCTGGGGCTAAGTGTGCGGTTCAGGTTTTCGCAGGCATATTGAATGATTTGATTGCACAGTTCAATCTCTTTTTCGGAAACGGTGGCAAATAATTTTTTCAAACGGTTTGTTTCGCTCTGGCTTTCCAGCCGAAAGATTTTTTCCACCTTTGATTGGTTCAAACTATCGCCCGGATGGGAACAAAACCCAAGTCCTTTTCCCATAGCAACAGATTCTATTCCTGAATCATCAATACAAGAAACTACATTATTGTTGATAACTTTCTGAACCTTCATTTGCAGCCCCCTTAAAAATATAGTTTCTTATAAAATGAAGAAAGGAATGACAAAAAACAAAAAACCAAATTTCACAAGCCCAACGCCTTGTAAAATCTGGTTTTGCCTGCCGAACAGTAACAATCCAAATCACTGATTGTGTCTTTAGTATAGTGTTCTGTTCACAAATTGTCAAGAATTTTGTATTATATTAATTAAATTTTGTGCTTTTTTACATATAGAATGTGTGCAAATTGTGAACCTTGAACACTAAACACAAACCAATTTTTGTGCTTTTTTGTGCTTTATTGATATTTTTTATGCCAGTATGTGATTTTATGCCTATTTAAGTTGGTACAGACACTCCTTCATCCGCCGAACAACAGCAGCATCGGTGTAACTGCGCTGATATTCATCGGCAACAGGCAATCCCATTGGAACACCTTCACGACGGTACTGCATGGGGCTATCTTCAGTTTTTTTGGCAAAGCCGTGAAACTGCCGAATCCCCTTTTCAAACAAAAGGCGCATATTCTCTGGTGCCACACCGCTGCCTGCTAAGATACAGATTCGCCCCTTTGCTTGCTCACAAAGCTGCTCCAACATCTTCGCACCTTGTTGCGCTGTTGCCCGTTGCCCACTGGTGAGAATGGTGTTTATTCCCAACGAGATGGCATCTTCCATTGCTTGAAAGGGGTCTTGTGTCAAATCAAATGCTCGATGCAGTGTCACATCCAATTGCTCTGCTGTTTGGATACATTCCGCTAAAAATGGCATATCTAGCCGTCCATCAGGTGTGAGAGCACCAATTACCACACCATTCACACCTAAATTGCGACAATCTTTAATTTCCTGCAACAGCACACGCTTTTCTGCTTTGGTATAGCAAAAATCACCAAAGCGAGGACGAAGCAAAACATTGACAGGAATCTCAACCATTGAAAGAACTTCCTTTATCAGTGCCATAGTAGGTGATGTCCCTCCAATGATGAGATTGGAGCACAGTTCCAACCTATCGGCACCTCCAACTTGTACATTTTGGGCAGATTCCACTGAATCCACGCAAATTTCCAACAGACAGTTCATAAAAACACTCCTATTCTAATGGCACAGTTATTCGTACTATTTTATCCGTTTTTGTAATTCAACAGAATCTATTACAGAAATTTCCACACTGCTGAAAGTGCAGAAAGATTTTCTCTGTAAAACTCACTCAAATTCTCAAAGCACTTGCATAACAAGCCTTATTCACCATTTCCTTTTTCTTTATTTGAGAACAAACAATACCATTTTTTCAAAAGGTTACTGCCTTTATTTTATATCAAAAGAGTGTGTTTGGCTATCTTGTTTATTTTAGCGTTCAAGCTGCGGTATAGCAATGTTAAATGCACGCTTTTTTCAATCTCATATGCCTATAATGACACTATCAAATCCGCATAGAAAGGAGATTGCTAATGCGTGTAGAAGTTCAGATTGACCCCACACTCCAAGAACCTTGTGCAGTGCTACATCTTTCCAAATTGACACCATCCATTCAAACGGCAATCGAGATATTGGAAAAAGAAGGCAGCAGCACAATCATTTCCGTACAGGCAGAGGATAAAATCTTTATCATTCCACCCAAAAGCATCGAAATTATTCGCACTGAAGGGCGAGAACTTGCCCTATATGACACAGCTTGCAAACGCTTTGTTGTAAACAAACCTCTTTATGAATTGGAGTAATTGTTGGGCAAGGATTTCATCCGCATTTCAAAGTCTGCTTTGGTTCATTTGATTCACCTCCATTTATTTATAATGGAAGAATACCTATCTTTGAACAAGAATGACATCTCTTATTTGGAGAATTTAGGTTGAATTGGTATTTATTTTAACAAATTTCAATTGAGTTTTTTGTTGTCATAAATTATAACATAGTAAAAATAACCTGTAACACTTTTTGCACCATCTTTATAAGCATACTTTTTCAGTCCTAAATTCAAAAACAAACAAGCAAAAAGAATCTTCTAAAATTCTTTTTTAAAAATAATTATAAAAATACAGCATCGCCCATAAATAGAAA
>JAHHUF010000050.1 GCA_020024115.1 Anaerofilum sp.
CTTTGCCCCTGCTTGTTCCAACATGACAGTTTCCCCTGTGAGGGTTCCTTTCAAAAACTGCACCACAACGACGCGTTTTCCACACCCCATTGCACGGAATGCCAAACCCATTGCTGCGGTAGTTTTACCTTTTCCATCGCCTGTATATAAATGTATCAAACCCTTATTCATGCTGAAATCACCTTCATTTTTTGTTATAACAATACTTGATTTTCTTTTTTCTGTCAACAAAAAACGCCCAAAACAATGTTTGAGCGTTTTCTGGAGAGAAAAGAAAAAGAATTTATATGACTTAAGTAAAAATCAATGTGAATTTGTTTGATTGTGGGAGGAACAACCGCAGCCCCCACTACAACCTCCGCTGTTTCCACACCCAGAGCATCCACCGCCCTGTTTGTGTTTTTTCCATTCGTTTCGTACAATTACAACAAAGATAACCAAAATAATCAACGCAATGATAATTGTTTGTGGGTTCATGTAACCTCTCCCCTTTCAAATCTTATTTCTTTTTGTAATCTGAATTATATTGGTTGGGACGAACCAAAAGATAGATTATACCTACCAAAACCACAGCTGCAACAACAGTACCGACACCAAATGCAACTTCGCCGGTAATCAGGCCACCCAATTGGTATACAATCAAAGAAACTGCGTATGCTGCCAAGCACATATAGCCAATCGCTGCTACTGTCCATTTGCTATTATTCATTTCGCGTTTGATTGCGCCCATTGCAGCAAAGCAAGGAGCACACAACAGGTTGAAAATCATAAAGCTGTATGCAGTGAGTCCAGTAAAGTTAGAAGCGATATTGCCCCAAATTTCTTCGCCATTTTCGGAAAGTTCGCCAGCAAAGTGATACAAAACACCAAATGTACTAACGACATTTTCTTTTGCAATCAAACCAGTGAACACAGCAACGGCTGCCTGCCAATGACCAAAGCCCAAAGGTGCAAAGATGAATGCAATTGCAGAACCAATGCTTGCCAACAAACTGGTATTGTTGTCTTCTACCATGCCAAAGCCTGCTTCGGTGAATCCAAATCCCTGCAAGAACCACAGGATGATGGAAGATGCCAAAATAACAGTACCAGCACGTTTGATAAAGCTCCAACCACGCTCCCATGTAGCACGGAAAATATTGCCAAAGGTTGGGGTGTGATATGCAGGCAGCTCCATAACAAAGGGAGCAGGCTCACCTGCAAAGGATTTGAACTTTTTCAGGATAATACCACTGATAATGATGGTTGCAATGCCGATAAAATAAGCACTGACTGCAACCCAACCGTTGTTACCAAACAATGCACCTGCAAACAGACCAATGATGGGCATTTTTGCACCACAAGGCACAAAGCAGGTTGTCATGATGGTCATACGGCGGTCACGCTCATTTTCGATGGTACGGGATGCCATAACACCGGGAACACCACATCCAGAACCTACCAGCATGGGGATAAAGCTTTTGCCGGACAGACCGAATTTGCGGAAGACACGGTCCATGATAAACGCAACACGGGCCATATAACCCACATCTTCCAACAAAGAAAGCATTAGGAACAGAACAAGCATCTGGGGAACAAAGCCCAATACAGCACCTACACCGGCGATGATACCATCTACAATCAAGCCTACAAGCCAAGGTGCACAGTTAATGCTCTCCAAGAAACTGGTAACTGCTGGGGGAATGATTTCTCCAAACAGCACATCATTTGTCCAATCGGTCATAGCTGTGCCAACAGTACCAATCGCAACCCAATAAACAAATGCCATCACTGCAACGAAAATGGGCAACGCCAAAATACGGTTGGTGACAACGCGGTCAATCTTATCTGAAATGGTTAAGCTATGTTTTGCATTCTTTTTCTTGACACATTTGTCAATTATGGAAGAAATGTACTGATAACGCTGGTTAGTGATAATGCTTTCTGCATCGTCATCCTGCTCTTTCTCACAAGCAGCAATTTGTTCTTCAATCAGCTGTTTTTGCTGTTCAGTGATTTGCAGGTCTTCTGCTGCTTTTTCATCACGCTCAAACAACTTAATTGCATACCAGTGGCTAAAGTTTGCATCTACTGTATTTCCCAATGTGGACTGAATGTTTTTGATATGGGATTCAATTTCTTCACCAAAAATAGACAGTTGTTTGTGTTTTGCTGCCTGTACTTGGCTGATGGCTATTTTTGCAGCTTCTATAATGCCTTCGTTTTTCAAAGCACTGATTTCCACCACAGGAACACCAAGCTGCTCAGACAATTGCTTCAGATTGATTTGGTCACCATTTTTGCGAACCAAGTCAATCATATTCACAGCAATTACCATCGGAATCCCCAGTTCCAACAGCTGTGTAGTTAAGTATAGGTTTCGTTCAATGTTAGTACCATCAACAATATTCAAAATTGCGTCTGGATGCTCGTTTACCAAATAGCCACGAGCCACAACTTCTTCTAATGTATAGGGACTGAGAGAATAAATACCAGGCAAGTCCTGAATGACAACTTCTTTTTCACCTTTCAGCTTGCCTTCTTTCTTTTCAACCGTTACACCCGGCCAGTTGCCAACATATTGGTTTGAACCGGTAAGAGCGTTGAACAAGGTTGTTTTTCCACAGTTTGGATTGCCTGCAAGTGCAATCGTAATTTTCATTGCTGATTTCCTCCCGCTGTTTTGTCTTTATATTTTATCTTTTATCGAAAAATAGTTATATCGAAAAATAGTTATATCGAAAAATAGTTAGTATCCTCTAACCGTGCCGCAAAATTTCACACCACAAGATTAAAGGCAGTGCAATCTATCATTCAACCTCAATCATTTCGGCATCTGCTTTGCGAACGCTCAGTTCATATCCACGAACATTCAGTTCCATTGGGTCACCCAAAGGAGCAACCTTTCTTACAAACAGCGAAACGCCTTTTGTAATGCCCATGTCCATAATTCTGCGGCGAACTGGACCCTCACCATGCAACTTTTTTACAATTGCGCTTTCTCCAACCTTCACATCTTTCAGTGTCTTCACAAAATATCCCCCTTAAATCATAATGCGGTTTGCCATTGCTTTATCCAATGCAACACGGCTATCTTTGACTTTCAAAATCAAATTTCCTGCCATCTCACTAATAACAGTCACCTGAGTATTTACAACAAAACCTAATTCAGACAAATGCTGGCGAACCTCATCTTTTCCAGTGATGCGTTGAATTGTTACAGTTTCGCCCTCTTTTGCCATTGTTAAAGGCATCAAATACATCTCCCTTTCTATCTCTTTTCCGCTTCAAAAGTTAGCATCCGCTAACTCGCTATTTACAGTTTACTTCAACTAACTTGTTTTGTCAACTGATTTTTTGAAATTTTTACAAAAAAAATCGTTGACACACCATTTTGAGGGCTGCCAACGATTTTAAAAAAACAAATTACACCTCCTGCAATTCGTTCCGACTTGCTGCTTTCAAATATGCGTTAATAAATCCGTCCAAATCACCATCCATAACCGCTTGAACATTTCCGCTTTCAAAGTTGGTACGATGGTCTTTTACCATTGTATAGGGCATAAACACATAGCTGCGAATCTGATGGCCCCATGCAATTTCTTTTTGAATTCCTTTAATATCACTGATTTTGTCCAAATGTTCCTGCTCTTTAATTTGATACAGTTTTGATGCAAGCATTTTCATTGCTGTGTCACGGTTTTGGAACTGGCTTCGTTCGGTCTGGCAGGAAACAACAATGCCTGTGGGTTTGTGAATCAAACGCACAGCAGAGGATGTTTTGTTGATGTGCTGACCACCTGCACCGGAAGAACGGAACACCTGCATTTCAATATCATCAGGACGAATATCAACCTGAATGCTGTCGTCCATTTCTGGCATAACTTCCAAAGATGCAAAGCTGGTTTGACGGCGACCGGAAGCATCAAACGGAGAAACACGCACCAAACGATGCACACCATTTTCACTGCGCAGCAAACCGTATGCGTTGGGCCCTTCCACCAGAATACTTGCACTTTTCAAACCTGCCTCATCGCCATCCAGATAATCCAAAGTCTGTACCTTAAATCCATGGGCAGTACCCCAGCGATTATACATTCTGAACAGCATCTCTGCCCAATCCTGTGCCTCAGTTCCGCCTGCACCAGCATGGAAGGTAATGATAGCGTTGTTTTTATCATATTCGCCGGAAAGCAAAGTAATCATACGCAATTCTTCCACCGAAACAGATGCAGCTTCCACAGCTTGTTCTGCTTCTTCTGCCAGTTCTTGGTCGTCTGCCTCTTCGCACATCTCAATCAATGTTTCTGCATCGTCGATTTGCCCTTGCAGTTTGGTATATCGCTCCAAACGGTCACGCAAAGCGCTCATTTCGGCAAATACTTTTTGACTTTTTTCCTGGTCATCATAAAAACCAGGCTGGCTGCTCTGGTGTTCCAGCTCGGCCAAACGCTTTCGGCTTG
This sequence comes from Anaerofilum sp., assembly GCA_020024115.1. GTDB lineage: Bacteria > Bacillota > Clostridia > Oscillospirales > Ruminococcaceae > Anaerofilum. The sequence continues at coordinate 4,443 of JAHHUF010000050.1, forward strand.
GCTCAATTGCCAAAGCATCTCCTAAATCTTTTGCCTCGGGAACAAGCTCATTCAGCTTGCGTTTTACTTCATCAAGAATGACCATAATTTATTTCCCTTTCAATATCACAATTTACCAGTTTTTAATTATAATGCAAACACACCCGCTTGTAAAGAGTCTGCTTTTGTTTTTTACCATTTTAATATTTTTTTGCATTTATGTGTGTTGCCTTTTTATGTTAGTTTGATGCTTTTACAAGAAAAGCCTTTGATTTTTCATTTGCTTTGCGTTACAATATTATATATACAAGTATTTAACAATTAAATAAATCTGGAGGATTTACATGACTAACTATCAAGGGTGCAAATGCCCTGTTTGTCAAAAACTTTTTACAGAACATGATGATATTGTTATTTGTCCCGAATGTGGTGCACCTTATCATCGTGAATGTTGGAAAAAGCATGGTGAGTGTGTTTTTGCCGACCGACATGGCCCTGATTTTGAATTTCAACATCCGGATAAAGGCCCCCGTCCACTGGAACCAACCAATGCAAAAATCGCAGTGGATAGCACTGAGCTTTCTTGTTCTGCCTGTGGTGCAAAAAATCCAAACACAAATATTTTTTGTGAAAGCTGTGGTGCACCTTTGCACGGAATGTCAACCACACCACCTGCTTCTTTAAAAAATCCAACTGTTCCCCCCACTAATCCGGAACAAGCGGAATTGTTTGCAATGGCTGGAATTTCTCCTGAGCAAGAGATTGATGGCATTACAGTGCGTGATTGGAGCACTTATCTTGGACGCAGTGCGCCTTATTATATGATGATTTTTCATCGTATGGAGCAAACCAAACACAAGATTTTCCCTTCTTTCTGCGGCTTCCTTTTTGGCCCACTGTTTTTGCTGTATCGCAAAGTATGGAGCTGGGGTATTTTGAGTGCTGCTGCATCTTTGCTGTGTTCTATTCCTCAGCTATTGCTGATTATTCTCGCTTCCAACAATCCGTCTGCACAGCCTGCGGAATTTTTGATTACAGCACAGCAAATTTGTTCTATTCTAAATATCGGTCTTCAATTTGTTTTGATGTTGTTTTCTTTTTATCTTATCCGAATGGATGGTGCAAAAAAGATTCGTCAGATAAAAAAACAATCCCAAGCGCCAGACGATTTCCACAAAATGCTCGCTGCAAAAGCTGCTCCAAGCTGGGTTGGCATTGGCATTATGATTGTGGCATTATTCCTGCTCAGTTTTGCTTTGATGCCATTGTTTGGCCCATATCTGCCGGATGTTCTGTTAGGGCCTCTATCACTGTTCTAATTGACTGCAAAAAATGCTTTTTGGCATTTGAATATTAACTTGAACACATTGGAGGAATTGTACATGATTGCTACTGCTGCTTATGAAATCGAACGACTTTTGTTGTTTGGTCAAAAAAAAGGATTGATTGAAGGATTGGATGTAATTGTTGCCCGCAATCAACTTTTAGATTTATTTCGTTTGGATGCACCATACAAAGGTGAAGTGCCAAACGAAGACTTTGAATACCCTACCCAATTGCTGGAATCTTTGCTTGATATTGCGGCTGAACAAAAGCTGTTTGACAACGAAATCAACACATTCCGTGTGAATTTTGAAGCACGCATTATGGGTGCATTGATGCCCCGTGCCAGCGAAGTAGCAAAAACTTTTGCACAATTACAAAAAAATGAAGGCAGTCAAGCTGCAACAGATTACTTCTACAAACTGTGTATTGACTCCAACTATATTCGTACTGCACAAATTGCAAAAAACATCAAATGGGCTGTTCCCACCTCTTATGGTGATATTGAAATCACCATCAATCTGACCAAACCGGAAAAAGACCCCAAAACCATTGCTTTGGAAAAATTGCAGCCACAAGCCGGCTACCCCAAATGTATGCTTTGCACCGATAATATTGGCTATGCTGGCAGAATCAACTTCCCTGCCCGCCAAAACCATCGCATTGTGCCTTTGAACCTGTGTGGTGAAGAATGGTATCTGCAATACAGCCCCTATGTATATTATAATGAACACTGCATTATTTTTTGTGGTGAACACAAACCGATGGAGATGAATCGTCAAACTTTGAAACTCATTTTTGACTTTGTTTCTCAGTTCCCACATTATACTTGTGGTTCTAACGCAAATCTGCCCATTGTTGGTGGTTCCATTCTAAGTCACACCCATTTCCAGGGCGGCAGATATGTGTTCCCCATGCAAAAAACATCTGCTGTGGTAGAATATTCAATGCCTGATTTGAAAGATGTTGCTTTGAGTGTGTTGAACTGGCCTGTTTCTGCTGTGCGTTGTCAAGGCAAAAATGCAGAGCAAGTTTTGGAGGCTGGCTGCCGCATTATGAACACTTGGGAAACCTGGAACGATGAGAGTGTAGATATTATTTCTCACACCAGTGACACCCCCCACAACACCATCACTCCTATTCTGCACTATGAGGAGGATAAGGGCTATATTTTGGATGTTGTTCCCCGTAATAATCGCACCAACGACCAATATCCTGATGGAATTTTCCACCCCCACAAAGAACTGCACCACATCAAAAAAGAAAATATCGGTTTGATTGAGGTTATGGGTCTTGCCATTCTGCCTGCTCGTTTGAAGCAGCAAAGTGCAGAAATTTGTGAAATTCTCTGCGGAAATATGCCAGCAGATACTGCTCGTCAACCCGAAAGTTCTCTGGCTGTTCATGCAGACTGGATTGACCACCTCTGCAAAACTTATGGCACTTCTCTTTCTGCTGAACAAGCACAAGAGTGTGTACGCAAAGAAATCGGTTTGAAATTTGCAAAGGTTTTGGAATGTGCTGGTGTGTTTAAAATGAATGAAACCGGTCTTGCTGCTTTTGACCGTTTCTTGAACGCTGCCGGATGCAAAAAAGTATAATTTAGTATAAATCAGTGAGTTTATGCGTGTTGTGTAAACTCACTTTTTATTTTTAAAATTTTATTTTTTAAAAAAGTATTGACAAGCCTGTTTGTATACTGATATAATATTATCGCTGTGCATACACACAGCATCCTTGCCCCGTCTTACGGGGCCATAAGTCCAAAAGGAGGTGCTACAAAATGGCAAAATACGAAACCATGCTGGTTACCAGTGCTACTCTGGATGAAGAATCTTCCAACGCTTTGGTTGGCAAGTTCAAGTCTTTGATTGAGGCAAACGGTACTATCGAGGCTGTTGACGAGTGGGGCAAACGCCGTCTGGCTTACCCCATCAACGATGAGGTTGAAGGTATCTACAACCTGATCACTTTCACTTGTGAACATGACTTCCCTGCTGAGCTGGATCGTGTATACAAAATCACCGATGGTGTTTTGCGTACCATGATTATTGCAAAGGCTGAGTAAGGAGGCGTTGTTATGTTGAATGTCGTCGCATTGATGGGTCGCCTTGTTGCTGACCCCGAACTTCGCCACACCCCACAAGGTGTGAGCGTAACAACTTTCACCATTGCGGTTGACCGCAGCTTTGCAAAACAGGGAACCGAACGCCAAACCGACTTTATTGATATTGTTGCATGGCGTGGAACTGCAGAGTTTATCTGCAAATATTTCCAAAAAGGTCGCATGATTGCAGTTGATGGAAGCATCCAAACTCGTATGTATCAGGACAAAAACGGAAATAACCGCAAAGCATTTGAAATTGTGGTAAACAATGCCAACTTTGTTGGAAGCAAAAGTGAAAGCGGTGGCGGCGTTTCAAGCTACGCCCCGTCTGCTCCGGAGTATCCTCAAATGGCTCCTGTTGAGCCTGTTCCTGCTTATTCTTCCGGAAGTCCGGATGATTTTGCAGTGATTGATGATGACAATGAGGATTTACCGTTTTAACCAATTCTTAAAGGAGGATTTGAGCTATGGCTTTTGAGCGTCAAGAAGGTCGTGCTGGCGGCCGCCCTCAGCGCCGCAGCCGCAAAAAGGTTTGCAGCTTCTGCGTTGACCGTATTGATCATATCGATTACAAGGATATTCCTCGCTTGCGTAAATATATCAGCGAGCGTGCTAAGATTATCCCTCGTCGTGTAACTGGCACTTGTGCATTCCATCAGCGTGAGCTGACTGTTGCTATCAAACGTGCTCGTCATGTTGCTTTGTTGCCTTATGTTAGCGACTAATGAAAAAATCAATCCCTCTCCGTTCTGAGGGGGTTGCATAGGGACATTTTCTGAACCCCTATATAATTAAGATTTGTTCCTGTGGGATGGAGGCTGTGCTAAAGCACAGCCTCCTTTTTGCGTTCCTTCAAAGTGGGTGTGGGCTTCTATCTGCTAATTTCGCTACATCTCCAGCGGTACCAAGTCTGACAAAGTCAAACAGATGCTCTGCTTGCCCTTGTTCAGTCCTCCTTTCAGATACGCATATTCTGATTCTTCTTGACCAATTAGGATATAGTATAATCAAAGCAGAATACCTGTTTGAATGAACAAAATATTCTCAAATAATTTATATTTGCTGTAAACCAATGTTTGCCGCAATTATGACTGGCCTTTTATTAGAAACAATATCAATCTATAATGTCCTTCTGGGTACTATGTTGAGAATCGCTGCAGCAATCAGCTGCTATTTTGATGTTAAGCGACTTCTGCGGAAGGAAGACGGAAATCCGTTCGATACAGAGGAAGGTTTTTCAATAAGAGAAAAGGAATTCTATTTTAAGAAGAAATGGCGCAAAGAACATATTGCTCTGCTTGTTGTTCTTTTTGTTATTGTAATTGGGGCGGCCGTTTTGCCGTTTGTCTTTAACAGGATAGAATTTATTTGTATTTCGCCAATGATTGCTCTTTTGGAATACGGGTATCAGAATAACAAAATGATGTTTTATGTAGAACATCAACTCTATGATTAAAAAGCAAGATACATATGCAATAGAATCGGGCTGACAACTGTTTGATTTATCGAAAGTTAACCTGATTTTATAATTGTGGAGTAGAAAATGAAGCGCCATAAGAAATCTATAACAATTTCTCACGGTGCTTTTCTGCAATCACAGCTCGGTTCATTTCGGTTCTCTATGGGTATTTTCCCTTTGGATGGGGATTTTTTTATTATTATCAATCTTGATTCAGTGATTACTGTACAGATTTTAAACACGATGAAACATCAAAAGCAACCCTCACTTTTTACTGCGCAATTTAGAGTATATCTAAAAACTACCAAATTGGATAAATTTTTTGCAACAGGCAAGTAGATGCAAGGCAAAAAGCGCAGAAATCCTTACCAAATTATGAGTATTTTTAAGGCAATAGCACATCATTTCAGGTAGTAAATTACACCCAAAATGTTCCCACAAATGAACCCAAAAATATTAGCATTTCTTCGTGGCATAATGTGTATTTTGAGGAAATATGACAAAAAAATTTGCCGAAAGACACTTTTTAAGTATTTTTGTGGAAATGGTGTGTTACTGCTTTCATACAGCAAATCGTTATTTATTGTAGAAAAAAACAAAAATTTCGACTTTTCAGATATCTGCTAATTCTCTCACCACAATCATTTATCTCAGCAAAAGCACCACCATTCAATTTCTGACATCAAAAAATGCTTGAAATCAGAACAATTTCAAGCATTTTCACATACAAAAACAATGATAGAAACAGAAAATTTTATGCAGTCTGATGGCTCTTTTTCTCCAAACGCATTTTATCTGCAATCATTGCAATAAATTCAGAATTTGTGGGCTTTCCACGCAAATTATGAATGGTATATCCAAAATAGCTGTTCAAGATATCCACATCACCTCTATCCCATGCCACTTCAATTGCATGACGAATTGCACGCTCTACCCTCGAAGGAGTGGTAGCATTTTCTTTTGCAATTTCAGGATAGAGCCGCTTTGTGACAGCATTGATGTATTCCGGGTCGGATGTTGTCAACAAAATAGCATCTCTCAAAAACTGGTAACCTTTGATATGCGCCGGAACACCGATTTGATGCAAAATTTCAGTGACCTGCATTTCATCATTTACGCCTTGGGAATTTTTTACAGTTGTTGTAATCATCCCTGCCAACCGCTGCACCAAAACCTCTGGATTGAAAGGTTTTACAAAGTAGAATGCAAAACCAGCATCCATGAGTTGCTGCTCCATTGCCCCACTTTGAAATCCGCCCATTGCAAAAAATACAGTATTCTGCAATCCAGCAGCATCACAGCGTTGTTTGATGGCAATTGCGTCTAATTCTGGCAGAAATGCCTCCAGCAAAACTGCTTTTGGGCGTTTTTCCAAAATTGTTTTCAGGGCAGTTTCTCCACTGCGTTCGCAAACAGTAACGTGTATTCCACGCTTTGCAAGGTTCTGGATGCACTGTTCGCTTTGTTCGGTCTGAGTCATTATAAATTCGATGCTTTCCATGTTTTTTATCCTCCTGTTGTGCGTTTCCTTCCCTTAACAGCACCAATTTTACCATATTTTACCGCTTTTTGCAACATATATGGAAATATTTCCCAGTTTTCGGAAATATTCACTGGATTTTTTGGAAAAAACTAAAGTTTCTTTTAACTTTTTTGTCAAAAATTGATATATTTTTAACAAAAAAACAAAAAATTGAAAAATCGGGTGACGACTCATGGAGATACTGTCTGAACCCCATACAATTTAAGATTGCTTTCTTTGGGAGAGTGGTTGTGTTGAGTTGTTATACTACCCTGTATTTCTTCTGTATCAACAAGTGAGTGTGAACTTCTGCCAAAGGAAAGGAAACTGGCCGCTGTCAATAAATCTGCTCAAAGTTGCACTGGATGAAAACCACCTTGTGGCTTGAATTTTGGATAAAAAAGACCGCTGACTTTTGCACCAGTGCAGTGTGTCAACGGTCGATTTTGCGATATTTGATTTCAAACTCGCTGTCTGGGTGATAAGCCGCCAAAGTCTACGCAAGAGATGACACTCTCTTGCCTAAAAGGACAGACAACTGGTTCTTCCCTTTCAACGACCTAGGATGCAGGATACTGCCAATAGGAGAGTATCGAAGTGCGTTCTTTGGGTTCAAAAGCGTTATGTAATCATTTGCAAATGCAAATTTGACTTAAATAGTGTATACACGAGTAATGTGATATAATAGGAACATCAGGACAGAAAG
>JAHHUF010000051.1 GCA_020024115.1 Anaerofilum sp.
TTTTCGTTTCCTGTTACAGTAGAATTTCTTCCACTCAAAGCAACAAACAGCGTCAATCCACTCAACACAACCAATCCAACAGCAACCATTCTCCGTAGCCATTTCCAAATGCCTTTACTACACAATTGATTGAGCGTATCATATTTTATGCTGTAGAACCAACAACCGGATGTCAACCCATATACCAAAAAGTTGCCAAGATTTTGATTGCCAAACAGCAGCGCTGCACTTTGAACAGTTCCCAAACTTGCAACCACAGCTAGTATTCTTTGCCCCGCTTTCATTCTAACCCCCAAAAAAATCCCCATATATTCCACATTGCATACTGTGATGAGCAAACACAAACAGTGGTATATGGGGTTTTCTACCAATACAAGTTTTAAGCAGCTGTTTTTGGTTCATTGTTTTCAACAATTGGCATTTCATCCAGTGTCACAGGTTCTTCCATTGAATTTTCTCCTGCTACACTTTCAAAAATATAACCTAATACCATCAAAACTGCAATTGCTATAAAAACCACCTGTAACATTCTAAAATACCTCCTTTTGTCATCCGATTTAAAACAAACAGTTTTTACTCTGTTATTGTATATACGAATTACAAAAGGATTTTCTTTCACTGTTTTTCAACTTTTTATTTGTTTTTTCTGTATAATTAATATTATATATGATTTATCGATATTTTTGCAACATATTTCTTTCGATTTATGTGAAAAATTACAAAAAAGTAATTATTATAATCCTCTCAACTGCCTGATTAGTCATATTTTGTGCGGATTGTAAATTCTTTTGGCGAATGAGAAATATTTGTTTTTCAAGCAGTTGGGTATCAGAAATATCCATCAAAAAATGCAAGCGTATCTCATAATAAATAGGTTAGATGGTCTATATCTTCCGAAAAAACGGCTGACCAAGCCATAGAGGGTGCACAATACAAACTCCATAATTAAACTTACCATATTCAGTTTTAAACGACATATCCATTTCACAATAACACCAATACAATCACACATTCAGTACATTATATAATTGTATCCCCTAATTAAAAAAATTCGACAGTATTCAAAATTTGAATACTGTCGATACTGTCTTATAAGACCCCGCAACACAACGGTTAATCTTTCCTAAAATTTTCCCTTATAATAAAACTTTGATGGGATATAAAAACATTATTCTGCGATTTGATTCCATAGGCTGGTTCCGTCCAACTGTGCCTGCACACCCAAAGCATCGCAAACAGTTGCAGCAATTGAACCAAACCCCTGCACTGTGCCAAGGTTGGTTCCTGCTTTCACACCATTTCCATAAATCAGCAATGGAACCATCTCTCTAGAGTGGTCAGTGGAAGGGGTCGCTGGGTCACAGCCGTGGTCTGCTGTAATCATCAGCAAATCCTCTGGCTGCATCAAATTCAGCAATTCTGCCAGCTGTCCGTCAAACTCGGTTGCCGCTGCTGCATAGCCTGCAACATCGTTTCGATGCCCATACAACATATCAAAATCAACCAAATTGATAAATGCCAAACCATCAAAATCCCGTTTTGCCAATTCCAGTGTTGTTTCCATGCCGTGTTTATTGCTTGTTGTGCGATGGGTTTCGCTGATTCCTTTACCATCGAAAATATCATAAATTTTACCCACACCAATGGTGTCTTTTCCTGCTCTTTGCAAAAGGTCAAGCATTGTATCTTTGGGTGGCTGCAAAGAATAATCGTGTCTGCGGGTGGTTCTGCGGAAGTTTTCAGCACAATCTCCCTCAAAGGGGCGTGCAATCACTCTGCCAACTGCATGTTCTCCATGCAAAAGTTCGCGGGCAATTTCGCAATAGCGATACAATTCTTCCACTGGAACAATCGCTTCATTTGCAGCAATCTGAAATACACTGTCAGCACTTGTGTATACAATCAATGCTCCTGTTTTCAAATGTTCCTCGCCATAATCCCGAATGACATCGGTTCCTGAATAAGGCAAATTGCAGATTGCTTTGCGCCCTGTTTTTGCTTCAAATTCTTCCAATAATTCTTTAGGGAATCCGTTTGGATAGGTTGGCAATGGTTTTGGGCTTACAATGCCGGCAATCTCCCAATGCCCAATAGTGGTATCTTTGCCCATACTTTGCTCTTGGATTCTTCCAAAGGCAGCAATTGGCTTTTCCACAGATTTTCCTGCCGGAGTTCCTTCAATATTAAACATTCCCATCTTTTGCAGATTGGGAGCGTTGAAATTTGGATGGGCTGCAATTGCAGCCAATGTGTTTGAGCCCTCATCCCCAAACGCTGCTGCATCGGGGGCATTGCCCACACCAAAGCTATCCAACACAATCAAAAACACTCTTTTTTTCATATAGTCACACTCCTTTATAAAAAAATTTGTCTTTGATATTTCCTTTTCTCATTCCAGCACATTCTATCTGTATGCCGCCGAACAAAAGCAAAAATATCTATATGATGATACATTATACCATATTTTCAGAAAAATATCATCTTTTAACAGAACATTGCGTCACAGAAGTGTAATTTTTTTGTATAGAATATTGAATAGTTCTTGCTCACAAGTGTCGAATATGGTATGATATATGACGGCTAAGACAAACGGGTTTGTCTTAATGTTAATATTTTGTCAATCTTAAATTCCAAAAGGAGTGTTTAATAGATGCGTACAATGCGTAAAACAAAAATTATCTGCACCATGGGTCCTGCAAATGATGACCCAAAAGTTCTTCGTCAAATGATTGAGGCTGGAATGAATGTTGCTCGTTTCAACTTCTCTCATGGCAGCCATGAGGAGCATCAGGGCCGTTTGGACAACCTGAATGCACTTCGCAAAGAGATGGGTGCTCCTGTTGCAGCTTTGCTGGACACCAAAGGCCCCGAAATCCGCATCAAACAATTTGCAAATGGCAAAGAGCAGCTGGAGCAGGGTCAAACCTTCACCTTGACCACCCGTGAAGTAGAAGGCACCAACGAAATCGTTTCCATCACCTACAAAGATTTGCCTAGTGATGTAAAAGCTGGTTCCACCATTTTGTTGGCAGACGGTCTGATTCGTCTGGAAGTGGAAAGTGTAAATGACACTGATATTGTTTGCCGTGTTATGAACCGTGGTCCTATCTCCAACAACAAAGGTGTGAATGTTCCCGGTGTTTCCTTGTCCATGCCTTATATGAGCGAAAAGGACAAATCCGACATTCTGTTTGGTGTAAAAGCAGGCTTTGACTTTGTTGCTGCAAGTTTCACCCGCAATGCACAGGACATCATGGACATCCGCAACCTGCTGAAAAGTGCAGGCGGTGAGCACATCCGCATCATTGCAAAAATCGAGAACCAAGAGGGTATCGACAACATTAAAGAGATTTTGGAAGCTGCTGACGGCATCATGATTGCTCGTGGCGATATGGGTGTTGAAATTGACTTCACCGAAATTCCCATCATTCAAAAAGACTTGATTCTGCACAGCTTTGCAGCAGGCAAGCCTGTTGTAACTGCTACCCAGATGTTGGAGAGCATGATTGAAAATCCTCGTCCTACCCGTGCAGAAATCACCGATGTTGCAAATGCTATCTATGATGGCACCAGTGCAATCATGCTGAGCGGCGAAACCGCTGCCGGCAAATGGCCTGTTGAGGCTGTTAAAACTATGGCTGCAATTGCAGAGCGCACCGAGAACGACCCCCACTATCAGGAGCGTTATGGTGTTTCTTTGGAGGAAGGTCAGCTCTCTATTTCTGCTGCAACTGCTCACGCAGCCTGCACCGTTGCAGAAGATGTAAATGCAAAAGCAATCATTGCTATTTCCAAGACTGGTCAAACCGTTCGTCAGATGTGCAACTATCGTTCTGATGCTCCTATCATTGCTTGTGTAATGGATGAGAGTGTTCAGCGTCAGTTGGCAATCAGCTGGGGTGTAACTTCTGTTGTAATGCCTGCTGGCAACAACACCGATGAAATGATTGCACATGCTGCAAAAGTTGCAGAAGAAAATGGTTTGGTAAGCAAAGGTGATGTTGTAGTCTTTACTGCTGGCGTACCTGTTGGTGTTGCTGGTTCTACCAACATGATTAAAGTTCACACCATTGGCGAATAATTTTGAGATACCAGCAAACCGCATAGCTATTATACGATTGCTGATTTTCTTGATATATGCTTCAAAAGCGGCATTTATTACAAATGCCGCTTTTGCTTATTTTGACAATAGGGCATATCTGAAAACGAACAAATTGACTAATTTTTCTCAATGAGCAACCAGATACAAGATAAAAACCGAAAATTTTGACTTTTCAGATAGCCCCCGAAAGGATTGATTTTTTATGGAGCGTATTGCTAGTTTTTGTGTAGACCATCGCTGTTTGGAGCGTGGTATGTACACTTCCCGTATTGATGGTGACATTACCACATACGATATTCGTATGAAAAAGCCAAACCAAGGGGACTATTTGGCAGTTCCTGCAATGCACACTTTTGAGCATTTGTTTGCAACATTTGTCCGTTCCAGCAAATTTGGCAGTCAAATTATTTATGCAGGGCCTATGGGCTGTCGCACTGGATTTTATTTGTTGGTGCGTGACCTTTCCCCCGCTGATTCCATTGCTCTTGTGAACGAAACTATGGAGTTTATTGCCAATTATGAAGGCGAGATTCCCGGTGCAACCGAGCCGGAATGTGGAAACTGGAAAGAGCAAGACCTGCAAGGTGCAAAAGCAGAAGCCGTTGCTATGATTCCTGTACTGAAAAATTGGACAGTTGAAAATTTGGAATATAAAAAATACTTAGACTAACCTTAACCCAAACAACTTCTGATAAAAATTTTGATGGTGTCCACATTTACATCAAACTATACTGCCTCTTGTTCTAAATTTGACAAATTTGATAAAAGAGAAAATATCATTGCCATCAAATCAAAAATAGCTGATACAGATTGCTGAATGATGTTAAACCTAAACTCTTAGAGCAATAGTTCGGCAGTATGTGAGAGAACCGACCCTGTTTTATGTGGTTTTTCGATATGTCCTCAGCATCATACACTCCTTGCTTTATTGGGCTGTCAAATTTGCAGCAACTGAATTTTATGCAATCAATGATAGATTTTGACTGCTGGATAGTATGATAATTTACAGCGTAGCATATAGCCCTTGGAGAGGGGCATAAAAAACTACTACTCTATAATACAAGGACTGATTTTATGAACTGGCAAAAAACATTTTTTTCAGCACTTGCTTTTGGAGGTGCGATTGGCAGCGGACTGCTTTACTATGCAGCAAAAATCGAAACAGAACAACTCACCATCACCCGCCCGAAATTATCCAATCCCCTTCCTCTGAAAACTGTCTTTTTTTCAGATGTTCATGTTGGCAAACGATACAGTCCTTGCCATTTGGTTCAGATTGTCGATGCTATCAATGCCCAAACGCCTGAGCTTGTTTTGTTTGGTGGTGACTTTTTTGCAAAGCTGCCCAAAGATTTGGGGGTCATGGATTTTGACTGGATTTCCAAGCAACTTTCCCGCATCAAAGCACCTTATGGGAAGTATGCTGTTTTAGGCAACCACGATGTCCGCTATAATTCAAAACCGTTTTTCTATTCTTTATTTAAACAAAGCGGTTTTACGATTTTATGGAATGAAACGGCACAGATTTTGGGTAACACCAGCATTTGTGGGCTATCCCCTTATTCCAATGGCAAAGCCTTATCACAATTACCTGCAACCGGCTATCGCATTTGTTTGTGCCATATGCCGGATAAGGCTCGCTATCTTTCATTAAATCGCTGTGATTTAATGCTTTCCGGTCATAGCCACAACGGACAGGTGCAATTTCCCATTTTGACAAAAATCATTCTTCCCCCCGGCGGAAAAATGTACCCCTATGGGCTATATCATCCACAAGGCACAAACAAAGCAGAACTTTTTGTCAGCCGAGGCATCGGCACTTCCGGGCCTCCTCTGCGGTTTTTATCACCTCCGGAGATTGTAGTATTTGAACCATAAAGCAAAAGGGATATTGTCCAAAAATCAGACAATATCCCTTTTCTTTATAAAATCCCAACCATTTTACACCATGCAAACAAAGTAGGGACAAACCAAAACAGACCAAATCCAACAAAGAACAGACCATATACCCACAATCGAGTGGAAAGCATTTTTTCTTGATTGTGATTCAGCCTGTCAAATAGCTGGATTCCTCGAAATGGAAACTTTCCAATGATTCCCAAAACAAGGGGAGCAGCAAACGCAACAGGTGCCAACTCTGCAAGATATGGAACCAAATCAAAATAAATTGTATTGGTTCGGATTGGCTGTATATTTGTATACCAATGGAATACCTGTCCTAAAATCCCCAAATTAAACAGATTGCTCTCAATCTGCCCCACAAACATGTATGCCACCAACACAAAATATCCTGCTAAAAAGATGCCATTCAGCAGCAGCCATTTTTGCGGCTGTCTGCTTTGCCATGTTGTGAGCAGCATAAATGGTGTCATTAAAATTAACCACTGCGGATGCCACTGCACACACAAAAACAGCAATGCAAAAATAACAAAACACAAATAGATTGCTTTTTGCTGTAAAGATTCCTCGTTTGCCGGCTTCCAAATCCAGCATAAAAAGTAAATGATTGCCAATAATACCAAAAACACAGAGGGAGCTGCAACAAAAGGCAGTTGATGAACAAACAAACGCTCTGCAATTAAGCTGTTGAAAAAACCCGCATCTCCATTTCTGCCTGCAAACAGCAAAGCTCCCGGCAGATACAGCCACAAACTCATTGCACCATATCCAAGCAAACGCAAAATTCTTTTTTCCCGCAACAGTAGCAGTGGAACCAACACAAACACTGCAAACATCTTAAACACCATTGCAGCACCCATTACCAGAACAAAGGGAATCATCTTTTTTTGCTGATACAACCAAATCCCTGCCAACAAAAAGAGCAAGCATAGGCTGTCATACTGTCCCATTCCCAAAACGGTCAAAAAGGCAACGGGGCACATCCACAAAAAATAGGGTGTCCAAGAAAGGTACGGATTTTCTGCTCCTTGGTTTTTTGCAATTTCTTTCAACAATAATCCGGATAAAACCCATGCAATGCTGCCGAGGGCTTTTGTCCAAAGCAAAAATGTAAATTCACCAACAGGAACCACAAGCCCCAACAGATATACAGGCAAATTCCAAATCCCACACAACAAATAAAATATAATATGATAATGTGCAGCATTGGCATACCCCAAAGTTGCTTTTGCATCCATTGTATCTTGATAAAAGTTCAAAAATCTGCCCTGAAAAATATCATCAAGCAAAATTTTGGTGTGCTGTGCAGTTTCGCTAATATCAGGATGATTCCACAAAAGAAAGGCAGCCACCGCACAAACAATTACAAACACACTATCCCATTTGCAGGGCAACCCATTTTTGCTGTTTTGATTGGATTTCATTGTATTCTCCTTTTGATAAAATCTCTCTTTTACAAACATAGTTATTATAGCATATTTTTTGAATTTTTCACAATCCTATCACCTATTAACTGTATTTTGTTGCAATTGCAACCGCATGAAAAGTTTATTCCCCTCTATAATAGAAACAAGTTTTATTTGAAGGAGTTTTTATATGGGATTTGATTTTAGTAATACTGTTTCAGCCACTGCTGTTTTTTTGCAGGGTATTTTTAGTTTTTTCTCTCCTTGTGTCATCCCTCTGGTTCCTGTTTACCTCAGCTATTTATCAGGCGGAATTTCTCAAGAAGACTCTGCAAAACGCAGAAAAAAACTGTTAATCAGCACCTTATTTTTTGTACTGGGTATTAGTTTTTCCTTTTTTGTATTGGGGCTTGGTGTTTCTGCACTGGGACAGTTTTTCTCTAACAACCGTGCAGTATTCTCTTTTATTGGCGGTGTTGTTCTGATTGTTTTGGGGTTGTTCCAGCTTGGAATTTTTGGTGAGCACAAACTCATGCGTGAACTTCGCCTTCCCTTCCGTGTTTCCGGCAATGTCAATCCCTTCACCGCTTTGTTGCTTGGTTTCACTTTCAGCTTTGCATGGACTCCTTGCGTTGGCCCTGCTCTTGCAAGTGTTCTTTTGATGGCAGGTGCTGCTGAATCTTCCACTCTGGGATTTTTCTATATCCTTTTGTATACACTGGGTTTTGTAATTCCATTTCTTGCACTTGGTATTTTTGCAGATACCATGCTGGGCTTTGTCAAAAAAAGCAAAAAGGCTCTTGTTTGGACAACCCGCATTGGTGCAAGCCTACTGATTGTGATGGGAATTCTGCTTCTTTCCGGCTGGGTCACTTCCGACTCTTTCCAAAGCAACTTTTTTGGCTCTAATGGGTCATCACCTTCGGTTTCTTCCAGCTCCCAACAATCATCTTCTACCACTTCTCCTGAACCAACTGAACGCCCAAAAATTCCTGCCGTAGACTTCACTTTGACAGACCAATACGGCAACTCTCACACATTATCCGATTATAAGGGCAAAGTTGTATTTTTGAATTTCTGGGCAGACTGGTGTGGCTATTGCTTGAAAGAAATGCCAGATATTGAACAGTTATATCAGGATTACGGAAAAAATGAAGAAGATGTGGTTATTTTAGGTATTACCTATGGTTTAACCCAACAGAACATGGCAAAATTTTTTGAAGACAGAGATTTGACCTACCCCACTTTATTGGACGAAAATCAGGAAATGTTTATGACTTATGGTGCAAACAGTTTGCCAACTACTTATATGATTGACAAAGACGGTAATGTATACGGCTATTTGCCCGGAATGATGACCCGTGAAATGATGGATTCTATTATTGAGCAAACTTTGGACAGTCATTCTTCAGAGGATTCTTCCTCAGCATCTTCTGATGCTTCATCTTCTGAAACAGAATAATTGGGTTCCCTGCATTGATATAAAATTGATGCAGGGATTTTTTATTGTACAAAGTAAAAGGCAGTTTGGATAATTTTTTCCAAACTGCCTTTTTGAATATAAGATATTATTTTACAGAATGATGCAGATTAAACCGCTACACCCTTCATTGATAACCCGTTCCAATGTTTCTTGCAGTCTTGCCCGTGCCTCTTGGGGCATATGCAAAAGTTTATTCTGCAACCCTTCATTGACCAATTCATGCAGACTTTTGCCAAAGATATTGGATTCCCAAATTTTGATGGGGTCTTGTTCAAAATCTTGCAGCAGACTTTTCACAAGTTCTTCGCTTTGCCGTTCACTGCCTACAATGGGGCTGACTTCGGTTGAAATCACTGCTTTCATCATGTGTACCGATGGTGCACTGGCACGCAAACGCACTCCGTACCGTCCACCCTGTTTGACAATCTCCGGTTCTTCCAGTTTCAGCTCGCTCAAGGTGGGCATCACAATCCCATAGCCTGTTGCCTCTACCTGCTCCATTGCACCGCGAATTTTTTCATATTCTCGCTTTGCTTTTGCAAGCTGAATGATACAGGGCATCAAGCTGGCTTCATCGCAAATTTCCAGCCCTGTCTGCTCCCCTAAAATCTGATAGAAAATCCCGGACTTCAATTCCATCTTCATGCGAACCGTACCGGTTGCCAAATCCAGCGATTCCATTTCACAGCTAGCACAGCTTTCACACTCTATTTGTTCTCCCTGCACAGCATCTTTCATTTGCGAGATGGTTTCTGCCCATTCCATCACTGCTCCATACACCTGCTGTTGCAGCCAATGGTCATGGTCAAGCATTGTCACCCACTTAGGAAGCACAAAATCAACCTGACGCACCGGAAATTCATACAGCACGCTTTTCAAAATGCGTGTAAAATCTTCCTCATTCAAATCCACACAGCTAACTGGCAAAACCGTCCTGCCATATTTTTCACTGAGCTTCTTTGCAAGCTGTTTGCTTTCCGGGCTTTCAGGAGAGACACAGTTGAGCAAAATCACAAAAGGCTTTTGAATGTTTTCAAGCTCTGTGATTACCCGTTCTTCCGCTTTTTCATAGCCTGCTCTGGGAATATCACTGATACTGCCATCGGTTGTAATTACCAGACCGATGGTAGAATGTTCACAAATCACCTTGCGTGTGCCTGTTTCGGCTGCCACATCAAAGGGAATTTCCTCCTCAAACCAAGGGCTTTTCACCATTCTGGGTTTTTCATCTTCTTCATGTCCCATTGCACCGGGAACCATATAGCCCACACAGTCAATCAATCTTGCCCGAAAACTTCCGCCGCCCTCCAGTTCTACCGAAACCGCAGTTTCAGGCACAAATTTTGGTTCAGTTGTCATAATTGTACGCCCTGCGGCAGATTGGGGCAGTTCATCCCTTGCTCTCTGTTTCACTCCATCAGCAGAAATGCGTGGAATGAGCATTGTTTCCATAAACCGTTTGATAAAGGTGCTTTTTCCAGTGCGAACCGGGCCAACCACACCGATATAAATATCGCCACCTGTTCTTTGGGCAATGTCGTGATAAATCATACTTGCATCCATTTTAGCTCTCCTTTCAATTGATAACGGGAATCAACAAGCGAGCGGATTGCTCCAAAACCATCTGCTCCAAACCTGCCGCCTGCAAAATAGCAGCAGGGCTGGCATGGTATTTTTGGGCAATATCAAACACATCTTCTCCTGCGGACGCATAGTAAATTCGCAATGCCACTCCGTTTTCATCTGGTTCAAAGGGTTCTTTACATTCCACACCTGTCAACATTGTCATAGGAACCCGTCTGCTGAGCAATCCGCTGACATGAATTGTCAGTTTTGCATTTGCCTGTGTGCCATCTTTTTCCGCCTCTACCAACACCAACACGCCATTTGCAGCCAAATCCATTTGTTCCGGTGCAAATTCCCAGCCCTTGTCAATCTGATATTCCGAAGCACGGTCATAGCACTCCAGTTCTCCCAAAGAATTTAAACAAATAATATGTGCCACTGCTCTGCCCCGAATCAAAATTCCTTTTTCAGCAGGTGCAATCTCTGGTGGACAAACAGTTGCCATGCAAGCAATAATTTGCGCCCCTTCATCGGGCAACTGTCCTGTGCATCCAATCTCCACTGTTTCATCCAGCTTGCAAACAGGCTGTGCTGTGTAAAAAGTATCTTTTTCCAACGCTGTTTCATATTGTGTGGAAAAGGCATCCACAACAATGCTGCGTTGTGCCATTCTCCACACCTGCAAGTGAATCATAACCGTTGCAGACAATACTTCACCTGTTTCAGCATTGCCAGCCATCAATGCGCAGCCTGTCACTTCTCCCCAGCCGCTCCATTGACAGCTTTCGTCCACACCTTCCAAATCCAGAATTTGGCTGAACGCCACTGGTTTTTCCAAGGTGATTGTTTCCATTGCTGTGGTGGTGTAGAGGATTTTTGTGCGAATTTCTCCTTTGATGACTGCTTTTCCCTGAATCAGCTTTACTTCCTGAATCACAGTATCTCCATCAATCCGCAAAACTGTTTCAGGTGTTTGGTCAAATTTGATATTTTCTTCTGCTGTCACCATCTTGTCACAAACAGCCACCTGCTGCATGGATT
>JAHHUF010000052.1 GCA_020024115.1 Anaerofilum sp.
AGATAATATGGAACAAATTGGTTGTGAATTAAAAGAGCCGTTAGACTCACGCTGGTTTGATTTTTTCATAAATAAAAAATGGGATAGTTCTCTTTTTCGATTGACACCATCAAATTCATCAGAAATCAATGAAAAAGTTGGAGAATATTTCTATCAAAAAGCCATCCACCCAACAACACAATACTTTTCATCCACTGATATTTGTAATTGTATGCAAATGATGAAACAATGTGGTTGTGATAAATTTGAAGGTATCCTTGAAGCACAATGCAAAGGGTATCCTAAAGCATCAGAATACACGTGGGTTCCAATTTTCACACAGTATAGAGAATATGCAGGAGAAGAAGCAACTTATCGTGAAGCCAAAAGAGTGGTAGATGTTTATAATAAGCGATTCCAAAACGGAAAACTTGCACAAACAGTAAAAGATATTTTGATAGAACATGGATTTTTTAAGGTAGAAGGAGAATAACACTATGCAAACTGTACAAAGACTTCCGGCAGAAGAATTGTTTAAACATGAAATTGAAGCATTGATTGCTACTGAAAAAGACCCTATTCCCACTGGTTGGAAAATGTCGCCTAAATCTGTGCTGACCTATATTTGCGGTGGAAGCGTGGGCGATGTAAATATTACACCCAAATATATTGGAAACCGCCGCTTGGTAGAAATTTGTATTGCAACCTTGGTTACTGACCGTGCTTTGCTGCTGATTGGTGAACCGGGTACAGCAAAATCATGGTTGAGCGAACATTTGACCGCTGCTATCAATGGAGATTCTACAAAAGTTGTTCAAGGCACAGCTGGAACAACAGAGGAGCATATCCGCTATTCATGGAACTATGCAATGTTGATTGCCAAAGGGCCTTGCCCCGAAGCTATGGTAAAAAGCCCTGTTTATCATGCAATGGAGCAGGGAACCATTGCACGAGTAGAGGAAATTTCCCGTTGTGCCAGTGAAGTGCAAGATGCGTTGATTTCCATTTTGTCGGAAAAACGTGTTGCTGTGCCTGAACTGGGGGTCGAAGTTCCAGCACAAAAAGGGTTTTCTGTCATTGCAACTGCAAACACAAGGGACAAAGGCGTCAATGATATGTCTGCAGCATTAAAACGCCGCTTTAATATTGTTGTTTTACCTGCACCATCCAACCTGCAAACCGAAATGGAAATTGTTGAAAGTCGTGTGCATCAGTTGTCTTCCAGTTTGGATTTGTATGCACAAACCCCACAGGCTGATGTTATTGAACAGGTTGTAACCATTTTTAGAGAACTTCGCAATGGAGCAACATTGGATGGAAAACAAAAAATCAAAACAACCAGTGGTGTGTTGTCAACAGCAGAGGCTATCTCTTTGCTGACCAATTCAATGGCGTTGGCGGGAAGTTTTGGCAGCGGCGAAATTGAACCCAGAGACCTTGCGGCTGCTTTGCAGGGAGCAGTCATTAAAGATGAGGACAAAGATAGTGTATGCTGGAAAGAATATTTGGAAAATGTAATGAAAAAACGCGGCTCCGCATGGCGCCCGCTTTACAATGCCTGCAAGGAGCTGAATTGATATGGCAACACCTGTTTTTTTCGGGGTGCGTCACCTTTCTCCCGCAGCAGCACACCATGTTCGACTTGAACTGGAAAAAGTGCAGCCGGATGTTGTTTTAATCGAAGGCCCTTCCGATTTAAACCATCAAATGAAATGGTTCTGTCATCCAAAAACAAAACTGCCAGCAGCAATTCTTGCTTATACACAAGAAAGCCCAATCTATACATTACTCTATCCGTTTGCAGTCTATTCTCCAGAATATCAGGCAATTTTGTGGGCATATGAACATAATGTTCCATGTCGATTTATGGACTTGCCCTCTGATGTGTTTCTTGCGATTCGAGAAGAATCTAGCCAAAATACAGACACGGAAGACAAAGCGGAACAAGCAGCTAGAACAACAGAACAGGTGTATATGCAGTTGGAAAAATTGCTGGGCGAATCACATGATACTTTTTGGGAACGCCGCTTTGAACAAATAGATGAAAATTATATGCAAGCCACAGCAGAATTTGGCAAACAATTGCGACAGGCTGCAACCGATTCACTATATAGAACAGCAGAAAACCATGTTCGAGAAGCCTATATGAAACGAACTATTGTGCAAGCACAAAAAGAAGGTTTTGAAAAAGTGTTTTGTGTTTGTGGGGCATATCATGTAGCTGGACTGCAAAGCAATGAGCCACTTACAGATAAAGAAGAAAAAAGATTGCCTCGTGTTTCGGTAAGTACGACCTTAATGCCATATTCATACTATCGCTTGTCTGAGCGTTCTGGTTATGGTGCAGGTAATCAAGCACCAGCCTATTTTGAATTGTTATGGGATTCGATGTGTAAAGGGAACCTGGAACAAACTACCTATCGTTATTTGACAGAGTTAGCAGCCAGACAGAGAAAACAGGGTCAAATGACATCTTCCGCAGAAGTGATTGAGGCATCAAGATTAGCACAAACTTTGGCAAAATTGCGGTCAAGTGAATACCCTGTGTTGCAGGATTTGCGTGATGCTGCAATTACCTGTATGGGGCATGGAAGTTTTTCCGAAATTTCAGTTTCAACAGCAGCCATAGAGATTGGAACAAAAATAGGTGAATTGCCACCAGGAGTTAGCCGAACCTCAATTCAAGGTGATTTTTATCGACAATTAAAAGAACTTCGATTGGACAAATATCAATCTGTTCAAGCACAGCAGCTGGATTTGGATTTGCGAGAAAATCTTCGTGTAAAATCTGAAAAATCTGCTTTTATAGATTTGAATCGTTCTTTTTTTCTTCATCGTTTGCGTGTTTTGCAGGTTGGCTTTGGAACACCTGTACAAAGTCGTCAAACAAATTCCAACTGGGGAGAATATTGGAATTTGAGGTGGGTTCCTGAAACGGAAATTGAACTGATAGAAGCATCATTATTGGGAGAAACAATAGAAACTGCTGCATCTTTTTCACTAAAAGAAAAAGCAGACAAAAGCAATGAAATTTCACAAGCTGCGGAAGTGTTTCAAGATGCTTTTTTGTGTGGAATGCCACAAGCAGCAGCCTATGCAATTTCTGTACTACAAAGACTTTCTGTTGATACAGCAGCCATTGAGCAAGTATCTAAAACAGCAGAACATCTTTCCACTGTAATTCGTTATGGAGATTTGCGCAAATTTTCTTCTGAACCAATTATCCCATTATTAACACAATTGTTTTTGCGTGCTTGCTTAACATTACAGGAGTCTTGCAGTTGTGATGATGAAGCATCAAAGCAAGTGATGGAAAGCATTGAGCGTCTAAATCAAGTACAACTGAACCATGAATTTTTACAAGAACAGCAATGGATTGATGCATTAACAGCAGTTGCAGACCGAGACGATTTAAACACAAAATGTTCCGGTTTTGCAATGGCAACATTGATTGAACGCGGTTTGATAGATGAAAACCTGTTGTCAATTGAGGTTTCCCGAAGGTTATCAAAAGGGATTTCTGCCGATTTGGCAGCAGGCTGGTTTGAGGGTTTGGCAAAGAAAACCAGTTATTCTCTAATTGTGCATCTCTCTTTGTGGAAAGAGTTGGACTATTATCTGCAAGACTTGGATGAAGATGATTTTAAACGGGCTTTGGTTTTTCTGAGACGAGCATTTTCGGATTTTACTGCAAATGAAAAGAGTGATATTGCAGAAAATTTGGGAGAAATTTGGGGAGTAGAACCTGAGCAAGCAGCAGATTTGCTGATGCGTGCCACAACACAGGAAGAAGATGAATTTTTGCAAGGTTTGGATGAATTTGACTTTGGAGATATTTAAAACAGGGAGGGATGTTGTATATGCAAAACGAGCAAATGGCTCGATGGCGACTGATTTTAGGAAATGAAACAGAAAAAGATTTCTCTGATATGGGAATGAATCCGTTATCTCAAGAACAACTTTTGATGGACAATGCTCTTGCGGCGATTTATGGAAATGGTGAAAATAGTTTTGGTTCAAACGGAGCTGATTTGCATAAAGGTGGAAATGGGCCATCCAGTCCGCACATCACCAAATGGCTGGGAGATATAAGAAAGCTATTTGAGCCGGATATGGTAGCAGTTGTTCAGAATGATGCTATTGAACGAAAAGGTTTGAAACAATTGCTTTTAGAACCAGAACTTTTGGATACCTTAGAGCCAGATTTGAATATGGCATCCACTTTGTTGATGTTGAAAGACCAAATCCCTAAAAAGTCAAAGGAATCTGCCCGTAAATTTATTCAAAAAATTGTGGATGAAATTAACAAAAGGATGGAAAGTCAGATTCAAAGAGCTGTTGCAGCAGCCTTAAATAAAAAAGAACATTCTCCATTGCCTTCTGCAGCTGCAATTGATTTCAAATATACAATTGCCCGAAATCTTCGGAATTACAATCCGGATTTAAAAACCATTATTCCTGAGCGTGTTTATTTTTTTGATAAAGCAAATAAAGTAAATCGTTGGAATGTTATTTTGGATATAGACCAAAGCGGTTCAATGGGGGAATCTATTATTTATTCTTCCATTATGGCGTGTATTTTGGCATCAATGTCTTCAGTAAATACACATGTCGTAGCATTTGATACACAAATTATGGATTTAACAGATTTATGCCAAGACCCTGTTGATTTGTTGTTTGGCTTTCAAATGGGGGGTGGAACAGATATTGCAAAATCTTTGGCATACTGCAAACAATATGTAGAATCTCCATCTAACACATTGTTTTTCTTGAGTTCTGATTTGGAAGAAGGCGGAAACCGTGCTGGATTGCTGAATCATTTACAAGAAATGAAAGAAGATGGTGTAACAGTTATTGTTTTGCTTGCTGTTGCAGATGGTGGACGCCCATATTATGATGAAACTACAGCACAAAGAATTGCGGCAATGGGAATTCCTTGTTTTGCTTGTACCCCTGAAAAGTTACCGGAACTTTTAGAGTGTGCATTAAAAAAGCGTGATTTGATGGAATTTTCCAAACAAATAAAACATAAAAAAGTATAATAAAAAGCTCACTGACAGATTTAGTTCTTCAGTGAGCTTTTTTCAGTTTATTTTACTAAAAATTCTGCTGCAATTTCATTAAATCTTTCTTGATGACTTGAAAACCATTCAGCATAGGTGCTGTTTTCTTGGGAAATCTCTTTTCCTAATGCAACCATAAATGAAGGAATATTTTTTTCCAAAATAGCTCCCATAGGTGTTCCAAAAGATTCCAAATTTTGCTTGTCTTGTCCTCCAACAATTAAACTAAATGCGGGATGTGCCACCTTGTCAATCATCTTTACTCCACCTACAAACCCTAATGTTCCAATTTGGTGAGTTCCACAACTGGAGGGACAGCCAGAAATATGAACTTTTGGAAGAACACCATCTGCAAAGTTGTACTTTTTGACTTCAGCAATCATTGCAGCTAAAAGCCCCTGAGAATCACGCACACCTTGCTGACAAATAGTTGCACCAATGCAAGAAACACTTGTTTCAAATAAAGTAGATGCACCATCAAAAGTAGCACTTAAAATAAGTTCAGCTTCTTTTGCAGTCAAATTCACGATATAAAGTGTACCATCCGGACCAATACGCAATTCAGTGTAGGGCATATCTTTCATTAAATTATATAATTCACGAGGTTTTGTTGTAGATAAATTGCCGCCAAAAGGATGGTAGGAAACAGCATACAAGCCATTTTGTTTTTGTGCGATAATACGAGAATGTTTAATGGTACCATCAGATGTTTTTTCAAACAAAATCTCATCTGGATGAATTTTTAAATCTTCAGTTTCAAAAGATTCGTTTAATGCTTTTGTAAATGCTTCTTTTAAACCTTCAGTTCCTAAAGTGTCCTGAAGATAACGAGTACGGGCTTTTGCTCGATTTTCATAGTTGCCATAAGTGGTAAATACACGAATCATCCCATCAGCATAGTACAAAATATCTTCTGCATTTGCATGTTCCGCAACACAAACACCCAGCTTAGGATTCGGGCCTAAACCACCAGCACAATAAATAGAAAAACTTCCATCTGATTGTGCTACAAATCCTAAATCGCGGAAAGTTGCATGAGTGGTATTGTTTGGGGTAGAAGAAAAAGCTACTTTTAATTTACGCGGCATGTGTATGGTGGTTACTCGGCTCAATAAATATTTAGCCATTGCATTTGACCAAGGACGAACATCAAAAAGTTCGTCTTTTTCAACACCAGCCAAAGGGCTTACCATCACATTACGAGGAAAATCACCACCACCACCACGAGTAACAATGTCATAGTCAAGGGCTTCTTTCATAATAGCCACAGTGGCATCAGAGGAAAGATTATGAAACTGGATTGTTTGGCAAGTAGTTAACTTTAGTCGATCAATTTGATACTTCTCCACCATATTTGCAATAAATCCAAGTTTATTTAAAGACACAGCACCACCAGAAAGGCGCAGACGCAGCATATTTCCAGCTGTGCGTTGTGCGTAACTTCCAAAACCACCAGAAAAGCTTTTATATACCTTTTTATCCACTTCACCAGCTTCAAATGCATGAATTTTTTGTTCAAATAAGTTAATATCTTCTTTGAAGGAAGAAATCAATTTTTGTTCCATTGTATTCTCCTTTTGGCTATTTATCACCATAATATACGCAATTATTTATAATATACATCACCATAAAATAAATTACAATAAATATTACAATTCATTTTAGATATATAAATATATTTTATAGAATTATCAAATTTTTCAGCTTGTGTAATAAAGCGTAAAATGCTATAATACTAAATAATGGAGAAAACAAAAAGGTGGTGTATTTGTGCCATTATACCAAGCGGTTTTATTTGATGTAGATGGTACATTGATTCATTCCAGTCCCGGAATTTTAGAAACAATGAAATTTACATTTCAAGCTATGGGTAAAGATATTACAGGATTGGATTTGAGCCGATATTTAGGCCCTCCGCTTAGAACCAGCTTTGCAGAACATTTCAATAATGCAGAAGATGTAGAAAAAGCCGTTTCAATTTACCGAGAGCGATATCATACACATGGTCAATTTAGATGTTCGCTGTATCCAAATGTAAAGAAGATGTTAACTGTATTAAAGGAAAATGGAATTTTATTATACACTGCTACCAGTAAACCACAAGAAGTTGTGATTCCTATTTTGCAGCATTTTCAAATTGCTGATTTATTTGAATATATTGGCGGAGCATCTGTGGATGCAAGTCTTGACAATAAAACTGCTGTGATGAAACATGTTCTTTCCAGAAAAGAACTTCAAAACAAAAAAATCCTAATGATTGGCGACAGAAAAGAGGATTTAATTGGTGCTGTTAACTGTAAATTAGATGCAGTTGGAATTTTATATGGATATGGTTCAAAAAAAGAATTGCAGGAATTTAACCCAGTATTTTATGCAAAAGATTGTTTGAGCCTTTCAGAGTGGATTTTAAACAGCAACTTATAAGAGAAGGGTGTTTGATGTGAAAAATAATAAATTTTCTGAATGGATGGAAAGTCTTTTGCCAATAGAACAAAAGGCAGTGAAAATTTCGGCTGCTTGTTCAGGTGTATTTTTGACTGTATTGGTAGGAACAATTGTTACAGTTAATGTATTGGGAGCTGTGAAAAATCCATCATCTCCTACACCGGAAGATACATCAGGAAGTTATGTTACTTCTTTTCCATTGGACAAAGAAGCACTTGAAAATACCATTCTTGCAAAAACAAAGGATGCTGGAGAAGAATACATAAAAGATACACTTTTTGTGGGTGATTCTAATACTGATGCATTGTATAAATATGGATTGGTCTCTTTAGAGCAGGTTTCTGCAAAAGTTGGAGTAGGAATAGGGGCTGCACTAACAGATAAAGTTTGCTATTTTGAAAACGATTCAAAAGGTTACACAATGGTTGAAACAATAGCCAAAATGAAACCTCGTCGTGTAATCTTTAACTTTGGTACAAACAACACATCACATTATACAACAGATGAGTTTATTGAAGAATACCAAAAAGTTTTGAAAGCAGTGAAAGACTCTTATCCCTATACAGATATTATTATTAATGCTGTTTATCCAATTGCAAAAGCAAACAATTATCCTAACATTTCAATAGAAACAATTGATTCTTACAATCAGGCTTTGGCAGAAATGTGCAAAGAAAATGGATATAAATTTTTGAATACCACTGAAATTCTAAAAGGTGAAGATGGATATTTAAAGAGTGAGTATGCAAATCCAGATGGAATCCATCTAAAAGAAAATGCATTAAAGAATATTCTTGTATATATTCGTGAACATGCCTATACAGACACAAAAGACACTCGCCCAGATACAAACAATATTCCCAAAAGAAGAAAAGTTGAAGAAACCCAAAGCGAGTCTACTCAGGAAATTATTGCATCTTATCATGTGGAAGTGTCCAACGGAAAAACCTACGGAACATTACAGGGAGATGGATTTTCTAACGAAACCTCTAAGCAGTTTAAAATAACATCAGAACAAAACAATTTTAATGTGACTGCAGTTCCAAATGAGGGTTATGAATTTGTAAGATGGAGCGACGGTGTTGAAACTGCAACTCGTACAGATAAAAATCTTACTAAAAACTTGTCTGTAACCGCAGTTTTTCGGTCTAAAGCATCAATTTCAATTACTGCATCAAAAACACTAGTAAATGCATCTGGAGAAGATGTTACCTTTAAAGCTTCATTATCTGGGGGAGCGGATAATAAAATTTCATGGCAGCTAAATGGAAAAACATTGTCTGGAATTTCCGGTGAAAGTGTAAGCTTTAATGTAAAACCAGGAGATAAGGTCACAGCTTCTACAGGTTTAATCACATCTTCTGCAATTACAATGCAACTAAAAGCAAATCTTTCTATTTCTGCCAGTGCAAAAAAAAGTAATGTTGGACAGACGGTTACATTTACTGCAAACGGTGATGGAGTTGATTTGGATAGTGTTGTTTGGAAAGTAGATGGAAGCAAACAAAAATCGGGACACAGTTTTACTTTTACTCCTAATAGTGCTAAAACTTATACTATTACTGCAACATCAGGAGAAATAGTAGCCTCTGTTCAATTGAGTGTTGTTACTGTAACTCCACCAGCCCCGCCTCCAGTAAATCCGAATCCGCCTTCGAATTCTGAGACTAAGCCACCAGCCCCGTCCCCAGTAAACCCAGATCCTCCCTCGAGTTCTGAAACTCAGCCACCAGCCTCACCACCAGTGGAGCCAGATCCTCCATCTCCACCTTCTGATGTTGAAATTATTCCTTCACCACCAAATTTCTCCGAATAAAACCAACTATTAAATACTAGAATTAGTGGTTTATCTCATTTAATTGACACCAAAAGCCGTTTGCCAACTTGCAAGCGGCTTTTGGTAAATTACAAGGAGTGTGAATATAAAATGAAATTAACAGTTTTAGGTTGTGGACGCTGGGGCAGCTTTCTTGCCTCTTATCATAGTGTACGAAATGATGTTTTATTATGGGGTAGAAAAGATTCTGCTAGTTTTCAAGTGTTAAAAGATAATAGAAAAAATGAATATTTAACATTACCAGAACAACTTATTTTAGAAGATGATTTACAAAAAGCACTAGATTGGTCAGATACAATTATCATTTCAATTAGCGCCCAGCAGCTTCGTTCATTTGCAAAGCAAATCGATGCTTTTGATATAAATCATAAGACATTTATTCTTTGTATGAAAGGAATTGAAGTTGAAACCGGAAAGCGGTTGACTGAGATTATGGAAGAAGAAATTCATCAAAATATTGATACTGCGGTTTGGGTTGGGCCAGGGCATGTGCAAGATTTTTCAGCAGGTATTCCAAATTGTATGGTGGTGGATTCGGCTAATCCAAAAGTGACTGAGCGAATCACTTCTTCACTTTCTTCGGATTTAATTCGCCTTTATCAAGGAGAAGATATTATTGGTACAGAAGTTGGTGCTGCTGCCAAAAATGTTGTTGGAATTGCAGCTGGTTTGTTGGATGGTGCAGGATTAACCAGCTTGAAAGGGGCATTGATGGCACGAGGTGCAAGAGAAGTGGCGCGATTGATTCATGCAATGGGTGGGAACGAGCTTTCTGCATATGGGTTATGCCATTTAGGAGATTATGAAGCAACACTGTTTTCTGCACATAGTCACAACAGAATGTTTGGTGAATATTTTATTTTAGGAAAATCCTATGGTCAACTAGCAGAAGGGGCATCAACAGTTAAAGCATTGATTAAATTGGGCGAGCAGTATCATGTAGATTTACCAATTTGCAAAGTTGTAAATGATGTTTTATATCATGGAATGACAGCAGAACAGGCTGTCAATATCTTGTTTAGTCGAAGTGTAAAAGGAGAATTTGCATTATAATTAAGTAACACTTTTCTTCCTTTTGGTGTATAATAGAAAAAAGGAGGAGAGTTCTTATGAAAGAGCAATGTTGTTTTGAAACTGGTTTTAAAAATGCTGAGCCACAGGAAGATGTTTTTTGTGGTTGCCATGAGGACTACGATTTTGAGTGGAACGAAACAGAAAATATTCAAGAGGTTCCAACAAAAGAAGTAAATCAAAATGAACATTGTAATTGTGCAAAGGAATCTCAAACTGATACTCAAACACAATCAGATAAACAGGGTGATGAGTATGAGATAGTAGATATTTAAAATTGATGCAGCAAAATGAACATAGAAAATTTGTATTGTTTATTTTGCTGCATATTTATCAAATTTAGTTATGAGGAAAAATAAAAATGGCGTATTATAATTGTTTGTTATTTGATGTAGATGATACTTTGCTGGATTTTTCAGCTGCAGAGCAAGCCGCTTTGCATGAAACTTTGCAGCAGTTTAACTTGTCTGACAGCGAGGAAACGATTGCAATTTACCAAAAAATCAATTCAACTTTATGGGCTTGTTTGGAAAAAGGTGAAATAAAAAAAGACAAGCTTGTTGTAAAGCGGTTTTCATTGCTTTTAGAAGAACTAAAAAAAGAAGGTAATCCAGCAGAAATCAATGAGTATTATTTAGCTAAATTAAGTGAAAAAGCAATTACATATGAAGATGCAGTTATTGTATTGAAAGAATTATCAGAAGTTGCTACCATTGCAATTGTGTCAAAT
>JAHHUF010000053.1 GCA_020024115.1 Anaerofilum sp.
GTACATCAAATCAAAGCTCCCATTGCTGCTATGCGTCTGATTCTGCAAGGTGAGGACACAGCAGAACATCACGAGCTGGAAAACGAACTGTTTCGGATTGAGCAGTATGTTGAGATGGTTCTGGGATATGTTCGGCTGGACAGTTCTTCTTCGGACTTGGTTCTTCACCACTTTCCGTTAGACAATCTAATTCGCACAATTATCCACCGCTTTGCCCCTTTGTTTATCCGCAAACGCATCCACTTGGTCTATGATGGCACAGATACAGTTGTGTTGTCTGACGAAAAATGGCTGGGCTTTATTTTGGAACAGCTTCTTTCCAATGCCATCAAATACACTCCAAAGGGCAGTGTAACCATCCGTGTACAGGGGCAGTGTCTTTCTGTAATTGATAGCGGAATTGGCATTTCCGCTGAGGATTTGCCTCGTATTTTTGAAAAAGGATTTACCGGATACAATGGCAGAGGCGACCAAAAATCCACCGGGATTGGGCTGTATCTCTCTAAAGAAACCGCAAAGCGGTTGGGACATCTTCTTTCAGTGCGTTCTGTTCCTCATCAAGGCTCTGTATTTACATTGGATATGACCCCTGCAAAACTGACCATTGAGTGAATTACAGCCACCTTACAAAACTGTAAGATGAAAACGGCAAAATGTCACCTGAATGAATGGCGGCATTTTGCCGTTTGTATTATACTGATGTCACACTCAATCAAGGAGGCCTTTCAGATGGAACTATTAGAAGTAAAAAGTGTACAAAAAATCTATACAACCCGCTTTGGTAGCAATCAGGTGAAAGCATTATCAAATGTATCTTTTTCGGTAGCAAACGGAGAATATGTGGCAATCATGGGCGAATCCGGCAGCGGCAAAACCACACTGCTCAATATCCTTGCTGCATTGGACAAACCCACAAGCGGTGAAGTTTTGCTTGCAGGTACTCCGCTTTCCAGTATCAAAGACAAAGAACTGTCTGCTTTCCGCCGAAACAATCTTGGCTTTGTTTTTCAGGATTTTAATTTGCTTGATACCCTTTCTCTCAAAGACAATATTCTTCTTCCGCTGGTGCTTGCACAAACCAGTGTGCAGGAAATGGAACAACGCCTATCTCCTCTTGCCAAACGCTTGGGCATTGAAACATTACTGAGCAAATTCCCATACGAAGTATCAGGCGGGCAAAAACAGCGTGTAGCGGTAGCACGGGCAGTGATTACACAGCCTCAGCTTCTTCTGGCTGATGAGCCAACAGGTGCGCTGGACTCCCGTTCTTCTGACAGCCTTTTAGAGCTGTTCAACCAACTCAATCAGGAAGGGCAGACAATTTTTATGGTGACCCATTCTACCAAAGCAGCCAGCCATGCAAGCCGTGTGCTATTTATTAAAGATGGTCAAATTTTCCATCAAATCTATCGGGGTCGCTGCACAAACGAAGAAATGTATCAAAAAATTTCAGATATATTAACAACAATCGCAACAGGTGGTGTAAATTATGAATAAATTATTTTATGCAAAACTTGCTGCTCAAAATCTGAAAAAAAACAGCCGTTCTTTTTTGCCGTATCTGCTATCTTGTGTGATAACAATTACAATGTATTATGTATTTGTTTCGTTGACATTCAACCCTGCCATCAAAACAATGCGAGGCGGCTATGTATTGCAAGAAATTTTCAATTTCGGTAGTATTGTCATCGGATTATTTTCATGTATTTTTTTATTTTACACCAATACTTTTCTCATCAAAAACCGAAAACGGGAATTTGGACTATTTAATTTGCTGGGAATGGAAAAAAAGCATCTTGCCTTTTTGATTTTTTGGGAAACCCTCTACACTATTGCAATCAGTCTGTGTATAGGATTGGGTTTTGGTATTATTCTTGACAAATTGCTGTTTTTAGGTATCAATCGTATATTTGCTGATTCACTCAGTTTTGGTTTTTTCATTTCTCCCACAGTCATTTTAAATGTTGTGGAGTTATTTGCTATTATCTTTGCACTGATTTTCATTCGTGCATTGTTTCATGTGCAATTTTCCAGCCCTTTGGAGCTGCTCAAAGCGTCACAGACAGGTGAACGCGCTCCAAAAGCCAACTGGCTGGTTGCTTTGATTGGAGCCAGTTGTTTGGGTACAGGATATTTTATGTCCCTTACAATTAAATCCCCTTTCACAGCACTCACCAATTTTTTTACAGCTGTTCTTTTGGTTATCATTGGCACCTATCTTCTGTTTCATGCAGGCAGCATCACTTTTTTGAAACTGCTGCAAAAAAACAAAAACTTTTACTATCAGCCTCGCCACTTCATCAGCATTTCTTCTATGCTGTATCGCATGAAGCAAAACGCTGTCGGGCTTGCCAATATCTGTATTCTCTCTACAATGGTACTTGTGACTGTCAGCACCACCTGCTCTCTTGCCCTTGGAATTGAGGACTCACTCTCTTTCCGCAACCCTTTTGATGTTGTGGGAACTTCTTTCCCATCCTTAGAACTTTCTGAACAAGAGAAAAAGCAAGCGATTGAGCAAACCAAAGACTTTCTAAGCCACGACCTTGAGCAAAGCATCACTGATACGGGGCTTTCGCCAAAAGAGATTGCTTGGTATGAATATCTTGTAGTTCCTGCATTGCAGTCAAATGATACCTTCAAGGGCAATTTAACTGCGATGGATATGAATGCACTTATAAATATGAATACACTTGATGATCGCTATGTTCAGTTCGTTTTCATTTCCAAAGATGAGTATAATCGCATTACAGGCAACAGCCTTGACCCAAAAGGAAATGAAGTTTACTTCTATTCCTTTAATGGCGTATATCCTTATAATACCATCACTTTGTTTGATTCTACATTCCAGATTCAATCCCATATTGATGGATTCCTTATACCTGCTGATATAGCAACTGACCTTTCTACCTCTTATTTCTTAATTGCAGACTCTGCCACCATTGCACAGATACAGCAGCAATCAGCAAAAACCCCAACTTTGTTTTATGGTTTTGACTTAGACAACAGTTCCGAGCAGATTTTGGCTCATTCTGATAAGATTGACTCCTTGTTCATCGACCTTCCGATGCAAGTGACAACCCATATTAAAGCAGATGAACGCAATGACCAAATTGCAATCAATGGTGGTTTGTTTTTCATTGGCATTTTGCTGGGACTTCTGTTCACGATGGCGGCTGTGCTAATTATCTACTACAAGCAAATCTCGGAAGGTATGGCAGACAAAGCCCGCTTTGAGATTTTACAAAAGGTAGGCATGAGCCAAACCGAAGTGCGCAAAACAATTCACTCTCAAGTGCTGACCGTCTTTTTCCTGCCATTGCTCACAGCAGGAATCCACACAGGCTTTGCATTTCCTCTTTTGGACAAAATCATTCAAACCCTTGGATTTTTCAAAAGTAACTTGTTTGCTTTGGCTGCTTTGGTTATATTTTTAATATTTGCAGCGATTTATGCCATTGTCTATTGGTTCACTTCAAAAGCATATTATCGCATTGTAAAACGATGAATTTACTGCACAGTATATTTTCCAATCAAAAAAACGGCATGAAAAATCATGCCGTTTTTTATTTTACCAGTATATTATCTACTGATTCCATTGTTTGAGCAGCTTATCTTTTCTCATCATTTTATCAGTTCGATTTATAAATTGAAAGCAACTCTGTTTTTATTTCAACTGTTCCAACAACTCTTGCAGATTCACTTTCCATACTTTATCACAGAACTGACAGCATACTTCTGCTACAGGTTCTTCTTGTGCAAGGTTTTTCAACTCAACTGCCCCCATGCTAATCAAGGCGCGCTCTACACGCTCTTTGCTGCAATCACAGACATATTCTGCATTTTGTTCATCCAGCACATTGGGGTTAAACCCTTCCAGCACCATCTCCATGATACGATCCAAACTGATGCCATCTTCCAGCATTTGTGTCATAGCAGGCATGGCTGCAATATTTTTTTCCAGTTGGGTGATTTCTTCTTCGGTTGCACCTGGCAGCAATTGCAACAGGTATCCACCCGCTTTTTTGATGGTCAAATCAGGCTCAACCAACACACCCAAAGCACAAACCGTGGGAGTTTGCTCACTGGTTGCATAATAGGAGGTAATGTCCTCTGCCACTTCACCTGAAACCAGCGGAATCTGTCCCACATAAGGCTCTTTCAAGCCCAAATCACGCACTACACTCAAAGTGCCGTTTGTCCCAATTGCACCGCCTACATTTAATTTTCCGTCTGGGCGGTCTGCAATTTCAACAACAGGGTTTTCCACATAGCCTTTCACCTGTCCTTTGCCATTGGCAATTGCCAGCACTGTTCCGGCAGGGCCATCGCCTTTCATTCGCAAGGTCAAAGTGTTGTCGTCACTTTTCAAATAGGTGGACATCATTGCAGCTGCGGTCAGTAATCGACCCAATGCAGCAGAGGTTACTGCACTTGTTTTGTGGATTTGTTCCATCTTACGCACCATTTCAGTGGAATCAATCACACAAACCACTGCACCGCCATTTTCCGAAATTCCTCGAAGCATATTCATTCTATCATTCACCTTTCGTCTGTGTATATTCTTTCACTGCGGTAATCAGCCAGCGCTGGCTGTCAGGGCGACAGACTCCAAAGTCCTCGCCATCACACACTTCTTCAATCCGCAGCCCGTAGCGAGAACAAATTTCTCGAATTTGTTCCAGTTCATACCAATATTCAAAAAATTCTTCCCGAAAACTTTCTCCTGTATCATGATAAATCATTTCAATTGAAATGGCTGTTCGCTGCTGTTCCGGTTCAAGATGATTGCTCCAAACACAGCGTGCATCTTCGCTTTCCAGTTCAAAGGTTTCGTTTGCAAGAATTTCCTTGTGTTTATAAGGTGTATTCACATCAAACAAAAACACCCCATCTTTTTCCATGAAAAAGGCAGCCTTTGCGATTGCCTGTTCAAAACGGGGCAAAGGCCCAATGTGATTGAAGGTGTCAAAAGTAGACACCGCTGCACGGATGGTGCCAAACAAATCCAAATCCAACAGATTTTGATTAAGCAGCAGCAAATCTGTGATTTCCAACTCTGTGGCTTTTTCCCGCAGCACGGCAAGCATTTCTTCCGACAGGTCTACTCCAATCATATCATAGCCTGCCTGTGCAAGCATCAGAGTCAAATCCCCTGTTCCACAGCCCAAATCCACCACAATGCCATCTTGAATGTCATATTTTTGCAGCCGCTGTTTCACTGCCGCAAATAATGCCTCATAGTTGGCATCATCATTAAACTCATCGTAAAAATAGGCAAATTCATTATAAGCCACTGTCTGCATCCTCCAGTGTCGTATCCAATAATTCACGCAGCCGGTCAATCCCCTGTCCCTTTTCGGCACTGGTCAAAATCACTGCATGACAGCCATAGGGGGCACAAATTGCAGTAAATTCCTCGATTGCCTGCTGTTGCTGTGCTTTTTTCAGCTTGTCCGCTTTGGTCAGCACCACAACAAAAGGAATTTGATGATACTGCAAATATTGCAACATCTGCATATCGTCGGCAGAAGGTGCATGGCGGCTGTCCAGTAGTTGCAGTAGTAATGCACTTTGACGGCGTTGGTCAAAATATTGATTGATTAAATCATCCCATCTCTGTCGTTCTGCTCCAGACACCTTTGCATAGCCATAGCCGGGCAGGTCAACCAGATAGACACTGTCCAACTGATAAAAGTTGATGGTGGCAGTTTTGCCTGGGGTTGAGCTGACACGAGCCAGATTTTTGCGATTGCACAATTTATTGATTAAAGAAGACTTGCCCACATTGGAGCGTCCTGACATGACAAATTCAATGCGGTCACTTTCCGGCAATTGGGAGGATAACCCATAAGACGCCATAAATTCAGCTTTTGCGTAATTCATTGAACATTGCTCTCCTTACTTTTGGATAGATTTTCGTTTTTCCTATCATACCAAATTTATCGCCCGATTGTAAATATGATGGGCAAAAAACTGCCCTTTCCCAACGAAAAGAGCAGTTTTGTTTTGCAGAATTATTGACGCATTGTGTCAGCAGGTTCCTGTTCGGAAACAGCAACCACTTCGCCTTTTGTCTTTCGTGTGGGACGGCGAACCGCTGTGGGCGGGGTTGCAGGCATCAAAGCACGGTCAAGCACTTCTTTCAGTGTTTTCACAGGGACAAACTCAATGTGTTGTTTCACTTCGTCGTCCACTTCGTACAAATCGGGTTCGTTGTCATAGGGAATCAGAACTGTTTTCATATTTTCCCGATAAGCCGCCATGCTCTTTTCACGCAAACCACCAATGGGCAGCACATCCCCATGGAGGGTAATTTCGCCTGTCATTGCAACATCGGCACGCACCTGTCTGCCAGACAAACAGGAAATCAGTGCAGTTGTCAGTGTAACACCTGCTGATGGCCCATCCTTTGGCACAGCTCCTTCCGGTGCATGGATGTGCAAATCCAATGTTTTCATTTTATCAAGGTCAATGCCATATTCCTGTGCATGAACTTTTGCATAGGTCACTGCCAGTTTTGCACTTTCTTTCATCACATCGCCCAGTGAGCCGGTCAGTTCAAACTTGCCGCTGCCGCCCGGAATCGCCTGCACTTCGATGGGCAGCAATTCACCGCCTACACTGGTCCAAGCCAGCCCGTTGGTAATGCCGACAGCATTGGTTTTGTTATAGAAACCGGGTTTCACTTTGATGGGACCTAATAGTTCCTGTACCATTGCAGGGGTGACACTGATTGTTTCCGCCTCACCTGCGGCAATTTTGCGAGCGCACTTCCGCAAAACCTTGTTGATGGTGCGTTCCAAACTGCGCACACCCGCCTCACGGGTATAGCCATCAATCACAGTGTACAGTGCTGCCTGATTCATCTTGACTTTTCCCTTCAGCCCGGTGGAATCCAACTGTCTTGGCAGCAGATATTTTTTTGCAATGTGGAATTTCTCCACCCGTGTATAGCTGGACAATTCGATAACATCCATACGGTCAAGCAGTGGGCGGGGAATGGTGTTGAGCGAGTTGGCAGTGGTAATGAACAGAACCTTGCTCAAATCAAAGGGAATATCTAAATAGTGGTCTTTGAATGTAGCATTCTGCTCAGGGTCTAAAGCCTCCAGCAAAGCGGATGCAGGGTCGCCTCTGAAATCGCTTGCCAGCTTATCCACCTCATCCAGCAAAATCAATGGATTTGCACTTTTTGCGCTGTTGATTGCGCTGATAATTTTGCCGGGCATTGCACCGATATAAGTGCGGCGATGTCCGCGAATTTCTGCCTCATCACGCACGCCGCCCAAACTCATGCGAGCATACTTTCTTCCCATGCAGGCAGCGATGGAATGTGCAATGGAGGTTTTGCCCACGCCCGGAGGGCCAACCAAACAAATAATTTGGCTTTTCATATTTTCGGACAAAGAGCGCACTGCCAGAATCTCCAAAATACGCTCTTTTACTTTCTCCATCCCGTAATGCTCTTTATTGAGCAAAGTTTCAGCACGGTTGACATTCAGGTCATCTTTTGTATAAACATTCCATGGCAATGCCAGACAGGTGTCCAAATAAGTGCGAATCACCGATGCTTCCTGACTGCTGCCCTGCATCCGTGCAAGGCGGTCTGTTTCTTTCAGCAATTTTTGGGTGGCTTCTTCGCCAAGCTGGAGCACCTCGATTTTCTGGCGGTAGCTGTCTGCCTCAGCGTGAACATCTTCCCCTTCGTCCAGTTCACCTGCAATCACACGCATCTGCTCACGCAGGTAGTAATCACGCTGGTTTTTATCCATCTGGTGAGTAACCTGTGACTGGATTGTTTTTTCCACCTGCAAAATCTGCACTTCCCGTTCCAGAAGTTCCAAAATTTTATACAGGCGAGGAATCAATTTCCCTTCGTCCAGCGCAGCCTGCTTATCCTGATGTTTAAACAGCAAGTTTGCAGGGATATACTCAGCCAAAAAGGCGGCATCTTCGCTGCTGATGATGTTGAATACCACATCTTTTGGCAGACGAGGAGTTAATTTGAGATATTTTTCAAACAAATCCTGAATACTGCGCATCAATGCTTCCAATTCCACAGGGTCAGCATTGCGAATCCCTTTCAGCGGTGATGGGTTGACATGTGCAATCAAAAACTCCCCTTCGGTTTCCAAATGAACCAAACGGGCACGGGTTTTGCCTTCGACCAAAACTTTCACCAAATCGTCGCTGACCCGCAGCATTTGCTTAATTTCGGCAATCACGCCAAACTTTTGCAATTGCTGTATATCGGGCTGTTCCGCATCGGGGTCTTTTTGTGCCACCAAAAAAATGGGGCTGTTGTTGCTCATTGCCCAGTCGATGGCAGCAATGGATTTTTCTCTGCCCACTTCAAAGTGGATGATATTATTGGGGAACACTACCAGCCCACGCAAAGCAATAGCAGGCAGGCAGGCAAGTTCCTGTTCGACTTTTACTTGTGGTTTTACTGTATCAGACATTCTATCCTCCTCTTAGATTGCTCAATTTCACAATCTTTGATGGTTAATCTATATTTCATTATTTCTATATTCTGTTCTCAAATTTATTGCATCATATTACATATACGCTCAAGTATACAGGATATACAAACATTTTGCAACAATTGCTGTATATTTATCAGCCAAATCTTTGGTCATGAAAAAAATTTTTCAAATTCGCAGTCTCAAATCCTCTTTGCTTGCATTGTAGCGTATTCTGGAATTTTGTGCAAGCCCCCTTTTTGGTGCGTATTGGATTTTTTTATGGAATTTTTGTGAATTTGTGTCTATTCTCTTAACTTTCAAAAAACCTCTTGCACTCTTGGCAAAATGGGTGTAAAATAAATTAGCACTCAAAACAAACGAGTGCTAAATATCATCATTCAGGAGGCATCCGCTTCATGGCTGTTCAACAATTCAAAGCTGAGAGCAAAAAGCTCTTGGATTTAATGATTCATTCCATCTACACACACAAAGAGATTTTCCTGCGTGAGCTTATCAGCAACGCAAGCGACGCTTTGGACAAGCTGTATTTCAAATCTCTGACCGACACCAGCATTTCTTTGAAAAAAGAGGACTACAAAATCCACCTCAGCATTGACAAAGATTTGCGTACCATCACCATTTCAGACAATGGCATCGGCATGACCGAGCAAGAACTGGAAAACAATCTGGGCACCATTGCAAAAAGCGGCAGTCTGGATTTCAAAAAGGAAAACACTGGCGACGATATTGACATTATCGGTCAGTTTGGTGTTGGGTTCTATTCTGCATTCATGGTTGCATCTCATGTTACAGTCATCACTCGCCCTTATGGCAGTGAGCAGGCTTACAAATGGGAAAGCAGTGGTGCAGAGGGCTACACCATCACCCCATGCCAGAAAGATTCTTTCGGCACTGACATTATTTTGGTGGTGAAAGAAAACGCTGACGAAGAAAACTATGACGAATTTCTTGACCAATACCGTCTGGTATCCATCGTCAAGAAATATTCTGACTATATCCGCTACCCCATCACCATGTATCAGGAACATTCCCGCAAAAAAGAGGGCAGTGAGGACGAATACGAAACCTACACCGAGCTGGAAACCCTCAACAGCATGATTCCCTTGTGGAAGCGTGACAAAAAGGATGTATCCGACGAAGAATACAACAACTTCTATAAAGAGAAGTTTATGGACTTTTCCGACCCTGCCCGCATCATTTCCAGCAAGACAGAAGGTTCTGCAACCTATAACGCATTGCTGTTCGTCCCCGGCAGAGCACCCTTCAACTATTACACCCGTGATTATGAAAAAGGCTTACAGCTGTATGCTAGCGGCGTTTTGATTATGGACAAATGTGCAGACCTGCTGCCCGACTATTTCAGCTTTGTCAAAGGCTTAGTTGACAGCCAAGACCTCAGCCTGAACATTAGCCGTGAAATGCTCCAGCATGACAACCAACTCAAGCTGATTCGCACCACTTTGGAACGCAAAATCAAAAATGAACTGCTCAGTATGCTGCGCAATGACCGTGAAAAATACGATGAATTTTTCAAAAACTTTGGTCTTCAGTTAAAGGCTGGCTGCTACGAAGGCTACGGCATCAACAAAGACAATCTGAAAGATTTGCTTTTGTTCCATTCTGCAAAGCAAAACAAGCTGGTTACTCTTGCTGAATATGCAGAATCCATGCCAAAAACCGAAACCACCGAGCAAAAGTATATCTACTATGCCGCAGGCAGCAGTGTGGAGCAGTTGTCGAAACTGCCTGCAACCGAGCGTGTTTTGGATAAGGGCTATGATATTCTGTATCTGACTGACGACATCGACGAGTTTGCTTTGCAGGTTCTGCGTGAGTACGATGGCAAAGAGTTCCGCAACATTTCTTCGGGTGAGGATTTGGGGCTGGAAACCGAGCAGGAAAAAGAGGAAGCAAAGGCACAAAACGAACAAAATAAGGATTTGTTTGCTGCCATGAAATCCGCTTTGGGTGACAAGGTTTCCGAAGTTCGCCTCTCCACCCGTTTGAAGAATCATCCTGTCTGCATTACCAGCGAAGGTGCTTTGAGCATTGAAATGGAAAAGGTTTTGAACAGTATGCCCAATGCAGAAAAAGTTCAAAGCAAAAAGATTCTGGAAGTGAACGGCACCCATCCTATTTTTGAAGTTTTGCAAACTTTGGAAAAAGACGGCAAAACCGAAAAGCTGGGCGATTATGCCAATGTGCTGTACAATCAGGCTTTGCTGATTGAGGGCTTGCCTGTGGAAGACCCTGTTGCTTATGCACAGGCTATCTGCTCCATTATGGCAGAAAAGGCATAAAAAAATATTTCACCCTATCTTCATCTCACAAATAGTGAGGATTGGGACTTTATAAAATTCAATTGGCAGCATTTGTTTTAAATGCTGTCAATTTTTATATTAGAAGAATTTTCAATCTGTTAAAAGACACACTTTATAAATGTTGTAATCTTCTTTTAATCTGATTTAATAATAACACTGATTTCACTCGTTGATTTATAAACAACAGTTTTATTATCTATTATTTTTTCTTGCTTTGGGATTATTTGCTGGTTATGTTCTAAATAGTGTATACACGAGTAATGTGATATAATAGGAACATCAGGACAGAAA
>JAHHUF010000054.1 GCA_020024115.1 Anaerofilum sp.
CAATGTTACATTGCGAAAAAACGGAAAAAAAGCACGCCGTACCATGGTAATTGGTGCCGGTGATGCTGCCTCAATGCTGGTGAATGAAACCTTGAAGGCACATGATTCTGACATGAATATCATTTGCTGTGTTGACGATGATTTCAGCAAAGTCGGCAGAAATATTTCGGGTATCAAAATTATGGGCACAACCGAAGATATTCCCGAACTGGTTGAGCAATGTGAAATTGAAAGCATCCTGCTTGCCATTCCCACTTTGAACGAAGAAAACAAAAAGCGAATTTTGCAGATTTGTTCCCGTACCAAATGCAACATGAAAATTATTCCTGACATTGTAAAAATCATCGCTGATGGGCGGGATATTGGCAGCCGCATCCGTGATGTACAGGTGGAGGATTTGCTGGGCAGACCCGAAATTATGCTTTCCAGCTTCACCACAGACCTGATTGCCGACAAAACAATTATGGTAACAGGCGGTGGTGGTTCAATCGGCAGTGAGTTATGCCGCCAGATTGCAGAATGTTCCCCAAAAGCATTGATTATTGTTGATATTTATGAGAACAATGCCTATGCTATCCAACAGGAATTAAAGCGAAAGTATGGAAAATCTCTCAAACTGGAAGTGCAAATTGCATCGGTGCGTGATTCTCATAAAGTGAACATTCTGTTTGAGCGTTATCATCCTGATGTTGTCTTCCATGCAGCTGCACACAAACATGTGCCTTTGATGGAGGACAGCCCGGAGGAAGCAGTCAAAAACAATGTTTTTGGCACTTATAATGTTGCCTGTGCTGCTGAAAAATACGGTGCACAGCGTTTTGTATTGATTTCCACCGATAAGGCAGTAAATCCAACTAATGTGATGGGCGCAACCAAACGATTGTGTGAAATGATTGTGCAGTCTTTGGCACAAAAAAGCAACACCACCTTTGTTGCTGTGCGTTTTGGCAATGTGCTTGGCTCAAATGGTTCGGTTATTCCTTTGTTTAAAGAGCAAATTGAAAACGGCGGCCCTGTCACTGTTACTCACCCTGATATTGTTCGCTTTTTTATGACCATTCCTGAAGCTGTCCGCCTTGTTTTGGAGGCTGGGGCAATGGGAAAAGGTGGAGAAATTTTCGTTTTGGATATGGGCAAACCTGTCAAAATTTTGGATTTGGCAGAAAACTTAATCAAACTTTCCGGCTTTATCCCCTACAAAGATATTGACATTCGTTTTACCGGTTTGCGTCCTGGCGAAAAACTCTATGAAGAATTATTGATGGACGAAGAAGGCTTGATGAAAACAGACAACCAGAAAATTTTTGTTGGTGCTCCGATTGACCTGAACAAAGACACTTTCTTTGACCATCTTGCTTCACTGAAAAAAATCGCCTATTCCGACAACAGTGAAAATTTAGTACAGGCATTGCTTGACCTTGTCCCTACTTTTGACCACAAGCCGCACAAGTAAGCCATAAAGGAGTATCATTTTATGTATCAAAAGAAATGGAAACGAATGATTGATATTGTTTTGTCTTTGGGGGGAATTATTGTCCTTTCCCCTTTGATGCTTGTTTTAGCTGTTTTAATCAAGCAGACAAAAGGCCCTATCCTATTCCGTCAAAAGCGTGTCGGAAAAGACAAAAAGCTGTTTGAAATTTATAAATTCCGCAGTATGTACGCCAACACTCCGCAGGATGTTCCCACGCATTTGTTGGAAAACCCCGAAAGCAGAATCACCCCTATTGGGCATTTTTTGAGAAAAAGCAGTTTGGACGAGCTGCCTCAGCTATTTAATATTCTCAAGGGAGATATGAGCATTGTAGGCCCTCGCCCTGCTCTTTGGAATCAGGATGATTTGATTGCAGAGCGTGATAAATATGGTGCAAATGGATGTCTGCCCGGTTTGACAGGATATGCACAAATTCATGGCAGAGATGAACTGCCCATTCCATTTAAAGCAAAACTGGACGGTTTTTATGTGCAGCATTTGAGTTTTTATCTGGATGCCAGAATTTTCCTTGGTACAATTTCCAGTGTTCTCCACAGTGATGGTATTGTGGAAGGCAAACAAAAATAATTTCCATTGATTTCAAAAGTCACTTTTCTGAGATTGGAAAGGTGACTTTTCTTTTTTCAAACATAAAAATCTATTTCAAAACCCTTTTGAAAACTTTTTATCAAAAAATTACATAAACATATATCTTTCCATAAAACAGGTTAAAAATAGTGCATATAGAAGTCGCTTTTGTGTATCCTCAGCCAGCTTTCGCCTTTGATATAATAAAACAAAGTAATTCTATATCATTCCTCCATCACACCCCAAAAAATAATATCCTCTATTGGAAAGGACTGTTTTTATGGAACATTTTAGCCCACAAATTCACATTAACCTGCCAATTCGCAGCGGAAAAACAATTTCTGTTGCTGAGTTTGGTGCAAAAACAGAAAAAGATTTTTGCAATACAGAGGCTTTTGGTGCAGCATTAAAATTTTGTCAGGATTATCCCGGTACTGTGTTGACTGTTCCGCAAGGCATTTATCATTTTTACTCTGCTCCCAGTGACATTCATATCCCTGTCCATAATATAGATGACCTTACCATTGATGGACAAGACAGTGAGCTGATTTTTCACACTCCTGTTGCATATTTTGACATTTTAGACTCCCATCGAATCCATCTTCGCAATTTGATTTTAGACTGGGCTTGGGAAGATGTGCCCCTTGCCAGTGTGGGTGTTGTTCAAACAGTTGCCAATGATGGCGGATGGATGGATGTTCTGTTCCCCGGTTTGCAAAGTGTTCCCGAAAATTTGGAAATCCGTATTATTGGTCCCTTTGACCCTCGCAGATACACTCCCGGCTGCTCTGGAGGAATTGAGTTCCGCCC
Source organism: Anaerofilum sp. (assembly GCA_020024115.1). Lineage (GTDB taxonomy): Bacteria > Bacillota > Clostridia > Oscillospirales > Ruminococcaceae > Anaerofilum. The sequence goes on from JAHHUF010000054.1 coordinate 2,873, forward strand.
CTATATAGATGACCACATTCACCGCACAGGGGATGAAAAATCCGACGAAGAAATGCAGCATTTGGTGCGGGAATTGAGCAATATTCTGCTGCCTAAAATGGAAAAACAAGCAGATAATATTCTGCGCCTTTACCTGCGCCGTCCTGAGTGGGCAATCAAACACTTCAAAGCTGGACAGTGCTATAACTTCCGTCATTTTGAATACGACGGTGTAGCCGTGCGTACCTGCCGCAGCAGTCATATCACTTTAGAGCGTATCACCATTTATGGCTGTCCCGGACACGGATTCCTCAGTAGTGGTGGTGTGCATCATCTGCATTTTGACCATTGCAAAATTCAAGCTCGCCCCGGAACCGCCCGCAGTGTATCTATTTCGGTGGACTGTTTACATGTTGGCAATTCTCAGGGATATTTCATCATTGAAGATTGCGATTTCTCAGGTGCCGGCGATGACTGCATCAACCTGCATGACAATTCAAGTATGGGTGTACGCCGTTTGGACGACCACACCCTGCTGGCATTGCGTGTGGCAGAAAGTGCATTGCAGTTTGAAAAAGGCAGCAAAATCGAACTGCGAACCCCTGACCTTTCCCCTGTTGGATACACCTCGCAGATTGAGGAGATTACCTACCAGCCACAAGACCGCACCTGTATTATGAAACTGGCAGACCCTTTGCCTGAAAAATTAGATGACGAAACCGTTATCTTTAATCGTTCTTTCTATACAGATTATTACATCATTCGCAACTGCCGCTTCACAAACAACCGTGCCAGAGGTGCATTGCTGCAAGGCAGTCATGGCTTGGTGGAAAACAACTTGTTTGAAAACATTCAAGGTGCAGCCATCCAGATTGAAACCGGCTGCGAAAGCCGTTGGAGTGAAGGGCAAGGTGTCACCGACCTGCTGATTCGGAACAATGTCATTCGCCATTGTGACCTGAATGCTTGGCAGATGGGTGTTATTTATATGGGGGTTTATCTTCCCGGTGGACGCACAGAATATCCTGTTTTTCAAGACATTGAGGTTTGTGACAACACCATCATAGACTGTCCCCGCTTGGCTGGATTCTTCTCCTCTTGCAAAAATGTTCAGGTGCACCACAACACCATTATCAATGCTGGGCAGTTGGATTACTCCATCCCCTGCTATGGTTCCAGCACAATGGAAGAACCTATTTATGGTGAGCATTATGAGGGAATTATCCAATTTGCTCACAGCCAAGATTGCTCTGCACAAGACAACCAGATTTTCAGCACTTTGCTTTGACTTTTGGTATAGAGTGTTTTTACTATAAACACCAAAAATAGATATGAAAGGAAGGTTTTACCCCATGCAAAAAATCACACACAAAGTTGTATCTCTCTTGCTTGCTGTTGCCATGCTATCAGGAACAGCTCACCCGCTTTCTGTTTATGCGCAAACCGACTCAGAAACTTCTGATGATGCTCCAATTGTTGCAGTTGACCCTGCTTCACCCTCTCTCGCTCTTGAGGAACAAACTGAAAAAAAGCAAAATGATACCGCGTTGGTAGATGCCAATATTTTGGTTGGAAAACAACCCAGCACCAACAGCAAAACACCTGTTTCCGGGGGTGGAGATTCCACCGCTTCCGGTATTTATGTTGAAAACCCATCTTTTGCTACTGACGATGATATTGGCAACAGTCAGTCAGATGGCTCCAATCATTCCAACACGAAACTGCTTGCCGGTCTGGAAAAAGACGGAGAACCTGAAAATGGCTGGAAAGACTGGCAAGATGTTTACTTGCAGTATGACTTTGGCAAAGTGCAAGATGTAAAACAAGTTGAACTGTATCGCAACACCTACGACCATGCTGTTTCTATTTTTAAAAATGTAAAAGTGGAACTGTCCACAGACCCTGACTTCAAAACTTCCACCATTATTTTCGGTGGACAAACTGGTCAAGATGTGACGGAATCTCCAGACGCAAAAGGACAGCCTCAAGTGATTATCCCACAGACACCTGTCAAAGCACAGTATATTCGTATTTGGCAAAGAGGTCATTTCATCCGCAATGTTCCCTTTGGCGGTTGGGAAGGTATGAGCAACGGCATTTTGTTTAATGAAATCAAGGTCATTGCTCCTGTTCCCGAATCCGAAATCCCCACTCCTCCCCCTGAATCTGATGCACAGAATATTGCTTTGAATAAACTGCCTTATGTTCGCGGTTTGACTCCTACCAATATCCAAGCTATTACAGACGGCAAAGTGGATACCAACTATGCAGTACACAACAGCATTGGTGAGCGTTGGCTACAATTTGAATACAAAAATCGTTATAATATCAAGCAAATTAAATTCAAATTGGAAGAAGGACAATACAAATCTGTCAGCATTTCTATTTCCAACAATCCCACTGCTGACGGCACTGTTGTCTGGAGCCAAAAAGATTGGACACAAGGTTCCGAGATGATTACCGTTGACCTCAAAAAAGGGCAGCAAGCACAGTATGTACGCTTTACGGTAAACAAAGCAGATGACCAACCTGCAAAATATTCTGAAATTGAAATTTGGGCTACTGGAACTAATTTTGATGAATCCAAGCCGGAATATGTTGCTCCTGTCTCTAAATATGATACACTTGTATGGAGCGATGAATTTGAAGGAACCGCTTTGGACCAAAACAAATGGCAGATTATTGATGGCATGGCAAACCATGGTGCTATTTACAACAAACAGGCTGTCAGCGTAAAAGATGGCTGCCTTGTTTTAAACAGCAAAAACTATGGCACTACAAAAGATTTGATTGATGCTGTCGGCTGGGACCGCTATAAAGAACAAGAGCTTGCTGAACATGTCACTTGGTCTTCAGGGCGTGTGGAATCCAAAAACAAATTTTCTTTCCAATTTGGTCGTGTAGCCGTCCGTGCAAAGGTCAATGATTCCAAAGGCATTTGGCCTGCAATCTGGATGCTTTGTCAGGACGAAACCGGTCACGATGAAATTGACATTTTGGAATATCTGGGTCAAAATTCTTGGGACGCATGGACTACCAATCACTATGGTATTTTGGGCACCACAAAAGGCTCCCATGGCATTTCCACCAGAAACTATGAGGCATGGTGTCAAGATTTTCATGTATTTGAAGCCGAATGGGACCCCGAATCCATCATATTCTATATTGACGGCAAAGAGGTACACCGTACTTCCAAAGAAAAGGATACTCTTGATGCAATGCACACCCGTCCTATGTTTATGATTTTAGAAACACAGGTTGGCGATGGCTGGGTTGGACATGTTGACTACACAAAACAGGATACCAAACAAGACAGCAACTACTTGATTGACTGGGTGCGTGTATATCAGAAAAAAGACCAGCCAGTGGCTCGCTTTGATGATATGACAAGCCTGCATAATGGCACTGTCAACGATTCTTATTTCACTGCTCCTATTTCTGCAACAAAAGGTTTGCAGGAAATTCACCATTCTGAAGATGCCAATACCCCTGTTTGGCAGGATAAAGACAACTTTTTCTATGGTGGTCAGCCCCGTGTGGAAACCGACCGTGTTTCTGTAACCGAAAATGCAACTGGTGAGCAATCTTTGGTTTATCGTATCCTGCAAGCAAAAGATGTGCATTTAACCACCTACTACCAAACCGTAGCTGATGGCAACTCTTGGAACAAGGATGGTTGGTATGATGGTATCAGTATCCGCAAGCATTTGAAAGATAATGCAAACATTGACTTCAAAATCTACACTTCTCCTAATGCAACGGATTGGACTCTTTTTGAAAACACAAAAACCGTAGAAAACTATGTTGATGGTCACCCTGCTTATTCTCGTGTCACCTTTGATGCGTATGGTTTGCCTGCCGGAACGAACTATATAAAGGTTGTATTTCCGGAGTACAAAGGTGTACAATACAATTTGAAAGACGGTAGTTCAAAAGAAGTTTTGAACACAGATATTCAATTGGCAAAGATTACTTTCTTGCAGGAAAAAGCAGGACAAGAACAACAAAACACAAAATTTAATGTTTCAATTCCTAACAACAGTGACCAAACCTCTGGTGCAGGTGAATATCATCCATTTGATTCCGTCACCTTGAAAGCTGGTGAGCGAGCAGGCTATCGCTTTGATGGCTGGGTGGTAAAAGAAGGCAATGTCACTTTAGATAATGCAGCAAACCCTGTCGCTCATTTTACCATGCCAACCAAAAAGGTTGTAATTGAGGCAAAATGGGCTGCCATTGAGTACACTGTAAAAGTAGTGGACAGCCATTCAAAAGAATTTGGTCAAGGCAAATATATTGTAGATAATACTGTTACTTTAAAAGCAAATACTCGTGAAGGCTATGATTTTAGTGGATGGACTGTAACCGAAGGAAAAGTAACTTTGGACAATGCCAACAGCACCGAAACCACCTTCAAAATGCCTGCTGAGAATGTAACCATTCAAGCAAACTGGACAAAGCAATCTGCAAAACCAAATGATTCCAAACCTGCCCCTACCGCAGCTCCTACTCCTGTTTCCCCCACTCCACAACAGCCCCAGCCCAATGCTCCTTCCAACGCTCCTGTTACAGGTGATTTCTCTAACTGGATGGCTTGGGCAACTGTTATGATGTTGGCAACAAGTGGATTTGTTCTTTCTGCATACAAAAAATATCGCAAAAACAATTAGAGTGTGTCTGAAAACCTAGAAATGGACAAATTTTTCGCAGGAAACAAGTAGATGCAAGGCAAAAACACAAAAATCCTTGCTGGATTCTGTGTATTCTTGACACAGCAGATTTTGTTTATTGTAGAAAAATACAAAAATTTCGACTTTTGGGATAGCCTCTAAGAAAGTTTATTTTGAATGACTACATTTTTCCTCATACCAACTTAACAAAAGAGTGTTGTATAGGAAAAGTGTGGTCATTCTGCAATATTATATTGAGGAGGATTCTCTATGAATCACACTAGTTTTTTGGGTGCAATCAGTTCCAAAGAGGAATTTTTTTATCCCAATACCCCATTAACCCCTCTGCCCAACCATTTGGAATTATCACTGCCCAAAAACGGACACCCCGGTATTCAGCTTTTGCTGCAATCAAATACAGCAGCCTTGCCGCTTTCTTTGCAAAGTGATGTATTTACTGCTGAATGGTTTCGAATGCGAGCCATTCCTGTTGAATATAACACCGGCAACGGCGTAGACCAAGGGGGTGCAATGGTGCTGGAAAACCACCTGCAAACCAAACCTTCTTATGCAACTCAACTTGCTCCTTTTACTGTTTTTGACTGTTTGGAGCCAATTACAGACACTTTGACCCCTGAGTCGGGTTTGGCTGCCCTCTATCTCTGTCTGGTTCCAAACAAGGAAATCCCAGCAGGGATTCATACTGTACGGTTACAGGTTGGCGACTATATTTGTAACATCAAAGCCCATGTATATGATGTAATGATTCCCGAAAATACATTCCCTGTTACCAACTGGTTTAGTTTGGATGCCATTGCCCGTTTCCACAATTTGAAGCAGAATACCCCCGAATTTTATCAAATGGTCAGCAAGTATGCCCATTCTATGCGTCGGCTGCACCAAACAATGTTCTATTTGGAGTTGGACAACCGCTGTGTGACCAATACCAACCCTTATGAATTTGATTTTTCCTATTTAGAGCCTTTGATTCGCTGCTTTTTTGATGCAGGGATGTCCACCATCGAAATCGGCCCTCTGCTCAGCCGTGGCACTTTGCCGAATGGAATGCCCAATATGTACACTGACCGTTTCACCTGTGCAATGGCTCCCGATGTTTCCATCGATACCCCAGAAGGCTATGCCATCACTGTAACCTATATAAAGGCTTTGGCAGACTTTCTCAAACAATATGGCTGGGATAAAAATATAGTATTCCACATTCACGATGAGCCTGACATTCACTGCCCACCTGAAGCACTGGAGCCACGTAAAAAGCAGTATTATTTGGCTGCATCTATTTTGCGGAAGTATCTGCCCTGTGTCAAAGTAATTGAAGCAGTATCCTCTGCCGAATTTCGTGGTGGCGTGGATATTTGGGTTCCCGGAACACCTGGATATGAAGAACACAAAGAGGAATTTGACCGCTTGATTGCTTTGGGCGAAGATGTTTGGGCGTATGTTTGCTGTGGCCCGGAAGGGCATTGGCTTAACCGCTTTTTGGATTTTGCAGTGCTAAAAGGGCGACTGCTTTTTTGGGGATGTGCAAAAAACCGTTTGTCAGGCTTTTTGCATTGGGGATTCAATCAGTTCCCCGGTGGTATGAATCCTTTCAAAGCGAGCAGTTGTCCAAACAACACCGGCATCGGAACCAATTTCCCTTGTGGTGATTCCTTCCTAGTCTATCCCGGAGCAGATGGCCCATGGCCCGGTATGCGTATGGAGGCTGCCCGCCGTGGTGCTGAAGATGTGGCTATGCTGCAAGTATTACGCACAAAAGACCCCGCAGCCCATGACCAATTGGTAGAGCAGGTATTCCGTTCCAACTCAGACTATAATGATGACCCCAAACACTTTGAAGCTGTTTATCAAGAACTTTTGGAGCGTTTGGAGCAAATTTAGTTATCTTTGATATGACAAAAACCGTGCAACAAGTTCAAAAATTGCTGCACGGTTTTTGTTGATTTTCAACTTCAAAAGCCCCCTCAGCCAGACGGCTCAAATCTGACTGAGGGGGCTTTTCTGTATTTGGGAGATTCAAAGGACTACTTATCCTTTTACACCGGAGGACATAATGCTTTCTTTTAGCTGTTTGGAGAAAATCATTGCAATTGCAATAACAGGCAGGATTGTCACCATCGAAATGCCCATCAGTGCGTTTTGTTTTGTGCTTACATTGTTGGAAATATTGTACAATGCCACATTCAATGTCCACAAATCTTGACGCTCAGTTACCATCCAAGCCCAGAAGAAATCATTCCAGTTGCCCAAGAAGGTCTGCAACGCAATCAATGCGATAATGGGTTTGGACAACGGCATACAAATACGGCTGTACAAATACAAATTTGATGCACCATCCAGTCGGGCTGCCTCAAAATACGACCCCGGGATACGGTCGAAAAATCCTTTGAACAGGTATACATAAAATCCGTATGGATATAGGAAAGGCAAAAGTAATGCAGCATAGTTGTTATATGCACCCATTTCACGATACATAATCAACTGAGGCAGCATGATGCTGACAAATGGTATCATCATTGCCCCCAAGAAGAACAACAACGCAAACCGTGCAGCACGAGGTGTCATCAAGCGGCTGATGACAAATCCACAAATAGAACCCAGCAACACCTGTGCAACCATTGCAAAGCCAATCACCAAAACCGTATTGCCCACAAAGGACATAAACCCATAACGCTGAATGGTAGGGTTGTTACTGTACATATAGTTTGGCAGTTTCATATAATGTACAAAGTTTTCCAGCAAAAGCATATTGTTTTTCACTGTCTTGCAAGCCATCAACTCACCTTTCAGAGGGAATTTTTTGGCGAATACAGTGTCCAGCTTTTCCATTGTTTCTTCCTGCAACACTTCTGGTGCGTTGTGCTTGGGCAGACCTTGTGTATCAAACTCATATCCAATGATATTAGCCACCCGCTGAGCACGGTCTTTATGCAGCAAGGTTTGTGGTTTTAATACTGTTCCCTCGTAAATGCCATAGTCTTTTTCCATCTGAAGCTGGATTTGATGGGCACGGGAATAAAAAATTGTTTTGCCATCTTGAACACCATAGAATTTAATCTCAAAAATAGATTCATGGTCTAGTTTGGTATAAATTCCAAACATTGCTGTTACCATGTCGTTTTGCAAAGTTGTTTCCAACTCGCTTTTATTGCCTTTGAAATCAGTGTAGTCAACAGTTAAACTGAGAGAATGTGCAGGGTCTGGCAGCAGTTTGGGTGGAATATCATAAATTTTCACATTATCTTTCATTGCATTGCCGATTGTAAGTACAAAGGGAAAGAGAATCAACAACACAGACACCACTGTGATAAGAATTGATACAATATTCAAAGATAAATCGCT
>JAHHUF010000055.1 GCA_020024115.1 Anaerofilum sp.
CTATATAAGTAGGCTTTGCTTGAGGAATCAACGGCCCAATGCAACTGACAAAGCTAATCCCCAAGATTCCCGCCGAAAAAAGTCCTGCTATCACAGCTTTATTGTTCATTTTCAAATGTTCAATCGCTCCTTTTGTCAAATTATTTCATACACAAAATAACTGACTGAATATTAGAAGGTATCCAAAAAGTGGAAACTTTTATCTTTTTCATAATGAACAGCATTTACTTCGTTAAAAACACTCAAAATTCGGCAAGGATTCCCGTGTTTTTGTCTTGCATCTACTGGCTCATTGAGAAAAATTTTTCAATTTCTTAGTTTTCAGATACTCCCTAGAAAAAATAAATTAAAATGTTTCGTTTTATTCTATAATCTATTTACAAAAAAAGACGAAAATATAAACTTTTTGCACAGTTGCTTTTATTTGTATGTTTATATCATACCCTTTTTTCATATTATTTACAACCTTTTTTTCTTTTCAGAACGCAAAAAAGCTCTGTGCAAACTGCACAGAGCTTTTATTATTGCTTATTCTTCGGTTGCCTCAGCTGCATCTTCCTGCAAAGCTTTCATAGACAGGCTGATACGCTTTTTGTCGAAATCAACATCCAGCAATTTAACCTGAACTTCGTCGCCAACCTTCAAAACATCCTGAACTTTCTCAACACGGTCGTTGGAAATCTCGCTGATGTGAACCAAACCATCAACACCAGGCAGAATGCGAACAAATGCACCAAACTTGGTCAGGCTTACAACAGGAGCTGTAAAGGTGCTGCCAATGGGATACTCATTCTTCAATTTCTCCCAAGGATTGTCCTCGTCCTTTTTGTAGCCCAAAGAAACTTTCTTAGTTTCATCATCCAAAGATTTTACATATACCTCAATGGAATCACCAACGCTCAATACCTCGCTGGGGTGCTTGATGCGGTTCCAGCTCAGTTCGCTGATATGAACCAAACCGTCAACGCCACCGATGTCAACAAATGCACCGTAGCTGGTCAAGCTCTTTACAACGCCGGTATAGGTTTTGCCCTCTTCCACGGTCTCCCAGAAAGCTGCACGCTTTGCATCAGCCTCAGCTGCCAGAACCTCGCGGATAGAGCCAACAATGCGGCGGGGAGGGTTATACTCTTTGATTACCAACTGAACCTTCTGCTTGTCCAGTGCAGCATAATCCTCGTTGCGGCGCAGAGTAGTCTGGGAAGCGGGAACAAAGACACGAACACCCTTCACCTTTACTACCAAACCGCCCTTATTTACTTCGCTGACATAGCCTTCCAAAACAGTGCCGTTTTCAGCAGCTTCACGAACTTCCTGACGACCCTTGTTTTCTTCCAGCTTTTTGCGGCTCAGGTTGGCGATGCCCTCCTGGTCGCGTACATTCAGCACATACAGCTCCAGCTCCTCGCCGACCTTCACAGCCTCGTTCAGCTGCACACTTGCATCGTCGGTGAAATCGTCGAACTTTACAATGCCGGTCTGTTTGCCGTCAATGTCGACCTGGATCTCGTTGGGCAGAATGCTGGTCACGACTCCTTTCACAATATCCCCAGCGCGAACCGGCTTCATGGAATCGCTGTTAATCATTTCCTCAAAGCTCAGCTCGTCTTCACGAATTACATCGCTCATCCTGTTAAGTACCTCCTCAATTACAGACGATGGCGTAGAAGCGCCTGCGGTAACGCCAACCCGACGAACCCCTTTAAGCTGCTGCGGATTAAGCTCCGCTGCGGTTTCCACCGCCACAGCCTTTGTGAATTGTCTGGCAACGCTCACCAGCTTTTGCGTGTTGGAAGAATGATGTCCCCCAATTACGACCATCAGGTCGCATTGACGGCTCAACTCCTCCGCCTCTTCTTGCCTCGCCAATGTTGCATTACATATTGTATCAAAAATTTTTGCGTTTGTATATACCTTTTTGATAAACTCTGCACATTCTAACCATTTTGTTACCTGAAAAGTGGTTTGTGCAACTACAAAAACAGCTTTTTGACAATTTTTTTCGGTTGAAAAGGCTTTCAGCTGCTCCAAATTTTCAAAAACGAATACTTCTCCAGTGGTGTGTCCCACAATTCCCTGCACTTCCGGATGCTCTTGATTGCCAGCTACCAGCAGCATACAGCCCTCTGTTTGGGCTTGTTTTGCAATGCGATGAATCTTTGCAACAAAGGGGCAGGTTGCATCATGCACCTGCGTGCATCGCTGTTTGAGTTCTTGTTCCACCGCTTCCGAAACTCCATGGCTGCGAATGATTCCCTCATAGCCTTCCGGAATATCGGTGGGCATTTGTGCTGTGACAGCTCCTCTTGATTCCAAATCAGACACACACTGGGGATTGTGAATCAGCGGCCCTAGTGTAGCCACCTTATGCCCTTGATTCAACAAATCATAGGTCAGCTTGACAGCACGGTCTACTCCAAAACAGAAACCGGCTGTTTTGGCCTTAATTATTTCCATTATTGTTCTCCTTTATTTGAAGCTGTTCAATTTGGTTTCTTTGTTCTTCGGTTGTATTGTTCAAATACAAAGTTTCCCATTGCTCCATCAGCCAATTTTTTGCATTCCGCAACACAGCCGCATTTTTTTCTTCTGGCAGCAAGCCCAACTCACTGCAAGACAGTGGTTCTCCGTAGACAATTGTCACTTTGCTGAACAGTTTTGGTTTGCCTGCATGATAAATAATTCTGCATGGCACCAATACTGCCTCTGCTGCTGCTGCCACCACAAAAGCACCGCTTTTGGGTTTTTTCAGCTTTCCATCTTTGCTGCGTGTTCCCTCTGGGAAAATCAAAAGCCCTTTTCCGTTTTTGACATCTTTAATACAATGGTCAATTGCTTCTGTATCGCCTTTTCCTCTGTGAACAGGAATCACACCCATCTTTTTGAAAAACCACGAAACAAAAGGATGGATTGTGAACAATTCTTCTTTGCCCAGTGTCAGCATTTGCGGTTCCCACACACGGGCAAGCACAATAAACAATGGGTCAGCTGCCGAAATATGGTTTGGACACAAAATATATTGTTTGAGTCCCTTCATTTTTTCTCTCCCAATAGTCTCAATACGAAAGACCAAATGCCACACAATCCACAAAATGGTTGAAACAATACGATATTCCATCAAATACTCTCTCCCTTTAGACCTGCTTGTTTACGAATCAATTGCAGCATTGTTTCAAAACTCTGCTCTAAAGTCATATCGGAAGTGTCCACTTCAAAAGCATCCTCCGCTTTTTTCAATGGAGCAGTTTTGCGGTTAATATCTTGCCAATCCCGCTGTTCAATATCTTTTTTGACAGTTTCAAAATCTGCCGACTGACCTTTTTCCTGCAATTGTTTGCATCTGCGCTCTGTTCGTGCCTGCACACTGGCAGTCAGATAAATTTTAACAGTTGCATTTGGCAGAATCACAGTGCCAATATCTCTGCCATCCATCAAAACATTGTGATTTTGTGCAAGATTTCGCTGCAAATCCAGCAAAAATTGACGCACTGCTGTCTGCGACGCCACTGCACTGGCAGCCATTCCTGCTTCTTCTTTGCGAATTTCTTGTGAAACATCCTCATTATTCAAATAGATATGTTGACTTCCATCTTCAAATGCCAGCCGAATCGAAATCTCTTTTAGCAGCTCTTTGACAGTTTCTTCATTGTGAAGGTCAATTCCTTTGCGCATTCCATACAGCCCAATTGAGCGATACATTGCTCCTGTATCAACATAAATAAACCCCAACTCTGCTGCCAATGTTTTTGCCATGCTGGATTTACCTGCACCGGAAGGCCCATCAATCGCAACTGAAATCATGTTTCATTTCCTCTTTTCTGTATTTCATTTTTACAAAAATCACCAATCGCCTAAACCGAAATTTTCTGCAAATCCTTTTGCAGCTGCCATTGCAGTTGCGTAGGCAATCTGCAAATTATAGCCGCCGGTATATGCGTCCACATCCAATACTTCCCCCGCAAAAAACAGGTTTTGCACTTTTTTGGATTCCATTGTGCGTGGTGTAACCTCTTTTACAGAAATTCCCCCAGCAGTAATCACAGCATGTTCCAAATCTCCTCTTGCCCGAATGGGAACCACAAAGTTCTTCAGCAATTTCACCAGTTCCAACCGTTTTGTGCGGTCAATCTGGTTCACACGCATTTCTGTATCCACGCCCCAACGCTCCAGCAATACCGGCTGCATGGTTGAAGGAACCAGTTTTTGCAGACAGTTTGCAGTATTTTTGCCTGCAAGCAGTTCAAAATCCCGTCCAATGCGTGCATAAAGCTGTTCTTCTGTCAAAGCAGGTTTCAGGTCAATCACTGCTTGATAGCGATATTTTTTCAAATCCCGAATCCATGCACTTGCAGACAAAACCAACGGCCCTGAAATGCCAAAATGAGTGAACAACATCTCCCCTTGTTCTTCAAACACCTTTTTCCCGTTTTCTTCCAAACGCAAAGAAATATTTTTCAAGGCAAGACCCATCATTTTCTGGCACTCCTTGCCTGATGCCACAAGGCTGACAAGGCTTGCCACTGGTTCTACAATGGTATGCCCTGCCTGTTCTGCCAAGCGATACCCATCTCCTGTGCTGCCTGTTGCAGGATAAGAAACCCCACCTGTGGCAATCAATACCCCATCGCCATAAATGCGTTGACCGTCTGCGGTTTTGACACCAACAACCTGTCCGTTTTCCACAATTAACTCCTCTGCTTGTGAATAAACAAGTCTTGCACCATTTGACCAATGACACAGCGCATAGCGAATATCTTCTGCTTTATCGCTAACAGGGAACACCCTTCTTCCCCGTTCGGTTTTCAATGGAACTCCCAAAGATTCCATCCACTGCATTGTTTTTTTGGGTGGAAAGGCTGCAATTGCAGAAAACAAAAAACGGGGATTGGTGCGAACATGACGCAAAAACTCTTGTTCATCACAATCATTTGTTACATTGCATCGACCTTTTCCTGTTACGAGAATTTTTTTGCCGGGCAAATTGGTATGCTCAATCAAAGTCACTTCGCACCCCAAACGCACAGCCTCACCTGCTGCCGTCATACCGGCAGCACCTGCTCCAATTATAATAAAATGCGGCATAATTCATATCCTTTTTGTTTACTAAAATTATTGAAATAAATCTTTTGGCCAAAAACGAGCCACCGACTCAGAGGAACAATGCAATCCATCATAAAAATCCAGCTGAGTCAACCCACAAGCATAAGGGTCGTATGAACCAACAACAGAAACACCTTTTTCCTCTGCAATTTGATTCAGCAAAGGTTCAATGGACAACATTTCAACATAGCTGTCGGTTTGTGTTTTGATATGGTCATAGTATGCGTTGTTAAATGGCGACAAAAACAATGCCACCTCTGCACCGCTTTGTTGAATTTCATCCAAAAACAGTTCCAACTGCTGAACAAGTACCGGGCTGATTCCATCAAATTTTGTCATCAGTTCCGGTTTAAACAAAATATAATTTTTTACACGGTCATAGGCATTTTCTTCTGTTACATTGCGAAACTCTGCACTGTATCCATAGCTTCCATCTGCCCGACGTATATCTGTTTCGGTGTAAAACTCGGTTGTGGGAATTGGGTCACGGGTTTTATGCAGACCTTTTTTCAAATATTCTATACTGCTTTGAAAGTATGTCAAGCTGACTGCTTGGCTCATCTTTTCCAATTGTGCCTGCCAGTTGCCCTCAGTTGCCAAAATCTTTGTTTGGTTATCTTTGCAAAATTGCACATACCCATCTGTCATGGCACGCTTTTCCAAACACCCCTCTGACAACATCCAAGGGTCAACCGTCAAAATCACTCGTTTGGGCTGCTGTCCTTTTTCACGCATCAATCGCCAAATGGAAATACAGTCCCGCAAATCCGAACCGGTAACCCCTGCGATAAAAGTATTTTCATCCCCAAGAATCTCTTTTGTCAGCTGCATACTATGGCTGGAGCCCAGCATCAATGTATCAATGGTCGCATTGCTTCGTGCAACATATTCCCGAATCAATGCCCTATCATCCATATTGCGAATATTAGAAGCATTTTGTCCATCTGCAAGAATTTGTGCCACTGTTTGCTCATATCCTCTTTGCAGAATATTTGCCGGGTCGGCATAAAAATTAACTCCAAGAATCAGGGCAACAAAGGGTAAAAACACCAATACTGCACCAAGAAGTTTTTTCATATTGTTTCTCCTTTTTGTTTGTGGGCAATGTATGGGTTAAAATTGGCGATAAATAAAAGAAGATTGCCCCAAAACCCCATAAAACGCCAAAGCCAGCAGTTGGGCATAATATGCCGCCCATCGAACAGGAGCCTTCAGGTGATGCAGCCACACGCCAACGGTCTGCCCTCTTTGCTCTGCTGCACGCTCCACCAGTTCAACAGCAACAGAACCACCGCCCACAAGCAAAATTGCCACTCTGCCGATGCCCATTGCTTTTAATCCTGCAACAATCACTGCAGGAGAAAGCAAAGTTTCTGCCCAACCGGTGAAAAATCCCTGATAAATTTGAATTGCCTGTCTGATATTTTCTGCACGGAAAAATACAATACAAGCAGTAAACATCAAATAAACACAACTGCATTGAATGAATGCCTTCAAAAACTTATTGCGATACAAAGGATTTTTCTTTGCCCATTTGCGGCGTTTTTTGGCTGTCATTTTTCCCACAACCATAAACAACCCATTCAAAGCACCCCATATCAAATAGCCCCATCCGGAGCCATGCCAGATACCGCTGAGTGGGAAGATGATAAAAATAGAAAACCAGCCCAAAAACTTGCCTGCTTTTCCCTCCACACCACGAATCGTAAATGTAAGCGGAGTAAACACATAATCACGAAACCAACTGGTCAAACTAATATGCCATCTGTCCCAAAGCTGGGTATAACTGCGAGCTGCAAAGGGACGGCGAAAGTTTTCCATCACATCAAAGCCCAGTGCCTGCATGGTTCCGATGGCAATATCGGAGTATCCACCAAAATCCAAATACAACTGATAGGAATACAACAAAGAGGCAAGCAGCAAAAAAGGCCCTGTAAACTGTTCAATTCCACCATAGACAACAGCGACCATATTGCCCATCATATTTGCAAGAACAAATTTTTTGAAAAAGCCCCACAACATTCGGCTGCATCCACAAGCAAAGTTTTCGTAGCTGTATGCTTTTGGTTCTGCAAGCTGTGGCAGCATATTTTTGCCACGTTCAATAGGGCCAGAACTAATCTGCGCAAACATACTGATGAACGCCGCATATCGCACCAGATTTTTTTGTGCCGGCTGAACCTTCCAATACACATCAATCAAATATCCCATAATTGTAAAGCTGAAAAAGCTGACTCCCAAAGGTGCCAGAATCAGCAGATTATATTGGAACATTCCTCTTAGAAGTGCAGAAAAATATTTGAAATAGAACAAAAGCCCTACAAACAAAATCACTCCACACCACAGCAAAGCCAGCCTTGCTTTTTGATTTTGCAGTTTGTCCAACGCAAGTGCTATTATCCAGCTTACCAAAATAGAAGCTGCCAGCAACGGCAGCCATTGCACTCCGCCCACTGCATAAAAAACAGCATTCGCAGCCAATAGTGCAGTGGGTTTTGCTTTTGCAGGCAGATTATGATAAATCACAAGAACTGCCGCAAAAAAAACAATAAATATTCCTGACTGAAATTCCATTTTTTCGCCTTTCTTTCCAATGTTTCAATTGCTGCAAAGGGATACATTGTTTATCTTCTTTTTGTATTACGAAACACATTTTTCTTATTATACGATTGTACTTTCGGATATTTTGAATCTTTAGCAACACGCCATTTAAAATAGTCTGGTGCTTGGACTCTTCCGTATCTCCACCGCTTTTTGTTTTTGCGCAAAGAGCCAATCCAATCTGCACGGCGCATCTGCTGCGAGTGTTTTTTGCCTAGTTTCCAGATTCCAACTACACACACTCCACCGCCCAAAAGAATGGCTGCATAAACCAAAACCATCTGTGGGTCAAACTTATTGCCCCGTCCACTTCCTACAAGATTGGGAGGATAAATTCCCACATTGGCAGACAGCACAGTATCAATTCCATGAACCTCCATCGGAAAGTCGCCCATGGCAATCTGTTCATTTTCGGATGTTTCCAGCCATACTTTTATGTCTGCATGAAACGGCTGCCCCAAAACATATACTTCAGGACTTTGTATTTCACTTTTTATGTTGTCTGCAGTATATCCTTGCGGTAAATAAAGGATGGCTGGCTTTACTTTGAGCTGTGCATTGCCAAGGGGGTCACCACCGCCTTGAATCACAATATCTTTGGTTGGCAAAATTTCTGTAACATCCATTGGTGCAAAATCATTGAATCCATATTCATACAAAGCCGCTGCATCTACAAATTTTTTGTATTTTGTTGCACTGTTCATCAAAATACAAATTAGCTGTCTGCCATCTTTTTCCGCCCAAGATGCAAAAGTATGCCCTGCTTCGGTTGTCCAGCCGTTTTTACTGCCCATTGCATAATCATAGTGATATTTAATTCCGTTCAAACGCATCCAGTCTGGGGTGGAAAAATTGCGGACTTCCGGCTGAAGATTGGTTGGCGGCATATCATACCGTTGTGCATCAAACACTTCTTTAAATCCCGGTATACTCAAAGCCCAGCGTGTAATTTTTGCCATATCCTCTGCTGTGGTGTAATGGTTTTCGTTATGCAAACCATGTGCATTCAGAAAATGTGTATTTTCACAGCCAAGTTCCGCCAGCTTTTGGGTAAAAACAGTTTCAACATTTTGCAGGTTTCCGCACACATACTCCGCCAGCACATTTGCAGCATCATTGCCGGATGCCAGCATTGCACCATACAGCATATCTGCAAGGCTGACAACTTCTCCCACCTGTAAAGCGATGTGAGAAGAATCAAAGGTGATGGAATGAACTGCATCATGGCTGACAGTTAATTGGATTGATGTATCCCCTTGAGATTTTTCCAATGCCATTGCAATGACAAGAATTTTTGTAATGCTTGCAGGATACATTTTTTGACTTCCCAGATTTTGAGTCAAAACCTGTCCTGTTTGTGCATCCACCAACGCCCATGTTATGGCTGTAATTTCCTGCGGCTGTGCTGCCTGTACGATGACACATTGAAAAACAACCATGATTGATACAAAAATTGCTGAAACTTTTTTCGCTTTTATTTTTGTCTTGTTACAAATTCCCAAAAATATATGTCCCATTTTTTACATCCTTTTTTGTTTTTGTACCAAAAAGGGCACATTTATTTTATTATACCTATTTTCGTTTTCATTCTGCAAGTATCTTCAAAGTTTTTTAAAAAAGTTTTTGTATTTTCAAGATTTTTGTGCCCTTTTAAAACAAAAACACAGACAATTCTTGGGGACTGAACAAGTATTTTGGGGGAATATGACAAAAGTTTTGTTGAAAGACAATATTTGAACATTGTTTGTGTAAACGGTATGTTCTTTCCTTTATAATAAAATACAAAAGTAATTGTTTTGATTTATGTTATAATTCTTATTATAGATACAACAAGTATACCTTTTTCATTTTTAACAGGAGTCGTCATGCAAAATTTTTCTCATCAATCCAAACAACAAGTACGCCAACAAATCAGGCAGCAAATTGGCAATTTATCAAAAGAGTATTTTTTTCATTCTGGGCAGGAAATCTGCAAAACATTGTGTTCTCTTTCCTGCTATAAAAATGCACATACAATTTTCAGCTATGTTTCCACTGATACAGAGCCGTGTACTTTTTTCTTGTTAAAACAAGCCCTAAAAGATAACAAAAGGCTGGCTGTCCCCAAAACATATAAAAACGGGAGAATGGAAGCTGTTGTCATTCATAGTCTGTCTGAACTTTCAATGGGGCAGTTTGGGATTTTAGAGCCACAAAAAGGCGAATATTTATCTCCGTATGAAATTGATTTTTCCTTGATTCCTTGTATAAGTATGTCTATCAAAGGGCAGCGTTTGGGGCATGGTGGTGGATACTATGACCGCTTTTTAGCCCAATTAACCACCTCATTTGCCGCCGCTTGTTGTGGGCAATTGCTGACAGAGGCTTTGCCTGTTGAAGTTCATGACCAGCCAGTTCCTTTGATTTTGACAGAAAAATCTCTACTTTTCTGCACACACTAAAAATGCAGAAACAGAACACTCTGCTTCTGCATAAAATAATTTATTTTTGAATGAGAATCGGCTGCAACTGTTCACCCTGCAAGGCTTTTTTCAAGGTTTCTTCAATTTTTGAGAAATCAGCCTGCAAACTGCAAGGTTTATTATGCCAATCATCCTGCCCAAAGGGAACAAAATAATACTGCTTGCGATTGAGCAGTTCACCGATATTTTTGGCAGTTGCCGCCAATCCATCGTTTGTAGAAACTGCAATCACAACAGGCTTTTTGGCTCTGAGCATACTTTTTGCTGCCATTGTCACTGGGCCATCGGTAATCCCTGCTGCCAATTTTGCCAATGTATTGCCTGTACAAGGAGCAATCAGCATAATATCCGCCATTCCTTTTGGCCCAAAGGGTTCCACTTCCTGAATGGTTGTAATAATTTCTCGATTGGACAGTTTGCACAGCTTTTCATTCCAAAGCTGTGCTTTTCCAAACTTTGTATCCATAGAAAATGCGTTTTTGCTCATAACAGGAATCAACTCTGCCTCTTTTTCAGCCAATTGCTCAAAACAGGGCATCACCTGCGAAAATGT
>JAHHUF010000056.1 GCA_020024115.1 Anaerofilum sp.
ATTATAAACAGCCAGAATCAAAGATACAAAGTCTTTTCGGTGCAGCCCCAAAAGCAAGCAAAATGCAACAAACAAAAGAAAAAATACAATTCCGTTCATAATGATTTTTCCTCTTTTTTCATTTTGTTGTTTGCAAAAATTTTAAGCCAATGCTTGTCCAATCCGTTTTCCAGAAGCTGGTTGCAGAGCCGTTCGGACAATGGATTTACTTGCTCAAATTTTCCCTGCACCTTTTCTTTGCTGTTCCTTTTGAGATTGAATTGAAACAATGGCAATGTTTTAACTTTTTTGTTTTCATATTGCGATTCACAAATTTGCAGAATTTTTCGGCTGTTATCTTCCATTTTTTTGATATAAACCGTGATGGGAAAGGCACGAACTGCAAGCTGTGTTAATAATTCTTCATCCATGTTTGGGTATTTCAGTTTGCACAGAGAAATTAAACGAAAATACACATCTTCACAGCTATTTGCGTGAGTTGTTGTAATAACTGCATGACCGGTATTTGCTGCATTGATTGCCTGCATCGCTTCGGCACCTTTGCTTTTGCCTACTGCAATATAGTCCGGATTCATGGTCATCATGGTTTCCAGAAGTTTCTCTTGGGTAACACTTTGGTTTTCGTTCTCTGACAGGCGTGTCTGTAAATGGATAACACTGTTGCTAACCTTTCCTGTTTCGTTTCGTCTGATACAATCAAATTCCCGTGTTCCTTGCTCAACTGTAATCAAACGCTTATGTCCCGGAACATTCTTGATGAGATAACTCAAAAGGGTGGTTTTGCCACTGCCTGTACTTCCTGCAATACAAAGAGAAACACCATGAATATACAGTTCGCGCAAAAAATCAATCATGTTTTCGGTACAAGTACCCCCATTGATGAACCCTTCACGAGGTAAATCAGAAGCTGTAATCTTTCGGATTGATACTGCCAGTGCAGCATCCTTATCCAAAATATCAAAGCCCACCACAGTGACACGGATATTTCCGGTTAAATGCCCCACTTGAATGCAGCTGCTATTGTCCCATACCATGTTGCTTGCCAAAAGCATTCGGCGGACAATATCAATTGCATGAGAAGGTGACAGAAAATGCTGCGGAGCAGGGAGCGTTTCGCCGTTGGTGTATGTGATTTTAACATCATCCCAGCGGTTGATGTTAATTTCCTCTACATCCTCTTGACTCAGCAAAGGGGTCAGGATGGAATAGCCCTGCATTTCATCGAGTAAACGAGAGGATAGTTCCTGCACAGTTTCTTCTGTTGCATATCTGTTTTGAAGCAAAAAATGTTGTATGTGGTTCTCCATCGATTCAAGGTCAGGAGTCGTATTAAACATTTTGCTAATGTGTTGCTGGGTTTTGTCTAAAATTTCTGAAAAATTCAATATATCAACCTCCTGTAAAACAAAAAAACAGCCAACCTTATGGCTGACTGTTTTCTTCTTCGGTTAAATGCTCTGCATAGCTTTGCAGTTCCTTCAAAAAACTTGCAAAATTAACTGCAATTAACATTGGTACAAATATGATGTTTAATCTTAAGGCAATTTCAGATGAAGCAGTAGATACTTCAAATGATAGTTCTGGGTTTGCTTGAGATAGCTTTTCAAGATGTGGCAAAAATACCAAAAGAAAAATATTTATGACAATGGTAATAAGTGTTGTTATAAAGCTAAAAAATGAAATAACAATCTTTGAACATTCCTGGTCTGCAACTAAAGCTGTTATACTCCAAACAATTGATAAAACAATTGTTGTTAGAAACATATTACTAAAATTATCATACACTGTTTTTTCAAAGGATAAATTACATAATATGATTGACAAAACCCATATGACCATCAAACCTCTAGCTGAACGTAGAATATTAGGTAAAAATATAAATATTATTACACATAAAATAAGCCCTATCAAAAAAATCGTTTCATTTGTTATGTAATATTTTTGGAATAACAAAGCATACGGAATAAGCATTGTTGTTGCAAAAGCAATTAAATTCTCGTAAAATTTGTTTCTTTCTATTTGCTGAATAGCATTTTTTAGATTTTTGATTATATGATAGAATTTGATAACTAAAAACTTCATAAACTAAACAAAACCTCCGTGTAGTATACTTTGCTCAAGTATAACACAAAGTAGCCAACAACAAAATATAGCTAAAATCCACAAAAACGAAATTTGTATGTTATATATAACAGCGACACAATAAATACCCAAACTTACGCCTACAGAGTTAAATTGGCATTTTTTGAATGCTTTCTTTTTAAAAACGCAAAACAGAACAGAAGCAAAATGTATAAACCAAATAGATAAAAAGTACAAAAATAAAATGTATGCACTTTTTTGATAGAAATTTCTTATTAAATTATCCGCTTGTTGTTGTAAATAAATTATTTCTGGCAGGTTGTCCATTTGTCTTTTTCTCCTCCCATGCTCATCCAGTGTTGTATCATGGCACGCTGAATGGAATGATAAAGCTGCAAATATGGGTAGTCAAGATTTGCCAATACCTGTTGGTGAGATTCTTCATAGCGATTGCTCTTAAAGCTGCTGTTCATTCTCATCTGTTCCAAAATTCCGTTTTGACGGAAAAGATGTTTTATAGTCTTAATTTTTTTTATTCTTAGTTTTTATATTCTTATATTGTGTGCTGTTTTCCGCCGTCGGTGCATCCGCCGTTGGTTTATCCGTCGTCGGTTTTTCTGCATACGGTGAAAGTTTGGAAAGTTTCTTGTTTTGGTATTTTTTGCATCTGTCAGAAAATACATATTCCATACCGCACAATCTGCCAGCAGCATTACGAAGCTGTTTGCGAAGAATATAGCCTGCCTGCTCCAAAACCTTGAGTGCAGAGCGAATGGCAGTTACACCTTCTTTGCAAACCTTTGAAAGTCCCTGTACCGAATATCTCCATGTTTTTGCAAAAGAGAGCATTCTGCCCAGCATTCCCAGAGCTTTTAAAGAGAGATTGGAGTCTTTTAAAATTTCATTGCTGATTTTGGTAAATCCGTTTTTGAAGATTTCTTCATTCACAATATATTCATTGCAGCTGAATTTGCCCTGTGCATCGACGGTCTGTCTGCGAAGCAGATATTTGTGTGTCTCCAGTTCGTTTAAAGAAGAGCGAATCAGGCTGGAACCTTCCTGACAGACAGCTGCCAAACCTTTGATAGAAAAGTTCCACTTTTTTGAAAAAGATAAAATTTTCGATAGAAGACCTTTTGCTTCAAAGGATAAAGTTTCGTCCTGTAAAACAATGTTTCCAACTTTGGTAAATCCGATTGCTGCGGTCATATGTAGTTCCTCCTCCAAATAAAAAAGCAGCCAACGGTTTGTTGGCTGCTTGAAAAATGCACTTATTTTAATGTAATGATTTGATTTTCATCCACTGAGATATGTCCCCGTTCCACCAATTCTTGTAAGGCTTTCTGCATCGTTTGTGGTGTTTCGGTTGTGTTTTTGCACAACAATTCCAAAGTGATTTTTTTATCTGATGTTTGCGATTCAAACCAGATAACCGCCCATAATCCATGTGCCTTTAATGACAATGTGTCATCTTTTAAATTGTTTGCAAAAACTGCTGCATTTTCTTTTGATTGTTCAGTTAATACGAAAACTTCATTCAAACTTTTCTTTTTTCGTTTACTTCTTTTCATGATACTTTCTCCGATTTTTATTGATGAGAATAGGCTGCAACTGCATCAATGATATACTGCAAAACATCTTTTTTGTCCATATCAGTCGGCAGAAATTGCTGCACTTCCGACACAGGGAGCTTAATGGTTTTTACCGTTTCTTTTTTCGGCGGAAACAGAGCCAATTCAATTTGCTCGCTATCCAATGCGTTTTGTTTTGACAGTTCCTTTAATGCTTTTGCTTTGCTTTCACTCAAGGCTGTTTTATTGTGTATTGTCAATGTTTCCAGCACGATTTCTTGTTCTGTGTTTGGGAGATAGGACAATTCCACACCTGTCAAAAAGGAAAAAACACCTGTATCCACACGCTTTAAAAATTCGGGGATAAGGTAGTTCAGCCGCTTATATCTTTGAATTGTTCTGATATGGTCACCTGTAATTTCACTGATAATTGCAGTTGTTTTGTTTTGGTCAAGCTGTTTGTTTGTTGCTGCTTTTTCAATTCGCAGATATGCTGCAGCCCGCTCACCGGGACTCAAGCTGCGACGCTGCCCTAAGTTGGTACTGTCAAACATGATTACTGCAGCATCTTCGTCCAACTGTTCAATAATTGCAGGAATCTCTGTTAAACCTGCACGGCGGGAGGCTTCAGTTCTGCGGTGTCCTGCGATAATGGTGTATCTGCTGTTTGCTTTTGCCTGCACATGAATTGGCTCCATTACACCGTTTTGACGCACATTTTCTGCCAGCCAATCCAGTTCCTCTTCATCCATGCTGTAACAATGCTGCAAAGGGTGTGTGTCCAAAAATTCAATTTTCAGCATTTCTATCTGCCGGACATGGGGTGAAGCTGTTTCGGTTGGTACACCCAGCATTTTGGCAAGTTCAGCATTGGCAGCCCCTTGTGAGGGGGCAGCCATGCTTGGTTTTTTAAAATTGAAATTTTTACCCATTGTTTTCTTCCTCCCGTTGCAACATTTCATTGACTGCTTGCAGATACTCTTTACCCAGTTTACTGTTTGACTGTGAAATCAAACTTTGCTGTGCATAGGTGCTTTCGGTGGCTTCTACACGACGGCAAATTTGAGCATCGAACAACAATTCGCCATAGTTTTCTTGCAGCGCTTGACGAACAGCCTTTGCCATATTGGTTCCATCATACATTGTGAGCAGCATACCACCGATTTTCAGCTGAGGATTCAAGGCAGATTGCACCATACGAATGGCTTGCATGAGGAAATTTACTCCATCTAAAGAAAATTTCTGTGCCTGAACGGGAATAATCACCTCATGGCTAGCTGCCAACGCATTGGTCAGCAAAATTCCCAAAGAAGGCTGACAGTCAATAAAAATGTATTCATACTGCGTGAAAATTGAATTTTGCAAAATTCCTTTTAGGACTTGTTCACGGCACATGGTTTGTGCTAGGAACATATCTGCACTTGCAAGGGCAATGGAGGAGGGGATGTAACAGATGCCCTCAGCATTTTGGCGAATGATACCATCAAGAGAATATTGCTCGTACCGAGATGCACACAGCATAATGTCGCTGATGTCTGCATAGCCATCCGGCTCATGTCCCAGATAATCAGACAAGTTGCCTTGTGGGTCAAAGTCAATGCAAAGAACGCTTTTGCCTTTTTTCACAAGTCCTGCTGCCATATTCATAACTGTGGTGGTTTTGCCTACTCCGCCTTTTTGGTTTGCTACACAGATAATTTTCATAATAAATTTCCTCACTTTCATTTTTTAAGGTTGTTGTTTGGGGTTGCGATACAAAAGAAAAAAGATTTTTTCACCTGCTTTCAAATTCGTTTTATTTTTACATTTCAATGGGAGAAACAGTTGGAGATTGTTCTGTTGGTTGTTGGTAAGTTGGAGATGCCTCTTCTTTTATGAGCATATTCAAAACCGAAAGCCGTTCTTGTGCAGCTTGCAGTTCCTCTGCTTGCTTGAAAGGTTTTTTCAGTTCGATTTGAGCCTGATTGATTTGCACCTGTGTGTCTGCAATTTCCTGATTCACATTATCCAATCGTTGGGGCAATGTTTTCAGTGTGTTTTCCAAACGAATCATATTGCCCACAGTATCAAGCCCCAGTTCCGTCCGATATTCACCTTCACCCTTTGCTTTGAGCAGCCATGTTTCTTGAAAGGCATCAATATCCAAAACAAGAGAAAAAGACTGATATTTCCCCACTTCCATTGGCACTTGTTTTTTTGCTTTTGTTAAGGAGTTCATCAGATTGCTTCCTGCTTCAGAGCGTTCGGTATAGGTTTGCCCAAACAGTTCAATGGAAAAATTATTTTGAGGGGAGATGTGTTCAATATCCCGCATAAGGTTTGCTTTGGTTGTTTTCAGCTGCTGCATTTTTGCAAGAAGTCGTTTGTTGACATCGTCCTGCAATCGGAACAGTGTGCTGTTGTAGCTAGACTTGAGTGCAATCAATCGAGCCACTTTGTTATCCAATTCCATCTTTTCTTTCAGATATGGATTGCTGGAACAAACTGCCTTGACTTCTGCATAGCTGAGTGCCAATTCGTCCAAATCTTCATAGGAACGAACAGGAGACTTGCTGGTCATAACCTGAGAGATGAACTTCTGTTTGTTCTCAATTATCTGCCATAGGTACGCATCAAAGGTATCCTCTGTCACATATCGAAAAACCGATACATTTTTGTTTTCGTTTCCTTGCCGGAGAATTCGCCCCAAACGCTGTTCCAAGTCACCGGGACGCCAAGGGCAATCAAGGTCATGCAAAGCAATCAGGCGTTTTTGTACATTCGTACCAGCACCCATTTTCTGTGTCGAACCAATCAAAACCCGAACCTTGCCGTTTCGTACATTTTTAAACAGAGTGTCTTTTTGCTGGTCGGTTTTTGCATCATGGATAAAAGCAATTTCCTGTTCGGGAATGCCTTTTGCAACCAGCTTTCGTTTTACATCTGTATAAATGTCGGTAAATGTTCCGCTGCCATCCTGCGGTTTTGGTGTGGAAGCATCGCAGAATACAAGCTGTGCAGCCTTTGTGTCGGTATGCTTTTGCCAAATGTCAAAGATGTTATTGACACATAGGTTTACCTTGCTGTTTGGATTGTCGGGCAATTTTGGGTCTATCAGGCGTTGGTCAAGCCCCAGCTTTCTGCCATCTGATGTAATTTTCAGCATATTGTCCACAGAAGGGTCAACATTGCCCGAATTTATCTGTTCTGCCCGACGGGAAATATCTTCCATCAAATCTTTTTGAATTTCGCTTGATTTTGCTGCCACAGTGATAAATTCAGCTTGCGGACGGGGGAGATTGAGTTCATCTGCTGTTTTAATGTCAGCAACTTCCTTAAAAATGGTAGTAAGTTCAGGCAGATTGTAAAACTTTGAAAACCGAGTGCGGGGAACAAAACCTTTTCCTGTCGGAGATAACTCAAAGCCTGTACTTGTTTCACCAAAGTTAGATGCCCAGCTGTCAAAATGAGCCAGCCCCAAATCTTGCAGTCTGTCATATTGCAGATACCGCTGCATGGTGTAAAGTTCTACCATTGAGTTGCTCACAGGGGTGCCTGTTGCAAAGATTGCACCACGGTTGTTTGTCAACTCGTTGATGTATTGGCACTTCATAAACATATCCGAGGATTTCTCGGAATTTGAAGTTGAAATGCCTGCCACATTTTGCATTTTCGTTACAAAGAATAAATTTTTATAGCTGTGTGCTTCATCTACAAATAGGCGGTCAACTCCAAGCTGTTCAAAGGTGACAACATCATCTTTGCGTTCTGTAGCACGCAGCTGTTCCAACTTTGTTTCCAGTGATTTTCGGGTACGCTCCATCTCTTTGATGCTGAAGCCTTTTTGTTTGCTTGCTGCCATTTCCGCAATACCCAATTCAATATCTTGCAGCTGTTTGGATAGTATTTTTTCCTGATACTGATTGGACAAAGGAATCTTTTCAAATTGTGAATGTCCGATGATAACGGCATCATAATCGCCTGTTGCAATTCTGGCACAGAAGGTCTTTCTGTTTTTTGTAGAAAAATCATTTTGTGTTGCAACTAAAATTTTGGCAGCCGGATACAAAGAAAGAAATTCAGTTCCCCATTGTTCTGTCAAATGGTTGGGAACAACAAAGAGTGATTTTTTGCAAAGTCCAAGCCGTTTGCTTTCCATTGCAGCTGCTGTCATTTCAAAGGTTTTTCCTGCACCTACTACATGGGCAAGCAGTGTATTTCCACCATAGAGAATGCGGGCAATGGCGTTTTTTTGGTGGGGCAGTAACTCAATGTTGGGGTTCATGCCACCAAATACAATATGGTTGCCGTCATATTCACGAGGGCGGGTGGAGTTAAAAAGCCGATTATACTTTTCGGTCAAAACTGCTCTGCGGTCCGGGTCTTTCCAAATCCAGTCTTTGAACTCCTGTGAAAGGGCATCTTGCTTTGCGGCAGCAAGGTTTGTTTCCTTTTCATTCAATACACGCACAATTTTTCCGTTTTCATCTTCTTTTGCGTCATAGATTTTTGTACTGCGAAGATTTAAACTGTCTTCCAAAATGCGGTATGCACTGGCTCTTGCTGTTCCATAGGTTGTATGGGCTGCAACATCCATTGAGGAAATCATTGTTTTTGAAGAAATGTTCCAGTTTCCGGTAATTTCAGAATAATCAACTTGAATGTTACGCTGCAAATAATAAGGAGTCTGGAATGTTTCGTACATGAATTGTTGAATGTACTGCTTATCAATCCATGTGCTGCCCAGCCGTACATCAATTTCAGACGCATCCAAATCCTTTGGTAGTACCTTTTCCAAAACGGCTGCATTCAACCGATACTCAGGGTTTTCTTTTGCAGCTTGTTGTGCCTGTTCTAATTTTTCCCGAATATTTCCTGACAAGTATTCATCTGCAGTAACATAGACAGGAGGGTCACTGTCAGGAATCTCATAAATAATATTTTTCAAATCCTTTATGAGAACTTCCTGCTCTTTGCCTGTAAGCTGCTGCATATAGTCCAAATCAACACGGGCTTTTTCTGACAAAGATACGCCCAATGCTTCAATGGCTGTATCTACATGGGTAATGACTTTTTGGGGGCGAATGGTGCGTTTTGTGAAAATATCCGCCTTGCCAATCAGCTTTCCTTCCTCCACCTGTTCCAAAGAAGTCAACAGATAATAGGAAGAATCTTTGTTGAATACGGAACTGTTTCCTCTGGAACAAATCAGTCCGTTTTTTTCTGTAAAGGAATTATACAACCGATTTAATCGTGCTTGTTCTGAAAGAATTTGTATCTCCGGTGTGTTTTCATCCAGTTGGAGTGCAATCAGGTTCTGCACACAGTCACGCAGTTCAATCAAGCCTTTAACCCGTTCCAGCGGCTTGCCTGTTAAATCACAGCGTTTCATAGTGTCATTTTCTCTGAAATAAACCTCACCATTTTGTAATGTAAAGGAATATTTTTTGACTGAATCGTCTGCTGGGATAACATCCTGCAAAGGCTGTGTTTGTTCTTCATCCAGTTCTTCTTCAACAACAGGAGTATATTTTCCTGATACAAAAGAAATAGCTTGTGACAGCTGCTGCGAAAAGTCAGCACCTGCGATGGGAGAAACAGTATAGTCCATGCCATGTGCGGTGCTTTGCTGTGTACTTTCACCCAGTACCATTTCAGGATGGTTGATAAAGTATTGATTGACAGCAAAACCGTTGCTGTCTGGTGCAGTTTGTACCCACTCAGGCATTGTATCCGCAAGCTGGCCGCACTTTTGCAGGAAGATAATATCTGACACAACCTCGGTTGCTGCATTTGCTTTAAAGGCATTGTTTGGCAAACGGATTGCTCCCAAAAGATTGGCTTGTTCTGCAAGATACCGCCGTACGGTGGAGTCTTTGCTGTCCATTGTATGACGGCTGGTCACAAAAGCAATGACACCTCCGGAGCGAACCTGCTGCAATGCTTTTGCAAAGAAATAATTGTGAATATTGAAATTCAGCTTATTAAACTCAGGGTCGTTTACTTTGTAATTGCCAAAGGGAACATTGCCGATTGCCACATCAAAGAAGTCTTTCTTTTGGGTTGTTTCAAAGCCTGCGATTGTAATTTCTGCATCCGGATATAGCTGCTTTGCAATGCGTCCGGTCAATGGGTCAAGTTCTACACCATATAACTCACTGGTTTGCATTTCTTTGGGCAGCATACCGAAGAAATTGCCCACACCGCAGGAGGGCTCCAAAATCTTTCCGCCCTCAAAGCCAATCCTGCCAAGTCCTTCATACATAGCTTTGATGATAACAGGGCTTGTATAGTGAGCATTCAGTGTGGATGCTCTGGCTGCAATATACTCTCGGTCTGTTAAGAGAGCCTTTAGTTCCTGATACTTTGAATGTTTTTCTTCAAAACACCCAGCCAAACCACCCCAGCCAACATATTGAGATAAGACTTCCTGTTGTTAAGGAGTTGCTGCTTGTCCATCCTGTTCCAGTTTTTTCAGCAATCGAATGGCTGCAACATTGGCTGCATATTTTTGTCCCAATGTACCTTCACCCAAATGCTCATTTGTAATGTGATAATTGAATGTTTGATATTCTTGCTGCTTTGGCGAAGATTCTGTTTCTTTTTGTTCTGGGAGTTTTGATTCTTCTTCCTCTTTTTCAGATTCAGTTAAATAGTGTATACACAAGTTCAAGTCAAAACAGCACACCAAATAGCAATGCAA
>JAHHUF010000057.1 GCA_020024115.1 Anaerofilum sp.
AAACAGGTTAGAGAGCTTCTTACCAATTATGGCCCGGTAAGTGAGCTTTGGTTTGATATGGGTTCGCTTACTCCAGATCAAAGTAAAGGACTCTATCACCTTGTGCATTCGCTTCAACCGGAATGCAAGGTGAGTGGCAGGTTGGGCAATGGATATCATGACTTTAGCGTGATGGCAGACAATCAGCTTCCTGAGGTCCCCTATTTATATCCTTGGCAAACTGCGGCATCCATTTATCCGGAGACATGGGGATACAGATCTTGGCAAAAGCATATTCCATTAAAAGATAAGATTGAAGAGAAGGTTAGAGATCTTGTCAAAGTGGTAGCTCGTGGAGGAAATTATCTCTTAAATATCGGCCCAAAGGGTGATGGTTCGATTGTCCCTTATGAACGAGATGTTTTAAGAGGTGTGGGAAATTGGCTTAGTATGTATGGTGATGCTGTTTATTCGACCCGTCATACTCCTTTTCACCATACTATGTCCTGGGGTGAATGTACTTTGAAGAGCAAGACTCTTTATCTTTTTATTAATCCACAATACATTGGTAAAACTATTGATCTGCCCTGTGAAGGAATCAGGCGTATTACGGTCTATGCAACCAAGGGGGGAAGAATACCTTTCGAACAAAAAGAAGGACATACGTCTTTCGTTGTACCACATTCATCAGAATCTCCTTGGATTGTTTTAGAGGCAGAATTTAATAACCTTTCACTTAATAAGGACGTTAATAGTGCCTTGCCATTGAGTATCCTTACAGGTGTTCCTCTGTATGCATATACTTGCGGAGACTATTATACGGGACGCTCTATCCGTGTAGGTCATCAATGGGTGTCTGACAAAATGCCTATGGAAGTTGCATATCTTCAAGATCAGATTGGTAAGGATCTTCATTGTGTTATCAATGGCGATACCCTGCAACTCTCCTTGGACAATAAGAACCCAATGAAGATGAAAACTAAATGGCGAGACCTTAACTTTGGCTTGCCACTTGTTCGTTATCCGGTAGGGGGAACAATGGGTAATATTCCGGAAAAACTTTTTTCCGATACATTGAATCTTAACGGATGGAAGGGTGTCACATCTCAATCCAAAAATCTCTCTTATGGGCCATTCTCTGCATGTCTTGTGATGCAGGATATTGAGTCCAAATCGAAGGTGGATCTTCCGGTAAGCATTTCTTTTAATAATGGAGTTTATATTGAAGTCAATGGTCAATTGATGTATTCGAATTTCCAGCGAGGAAAAGATTTGAAAACAAAGGTTATCTTGATACCGCTAAAAAGAGGCAAGAATAGAATTGTGGCAAAGTTTTATAATCGTTTTGCTGATAGGCTGATATGGAATTTTGAGCCATTGAGAAGTTATCTTTGTTATCGAAAGAAATTGCCTGACACTATTAAGTCAAAAAAACTTAACCTTGTAGAGGTTGTGCAAAAAAGTACTGCATTTCCAAAGAAGGATATAGATATTATTAACGTAAGATTTATGTGAGGATTAGTTTTGAATTCGATGATTGTCTATATCGAAGATTGGATTTTTTGATATGACATAAATTTGCAAATACAACCAGTAAAAAGGTGTATACTGGGAATAACCCTTGTTTTGAAACAATTTGAAAGAAAAACCTTTGCAGTTTCGTTTTAACAAAAGAACCATTTGTTTTTATGGTTTTGTTTTATGGGGGGATTTTATGATAAAAAAGCCAACACGACAGGAGTTGCTGACAATTCCAAATATTTTAACCTACTTTCGTTTTTTGTTTATCCCAGTTTTTGTTTGGCAGTATGTTGGAGAACATTATTTCATGGCAGGGTTTGCATTGGCTCTTTCCGGTTTGACAGATTTGTTTGACGGAAAAATTGCCCGCAAGTATAATATGATTACCGAAATTGGCATTTTGCTTGACCCGGTTGCAGACAAGCTAACCGAAGGGGCTGTATTGCTTTGTTTGGCAATTAAATATCCAATGGCATGGATTTTGATTGGCGTCTACCTTCTCAAAGAAGGCTTTATGACAATTGCAGGAGCAGTAATGCTGCGAAAAAAGAAAAAGCTGGGTGGTGCGATGTGGTTTGGCAAAGTGTGTACCGCAGTATTTTATTTGATTACATTAGTTTTAACATTCTCACCAAACATACCAAAAAATACAGTGATTTTGTTAATGACGATTTGTGGTGTGATGATGCTGTTTACCTTTGTGCAATATGCAATTGTATACTTCCACATGGCAAAAAATCCGCGAACAGGTAGCTTTGATTCTTTGAAAAGCGTTAAAAACAAAGAAGTATAACAAAGCCGCACAAACTCATTGTGAGTTTGTGCGGCTTTGTTTTTGTCAAATGTTAGGTATCAATTATCAATGCAGTGAGTTCTTGTGGAGTTTGTGCCAAATAGGTGGCACCTGCTTGCTGCAATTCCTCTTTGCTGCGGAATCCCCATAAAACACCACAGCAGTCAATTCCTGCATTTTTGGCAGTGAGAATGTCCACATTTGAATCACCAACAAATAAAATCTTTTTCCCTGCAAAAGCCGTGTGATGGGTCATCGTAAGTAAAGCGGTTGGGTTTGGTTTTGGCGGAACATTGGGCAATGCGCCTTGCACCAGTTGAAACAGCGATAAATCAAAATAGCGTGCAATTATCTGTTTTGCAAATGTATCTTCTTTGTTGGTCAGAACGCCCAAAGCAATGCCTTTCTGAGCGAGTTTGGACAAAAGAGAAATGATTCCCTCATAGGGAGCAGTGCAGTCTTCTTTGTGGATAGCATAATATTCTCGAAACTGTTCCAGCGTTTTTGCCAGTTGTTCAGGAGTGCGCTGGTCAGCAGGACTAAAGCGTTCTACCAATTTTGGAATACCATTTCCAACAAAAAGTTTATATTCTTCTACTGAATGGAAAGCCCAATTATTTTGCTGGCAAACAAAATTTCCAGCATTGGCAAGGTCATCAATGGTGTTGAGCAATGTGCCGTCTAAATCAAAAATAACTGCTTGATACAAAAAATCACCTCATTAAAGAATCAAAGGCAAAGTGTTTGCTTGATAGTCAGGGATGGAACGAACCCGAAAGCGCAGACCACAAGGCAGCCGCAATGTTAAATTGCATCGCTGACGATAGGTGAGCAGTGGATGCTGGGAAAAACAAAAACAGGTTTGAGAAGTAAAAATGCAAACTCGATGACGGGTTAAAAAGCGAGAATAGCAAAGTTCTAAGGTACGGTTGGAACCACGGCGAACAGACTCGGTAAAAAATGCCTCCAAAGATACCAGCAGAGAAATAAACAGCAAAAAAGAGGGCAACCCAAGCAAGGGAGCAATGTCCGGCATGAGCCAGGCAGAAACAGCCGTCAGACTGATGCACAATAAAAATGCAGAACCGGACAGCCAAATAAACTGAACCAGACTTCTGCCCCGAACAGGGCCAAGAACGCTGTGAGAAACATAAAATTCAGGCATCAGTTTTTGGAGTTGTTCTTCGTTTCCACGGCGGTATACCATCAAGGGCATATCGCTGCCGGAAAATCCGCCGGCATGAAGATACACTGCACTGCGGCGCAAAAGTCGTGCAATGGGGGTGGTGCGTACATCACAAGCAGTGACAGCAGAGGCAAGAATACGCCGTTCGGTTTTGGTAATCAAACCGCCCTTTGCAACAATTACACCACCATTTCGACAAACAACAAATCCGGCTGTGTGCAAAAATGAGAACAGCAAAGCAATGCTGGCAAGAACAAAAATCAGAGAAGTCAGCCATGCCAGCCCCACAGGAAAAATTTGCTCCACAAATTTTTCCATGCGTTCTAAATTAGAAAAAGCAAATTGATTGAATCCGTTGCCCAAAGAGTTGGCAGTCTTTTTTGCAGACGCAATCATAAGAATACTGGTTGTAATAAGATTGGCAGATAATACAGTAAAGCTGAGCCGTTCTGCTCCAACTGCCCGAAAAATAGCAGATTCTCGTTTTAGGGGAAGAAGTTCATCTGCAAGCTGCAAAGCATCCTGATAAAACAAACAAAGGGTGACTGGTTTGGGGCGGTGCTTATAGTAGATTGTAGTGATACAAGCCCCCAACAGCCGACAATACAACGGCTGACGCAGCTCAATGGCAGCAATCATAGGGCGGGAAATCACCGTTTGACGACTAAGAAGCACTCCTTGCTGAATGGTAATCCGTCCGCCGCTGTATCTGTAACCGGCGGCAAGCCATTGGATAACAGAAAATAACATTACAACAATAAAAATAATACCATCTTGCTTGAGTGCAGTAATTAAACTCGGAAGGTCAAAAATTAACAATGCCCGAATCAAAGGTAAAACAGAAAGTAAAAAAGCATATCGAATATACTGTAAGGAATAAATATAATGAAAGCGATGATAAGGTTTCATAAAAAATTTCCTCCGTTGCCTGGTAAAAGAGAAATTTTTTCTGCTTGCTGAATGTCAGCGGCTGGAATAATCCAAATGCTATGTGCGCTGTATAAAATGAGGATACAGCTTTTTGCTCTTTTTAATAATGGTGTTTGAAAAATTTGCACACTGTTCAAATTCCACACAGGCTGCCGTCGGATTGTGCGGAATAGGCTGCCTGTCTGCAAGCGAAGTTCTGCACCGGAAAGGGTAAGCTGAATTTGTTTTGCCCATCTCTCTAAAGAAAAACACACAATGCAGGCTGCTGCTGCCCACACAAAAACGCATAACCACCAAATTTGCCAAAACAACAACACACAAGGAATCACCAAACCCACAGATGCCCATTGCTTCAAAACCCGAATGCCTGCTTTTGTACAACAAATTTCCATAACAGGGGATGCTCCTTTTTGGATTTTTATAGTTCCCTCAAAGGGAAAAGCATCCCCCCATGCGTGGGCATAGGGGGATTTTGTAAAACAATACAATTGAGCATTGCATATAGGCTTGTTTGCCACCCTTTATACATTGGGCAAACGCCAATCTCTTACAATTGTATGCAGTGCTTCATCCAAACAAACACAAACCAATTTATCTTGTGAAAAAAGTTTTGTTGCACCACGGGGAATGATAAATTCATTGTTGCGTGTAATGGAAACAATGTTGAAATTTTCGGGAATGGGAATTTCGGTCAGCGAGCGACCCTCATAACGAAAATCATCAGGCAAAAAGATTTCCACCAAGCTGGCAGTGCCGCCGGCAAGATTCAGCAAATGGCGAATTGCGGTTGTTTCTACTTCCCGTTCCAAAATACGAACAATGTTGCTGGTGCTGCTGACAGTGATGTCTACCCCCAGCGTTTTCAAAACATCTGCGTTTTTGGGGTTGTTGACACGGGCAACGGTTCGCTTGCATTTGAACACCTTTTTTGCTAGTTGGCAGGCGACAAGGTTGTTTTCGTCTTGTCCTGTTACTGCAATCAAAGAATGACAATTGCCACAGCCTGCCATTTCCAACACTTCTGCCGAAGTTCCATCTCCAACAATTACGGGAATATCCAAACTGTTGGCGATTCGCTCACAAGCCTCTTGGCTTGGCTCTACAACAATGGGGTCATGGTCATGCTCTAATAAAGTTTTGGCAAGATAAAAGCCAACCTTTCCGCCCCCAACAATACAAACCTGCATTTTTATCCTCCTCAATCGGCAATGCTGCTGAAAATAATCTGGTCACCGGAATGAATCAATGGGCTGGGTGTAGTGTTCAGCTCCATTGTACCATTTGCACGCAAAATTCCAAAAACAACCTGCCCCTCTGGTGCAACAACCTTGGACAGCGGCTGGTTCAGAAGTGCAGGCACAGGAACAGACGGGAAAAATGAAACTGTGCTTGAACCAATGGTCATCCGTTTGGTGCTGGGGCCATTGAGAATGCCATGCAGAATGGCTTCCACTGTCAAGTTTGTGGAACAGACAGCGTGCATACCAAACCGCTGGGTGAATACCTTTTTGCGTGCAGGGTCGGTGACACGGGCAAGCACATAAGGAATGTGAAACAGTTCGGTTGCAATTTGCGAAACCATGATGTTGATGTTGTCTTCAGGGCAAACCGCTACAAGAGCATCGCAATTTTCGATGCCTGCCTGACGCAGCATATCCACATCAATTGGGGAGCCGATTTGCAGCATCCCGTTAAACGAAAAATTTTCCAAAGATTCAAGGTTTTCCACCTTGCTGTGCATCTCTTCCAAAACAGAAATGTCGTGCCCCATTTCTTCCAAAACCTGAATCAAACGGGAACCCACACGACCACAGCCAACAATTAAAATATTCAAACGAAACCCTCCTAAAAAGGTAATAGTGCAAATGAATGAACTGACCCTATTATAAGCCTTTCGATAAAAAGGAACAAGATGCCAACATAAATTGACAAAAAATTTCTATTTTTAAATCATATTTTTTAAAATACAAAGGTTCTGTTTTAAATAAAGGTGTGCTATACTGATACAAAATATGCAAAAGCAATTGAAAACCACCCAATGAAAGGAGATTTTGCAGGTTGGAATTTTTAGAGTTGATTAAAGCGTTGTTTTATGGATTGGTTGAGGGCATTACAGAATGGCTTCCTGTGTCCAGTACAGGGCACATGATTTTGTTTGAGGAATTTGTAAAGTTCAATCAAAGCGAAGAATTTATGGCAATGTTTCGTGTTGTCATCCAGTTGGGAGCCATCTTGGCAGTTGTGATTTTGTTTTGGAACAAAATTTGGCCTTTCTGTGCAGACAAAAAACAAAATTATATCAAAAAAGATTCATGGAATTTGTGGTTTCGGATTTTAGTCGCAACTCTTCCCGCGTTGGTGCTGGGACTTTTGCTGGATGATTGGCTGGACGCACATTTTTATAACTTTTTCACTGTGGCGGCAATGCTGATTGTGTATGGTGTGCTGTTTATTTTGGTGGAAAACAGCCGAAAGAATAAGCCCGCACGCATCACCAGCCTGTTGGAACTGACCTATCGTGATGCCTTTATCATCGGTTTGTGGCAAGTATTGGCAATGATTCCAGGAACCAGTCGTTCAGGTGCTACCATTATTGGTGGGCTTTTGCTGGGAGCAAGCCGTGCTGTTGCCGCAGAGTTCACATTCTTTTTGGCAATCCCTGTTATGGCAGGAGCAAGCCTGCTGAAAGTTTTGAAGTTTGGGCTGAACTTTACAGGGGAAGAAATTGCCGTTTTGGCTGTGGGCATGATTGTGGCATTTGTGGGTTCAATGGCAGCCATTCGCTTTTTGATGGATTATGTAAAACGACATGATTTCAAAGTGTTTGGATGGTATCGAATCATCTTGGGCGTTGTTTTGCTGGCATATTACTTTTTGCTGAGAACACCGGCATAAAATACAAAAACCTTTTGTGATTGATTTCGCAAAAGGTTTTTTCTTGTTTCAATCCAAAACCATAAAAATTTTGCTTGCAGGAAAAAACGCATTATTCTATAATGACAAAAGAGGAGCAAAAGCTGTTTGAATAAAAGGAGAGAGAAAAATGAGCAAGTCCCCTTCGATGGTATATTTTACAAATTTCCAAGCAAGACCGGGAACCAGTGTGTTGGAAAAATTAGAGCGGTTGCTTTATGCAGCAGGAATTGATACCATTGATATGGAAAAAAAGATGGTAGCAATCAAAATTCATTTTGGTGAGCCGGGCAATCTGGCATATCTCCGCCCCAACTATGCAAAGGTTGTGGCAGATGTTGTCAAGAGCTTTGGGGGTATGCCGTTTTTGACAGACTGCAACACCTTGTATGTAGGCAGAAGAAAAAACGCCATTGACCACATAGAGGCTGCGTATGAAAATGGCTTTTCTCCCTTTTCAACAGGCTGTCATGTAATCATTGCAGATGGATTGAAAGGCACAGATGATGTGGAAGTTCCTGTGCAGGGCGGTGAATATGTCAAAATCGCAAAAATCGGTCGTGCAATTATGGATGCAGATGTTTTTATCAGCCTAAACCATTTCAAAGGGCATGAAAGTACCGGCTTTGGCGGAGCAATTAAAAATATTGGTATGGGGTGCGGAAGCCGTCGGGGAAAGATGGAACAGCACAACTCCGGCAAGCCGCAGGTGGCAGCAAAATTGTGCAGAGGATGTGGGATGTGTAGCAGGGATTGTGCCCATGGTGCAATTTCCTTTGATGAAAACCGAAAAGCAAGCATTGACCATAACAAATGCGTGGGATGCGGTCGCTGCATCGGTGCCTGCAATTTTGATGCAATTTATAACGAAAATTATGCTGCAAATGCACAACTGAATAAAAAGATGGCAGAGTATGCCAAAGCGGTTTTAGATGGAAGACCTCATTTTCATATTAGTTTGGTGATGGATGTTTCTCCCTATTGCGATTGCCATGGTGATAATGATATTCCTCTAATTCCGGATGTAGGCATTTTTGCCAGCTTTGACCCTGTGGCACTGGACCAAGCCTGTGCAGATGCTTGTCAGACACAGCCGGTTATTCCGGGCAGTTTGCTGGATAACCGCATGAAAGCCCCCAATTTTATCAACAGTGGAGATATTTTCACCAATACAACCCCACAAAGCGAATGGAAAAGCTGTTTGAACCATGCTGAAAAAATCGGCTTAGGAAGTCGGGAATATGAAGTGAAAGTAATTAAATAATTTATGGATGTATCGGATAATTTTCAGATATATCCTAAGAAAAGAGAGTGTTTATGAGTATCAATCAGCAATTATTTGATTTTATCGAAAAAAGCCCCAGCCCATTTCATGCAATCAATGCAATGAGCGAATTGCTGGAGCAAAATGGATTTGTGGCATTGCAGGAGAACCAAACATGGAATCTTCAGCCGGAAGGGAAATATTATGTAACACGCAATCGCTCTTCCATTGTTGCCTTTGAAATGCCAAAGGGAGAGTTTGACGGCTTTTTGTTAACCTCCAGCCATAGCGATTGCCCAACCTTTAAAGTGAAAAATGGGGCAGAGTTGGAAGCAGCAGGAATGTACACCATGCTGAATACCGAAGGATACGGTGGAATGCTCTGCTCCACATGGCTTGACCGTCCTTTGGGCATTGCGGGCCGTGTTTTGGTGGAAACCGACACAGGGGTGGAAACTTGTGTTGTCACCCTTGACCCGCTGCGTGTGATGATTCCCAATTTGGCAATTCACATGGACAGAGAGGCAAACAACGGCAAAAAGTTCAACCTGCAAAGCGATATGCTCCCTTTGTTTGGCGAAAAAGATGCAAAAGGCACCTTTGAACAACTGGTAGCAAAAGCTGCCGGTGTTGCCAAAGAAAAGGTGATGGGCAGCGAATTGTATCTGTACAACCCTCAAAAAGGACAGGTTGTGGGAGTGAATGGGGAATATATTTGTTCTCCCCGTTTGGACGATTTGGAATGTGGATTTGGCACATTGCAGGGGTTTTTGCAGGGCAAGCCGATGAATAATGTTAATGTATTTACCTCGTTGGATAATGAAGAAGTGGGCAGTTCCACCAAACAGGGAGCAGACTCCAACTTTTTGGCATCTACTCTGGAGCGTATTTGCAACTGTGCAGGTAAAGACCGTCAGGGATATTTTGCAGCATTGGCAAATAGCATGATGATTAGTGCAGACAATGCCCATGCAGTACATCCAGCACACCCAGCAAAAAGTGACCCTGTGACCAAAACACAGATGAATCAGGGTGTTGTTGTAAAAAGTAATGCAGGGCAAAAATATGCAACTGATGCTGTTTCGGCTGCTTTGCTAAAAAAGATTGCAGCAAAAGCAGAAGTAAAACTGCAATGGTTTGTGAATAACAGTGATGTAAGAGGTGGCAGCACTTTGGGCAATATCTCCACCACACAAGCAGCTATCAATACTGTGGATGTGGGGCTGGCACAGTTGGCAATGCACTCTTGCTATGAAACCGCCGGAAGCAAAGATTTGCAAGCGTTGGTTGATTTGTGCAAGGCGTTTTATTCAAACGAACTGCAAATCCAGCAGGATGGCAATTGGAAATTGTAATTAACAAGACTATAAAAGACGGGGGTTCCCCGTCTTTTATATAATAAGTAATATATAGTGTTTTTTAGGCTGAAATGCAAGCAATTGCAGGAAAGAAACCAAAAATGAAAAAATATTTTCAAAAATGAGA
>JAHHUF010000058.1 GCA_020024115.1 Anaerofilum sp.
TGTTGTTTGTTTGTTCTACTAAAAAATATTAGAGGCTGTTTTTTCAACAGAGGAATGAATTGCAGCAAGTTCTGCAAAACGCTGCAAAATTGCAGGGGATTGCAGTTCGATTTTTTTGCCTGAAAGATAGTGCAGACTGTTGTCTTTTGGAATGTCTTTGAAAGACAAATGCACTGCACAAAGTTCTTGTGTACGCTTTTGTGTTTTCTCATTCATCTTTTTACTGCCATATTTTATATCGCCCAAAACAGGTGCATTTAAAAAAGCAAGATGGGCACGAATCTGGTGCGTTCTGCCTGTGACCAATCCAATTCGGCAAAGAGCAAAGGGAGCCTGTACCTTCTCAACCGAAATGTCCGTGATAATTTCTTTGAATCCCTCCGCAAAGGTGGAGCGGATTTCTACTTTGTTGTTTTTTTCGTGATGTTTCAGCCATGCAGTGTGCCGCCCCTGTGGAGGCACACCACAAGTGATTGCAAAATATTCCTTGCGGATTAAATCATCACGGATAATGTTGTTCATATCTCGCAAAGAAGCATAGTTTTTTGCAGCAATCACCAAGCCTTCGGTGCCACGGTCAAGACGATTGCAGATAGCAGGAGAAAAGGTGGTTTCGTTCCGAGGAAGATACTCCTGCTTTTGGTATAAATAATAATGAAGCTGTTCCACAAGGCTGAGGTCGCCTGTGCGGTCAGAATGGCACAGCCGATGAGTGGGCTTGTACAGAAAAACAAGGTTAGAATCTTCTTCAATCACTTCGGGCAAAGGAGTCTTTTTGGGAGAAAGCGATTTTTTGACAGCAGGATTTGCAGGAAAAAATTCATCATTGATGTAAAGTTCAATCAAATCTCCCTTTTGAAGACGGGTTTCAGGTGTAGCCTTTTTTCCGTTTACCTTAATGCGTTTATTGCGAAAACTTTTATATAAAAGCGAGGTGGGAAAGTCTTTTGTAACATTTTGGACAAAGCGAGAAAGGCGCACCCCTTCTTCGTTTTTTCCGGCGGTAAAACTTTTCATAGATTTTTGACTCCCTCTTTCCAATTTTTTGAAAATAGTATATAATAATTTTGATTTTGCGTAAAGCATTTTTTGACTTTGAGTGATATAATTCGACATAAAACACCAAACCTTTATAAAAGATGGGAGGAAACTAAATGGCACACCCTAAACATCCCCACGAGGGACATCGGGAGCGTGTTTATAATCGCTTTTTAAATGAAGGACTAGACCATTTTGAAGAGCATCAAGCATTGGAATTGCTGCTGTTTTTTGCAAAACCAAGATGTGATACCAACGAGTTGGCACACACTTTGATTGACCATTTTGGCGGATTCTCTCA
Organism: Anaerofilum sp.; assembly: GCA_020024115.1. Classification (GTDB taxonomy): domain Bacteria; phylum Bacillota; class Clostridia; order Oscillospirales; family Ruminococcaceae; genus Anaerofilum. The sequence goes on from JAHHUF010000058.1 coordinate 1,340, forward strand.
GGTTTTGGATGCACCTGTTTCAGAACTTTTGAAGATAAAGGGAATTGGGCTGGTTTGTGCGGTATTGCTGAAGTTGATTCCTGCAATGGGAAGATACTACTATATCAGCAAAGATAAAAACATTGTCCAAATCAACAGCGATGAAGATGCAGTGCGGTTTTTTATTCCAAGATTTCATGGGTTTACACAAGAACGGTTTATAGTTGCGTTTTTGGATGATAAGCATAAGGTGATAAAGTGCCTGACATTGGCAGAAGGAATCCGAAATGCAGTTGCCATCAACAGCAATCGTATCGTTGCCGAAGCGGTGCTTGCAGGTGCAACCAATGTGATTTTAGCACACAATCACCCCGGTGGTATTGCCTTGCCAAGTGATAGCGACCGTTGGCTGACAGCAGAAATTGCAAAAATGCTGAAAACAGTCAACATATCCTTATGTGACCATGTGATTATATCAGAAGGGGACGGAATTTCCTTTGCAAGCAGCGGATATTTGCCAAGGGAAGACGAATATTGTTTTCCTGTACAGCAAGCGGCAAGCGAAGAAATATTTTCGGTTTGGAAAAGGTGAGGAAATGCAAGACAAACAAACAGAGGTTTTAAATCAACAGCAAGATAAAAAGCTGTGGCAGGCAGTTGTGCTGACAGCAATCATTATTTTTGCAGTGCGCAGTATCACAGCATTGAGTACACCCGGCTATTTATATGACCAAAATACTTTTACCCTATGGGGACTGCGGATGGCAGAGGTGCCTGCAAGTGAGTTTTATTCAGAAGGATATTTTGCGGATTATCCTCCGGGATACCTCTGGGTTCTGAAATTGGTTGGCATAGTTTTGCTCCATTGGAAAATTCCAGTAGGTTCTGCAATGGCAGGGCTGGTTTTGGCAATGCCTGTGATTGTCGGTGAGGCTCTGCTGGGTGGGTTGCTGGTTCATACTGCCCAAAAAAGAGCCGGACAGAAAGCAGGATTGTTTTGGGGAATGTTGGCAGTGTTGAATCTTTCCCTTTGGTTTAATACAGGGGTATGGAAACAAATCGACGCCCTGTTTGCGTTGGTGTTGTCTGTTTGTTTTTTGCTGCTGGCAGATAAAAACTATCTTTGGTCTGCATTTGTTTATGGGGTAGCATTGTCCATCAAACCACAAGCCCTGATTCTGGGGCCTGTTTTAGCAATTGCTTTTTTGCTGCCTTGTTTTAATAAAGGAATGCGCAAACGCCAGATAGCAACCATTGCAGCAGGAGTGATAGTTTCAATTTTGCCTGTGTGGATTTCAGCTATTCCTTTTTGGGGTGTGTGGGATTCCATTCCGAAATTGATTGAAAAATATTCAACCACCAGTGCAGGGTATCCTTATGCCTCTGTCAATGCGGCAGGCTTGATGTCAGCGTTGGGGGCAAACTGGAAGCCTTGGGAAGAACACTTTTTATTTTTGAGCTGGAAAACATGGGGAACCCTGTTTATTTTAGCAATAACAGTCTGGATGTTGTGGCTGGCATGGGCAAGCTGGAGAAAAGGCGGATTTTGTCCTTTGCTTTTGGCAGGAGTCTATGGGGCAGGCGTGTTTGCGTTGGGTCATGCCATGCACGAGCGATATGTGGTGTTTGGTGCAGTTTTGGTCTTGATGGCGGCTGCAAAATGGAAGGATAAATGGTTGCTGGTTGCCGGGATTGGCTTTACATTGACCAGTTTTGTAAATCAGGTGCTAGTCTATACAGTGTTAGACACACCCTATCAATTTTTGAATGAAGGATTTCCCGAAGTAATCTTGCAGTTGATTGGGGCAGCAACGGTTATTTTATTTGTGCTACTTGCAAAGAGGGCAATGGATTTGATGACCAAACAGCGTGTACCAGTATGGTTTTCCAATCCTGCTGTATTACCTCATCATACAATGCAAAAACAGACAATCACAAAAAAGAGTGTGCAAAACTTTCTGTGGAAGGATAAACCACGCCCACAGCCGAAATTCACAGCAAAAGAAATTGTTGTTTTGTGTTCTTCAACCGTTCTGTTGGGAGTGTTTTCTTTTTGGTATTTGGGTGATACAAAAGCACCCCAGACATTGTTGGATTTACAGAAGGGGAAAAGCGCTGATTTCACAGCCGAAGTGGAAGGGGATGCCCAGACTCTTTGGGTATATCCTGGTATTTCCTATGGTGGAAAATTAACCGTTACAGATGCCGCCAACAATGTTGTTGTTGAAAAAGAATTGAGCCATGCAAGTTGTTTTCAGTGGAGCAGTTATGTTTTGCCGCAAAGTGGGCATACTTATACCATTCACTTGGAAAATGCACAGTTGATTGAATTGGCATTTAAGGATGAACAGGGAAATGTGCTGCACACAGAAAGTGAGCAGGATTTGGTGTTTGATGAGCCGCATTTGGTTCCAAAAACCATCAGCCAACTGAACAGTATGTATTTTGATGAAATATATCATGGAAGAACAGGGTTTGAGTTTTTGCACAGATTGCCTGTCTATGAGACCACTCATCCCCCTTTGGGAAAAGATTTGATTGCATTGGGGATTGCGATGTTTGGTATGACTGGTTTTGGGTGGCGTTTTTTTGGAACTCTTGCCGGTGTGCTGATGATGCCGGTGCTGTATTTGCTGGTGCGTCGTCTGAGCAAAAGCAAAGAAATTGCCGCTTTTGCTGCTGCTTTGATTTCTCTGGATTTTATGCGGTATAGTCAAAGTAGAATTGCAACCATTGACAGCTATGTTGTTTTGTTTATTTTGCTTTCTGCTTTGTTTATGGTGTGGTACTGCGAAAGTGTGTTGGAAAAAGGTGTTTTAAATTCCTTGCTGCCAATGGCACTGTGCGGTGTGGCGTTTGGTTTGGGAGTAGCTGCAAAATGGACAGGTCTGTATGCTGGAGCAGGTTTGGCAGTTGTTTACTTTGCGGTGTTGTATTTACGCTATAAACAAAAAATCAAAGGTTTTGAAAAGGAGTTTTGGGCTGCAATTGTAGGTGGAGTCGTATTCTTTGTATTGATTCCCTTTGCAATTTATATGGCAAGCTATCTGCCATATTTTCTCAGAGAGCCGAATTTTGGGCTTGAGAAATGGTGGCAGTGTCAAAAGACGATGTTTGACTATCACAGCACCTTAAAATCAAGCCATCCTTATGAATCGGCATGGTTTAGCTGGCCCTTTGATGCTCGTCCCGTTTGGTATTATTACAAAGCGGAACAGAATACCTATGCAAGCATTTCAGGTATGGTGAACCCCATTGTTTGTTGGTTGAGCAGTGTGGCAGTGGTTTATACCATTGTGCAAACCATTCGCAAAAAGGCAACCAGAGCCCAGATTGTAACACTGGTATTTTTTATGGCACAATTGCTGCCATGGGTTTTGGTGACTCGATGCACATTTTTGTACCACTATTTTCCCAGTTTGGGGTTTGCGATTGTTTTGCTGGCTTTGGCTGTGCAGCAAATCGCAAAAGAAAATGCTAAACTGCAAAAAACAATCTGTTTGGCAATTGTTGGGGCATCCGCGGTTTTGCTGATATGGTTTTTTCCTGCATTGAGTGGTTTGCCGATAACTGCTTCATGGGCAAAAAGTATGAAATGGTTTTCATCTTGGTTATTGTATCCAATTGGATGACAAAACAACTTTGTAAAAAATGTTGTAAAATAGAACGGTTTTATGATATAATATGTTGTATGCACAGGGCGGAGCTGTTTTGACAGTTTCCGCCCTCTTATGAATCAAAGGAACAAAGGGGGAGCGTATATGAGCGAAACACAGGATAAATTTATACTAAAAGCACCATTTGAGCCAACAGGCGACCAGCCACAGGCAATTGATGCCTTGGTACAGGGTGTTTTGGCAGGGGATAAATGTCAGGCATTGTTGGGAGTAACCGGCTCAGGAAAAACCTTTACAATGGCAAATGTGATTGCAAAATTAAATCGTCCCACTTTGGTATTGGCACACAACAAAACACTGGCTGCCCAGCTTTGCACTGAATTTCGAGAGTTTTTTCCGGAAAATGCAGTGGAATATTTTGTGTCTTATTACGATTACTATCAGCCGGAAGCTTACATTCCATCCACAGATACCTATATTGAAAAAGACAGTGCAATCAATGAGGAAATCGACCGCCTGCGCCATTCTGCTACTGCGGCTCTGTCAGAACGCAGAGATGTAATTATTGTTGCCAGTGTTTCCTGCATTTACAGTTTGGGTGACCCTATCGACTATCGCAGCATGGTTATCAGTTTGCGGCAAGGAATGCAGATGAACCGTGAGCAGCTAATGCGTCGATTGGTCGATTTGCAGTATGAACGCAATGACATCAACTTTGTCCGAAACAAGTTTCGTGTCAGGGGAGATGTGGTCGAAATCAACCTTGCTTATGCCAACGAACTTGCCATCCGTGTGGAGTTTTTTGGAGATGAAATTGACCGCATCAGCGAGGTGAACCCTTTGACAGGTGAACGGAAAAATGTGGTGCGTCATGTGGCAATTTTCCCTGCCAGTCACTACATTGTTTCTCCCGAAAAAATGCAAAAGGGATTGAGCTCCATTCGAGAAGAAATGGATGCACAGGTGAAACATTTTACAGAAAACGGGCAACTGATTGAGGCACAGCGCATAGCTCAGCGTACTCAATATGATATGGAAATGCTTGCAGGAGTGGGAATGTGTAAAGGCATCGAAAACTACTCCGCAGTTTTGTCCGGCAGACCGGCAGGCAGTATCCCCACAACCTTGCTGGATTATTTTCCGGACGACTTTTTGTTGTTTGTGGATGAAAGCCATGTAATGCTGCCGCAGTTGAGAGCGATGTATGGCGGAGATTATGCACGAAAAAAAACATTGGTGGATTTTGGTTTCCGATTGCCTTCCGCCTTTGATAACCGTCCATTAAAATTTGAAGAATTTGAATCCAAACTCAACCAGACAATTTTTGTCAGTGCCACTCCGGCTGCCTATGAAAGAGACCATTCCACAAGAGTGGCAGAGCAGGTGATTCGCCCCACAGGGCTGATTGACCCTCAAATTATAGTCAAACCCATCGAAGGGCAAATTGAGGATTTGCTGGGGGAAATCAACCAACGCACCGAAAAAAATCAGCGTGTTTTGGTAACAACCCTTACCAAAAAAATGGCAGAAGATTTGACTGACTTTTTGACAGAACACAATGTAAAAGTCAAATATATGCACCATGAGGTTGATACCTTTGAACGAATGGAAATTATCCACGATTTGCGGGAAGGCAGTATTGAAGTTGTGGTAGGAATCAACTTGCTGCGTGAAGGATTGGACATTCCCGAAGTGAGCCTGGTAGCAATTTTGGATGCTGACAAAGAGGGCTTTCTGCGCAGTGAAACCAGCTTGATTCAGACAATTGGACGGGCTGCCCGTAATGCCGAGGGCGTTGTTATTATGTATGCGGATAATGTGACCCCAAGTATGGAGCGTGCTATTACCGAAACAGAGCGTCGTCGTGCCATTCAACAAGCATACAATGAGGAACATGGTATTGTTCCCAAAACCATTGTAAAAGAAATTCGGGGAGAAATTGTCATCAGTGAACGGGACGACACGCCAAACCGAAAACGCTTGTCAAAAATATAACGGGAACAGATGATTGACCGTTTGACCCGTCAAATGAAAGAGGCAGCAAAAATTTTAGACTTTGAAAACGCAGCCTTTTTGCGTGACCAGATTGAACGGCTGCGAAAGGGTGAAAACCCCATTGATAAAAACGAAACAATAAAACCAAAAGGCAGACGAGGCCGCAAACAAAACTTGCCTAAATAAAGGGGGAAATTAGATTTTGGCAAATGATAAAATTGTGATAAAAGGTGCCAGAGAGCATAACTTGAAAAATGTTGATTTGACCATTCCCAGAGATAAGTTGATTGTCATGACTGGGCTTTCGGGGTCGGGAAAATCCAGTTTGGCATTTGATACCATTTATGCAGATGGGCAGCGCCGTTACATGGAAAGCCTTTCCAGTTATGCCCGTCAATTTTTGGGACAGATGGAAAAGCCCGATGTAGACGAAATACAGGGACTGTCTCCTGCAATTTCCATCGACCAAAAAACAATCAGCCGCAATCCTCGCTCCACCGTTGGAACAGTAACAGAGATTTATGATTATCTGCGATTGCTGTATGCACGCATTGGAATTCCGCATTGCCCTGTTTGCGGACGGGAAATCACGCAGCAAACCGTAGACCAGATGGTAGACACCATTATGGAGTTGCCCGAAGGAACTAAATTTCAAATTTTGGCTCCTGTGGTTCGGGGCAGAAAAGGAACCCAGCAAAAGGAATTGGATGCCGCAAGAAAATCGGGATATGCCCGCGTGCGGATTGATGGGAATTTGTACGACCTTTCGGAAGAAATTTCTTTGGAAAAAAACAAAAAGCATACCGTAGAAATCATTGTAGACCGTTTGGTTATGCGTGAGGATATTCAAGGCAGACTGGCAGATTCTTTGGAAACCGCCATCAGTCTGACTGGCGGTATGGTTTTGGTTGATGTGATTGATGGCGAGGAAATGCAGTTTAGCCAAAGCTATGCTTGCCCTGAACATGGGGTATCGGTGGAAGAACTTGCCCCGAGAATGTTCAGCTTTAACAACCCCTTTGGAGCTTGTCCGAAGTGTACCGGCTTGGGGACTTTTATGCGGGTTGACCCCGATTTGATTCTGCCAAACAAAGAATTATCTATCCATCAAGGTGCTATCAAAGCAAGCGGATGGTATTGGGCAGAAGGTTCAATTTCGGATAGCTGTTATCAGGCTTTGGCAAAGCGGTATGGTTTTACACTGGATACCCCCATCAAAGACCTGAGCAAAGAGGCAATGGATGCCTTGTTGTATGGCACAAAGGGCGAACGCTTGGAAATGCACCGCACCAATGAATTTGGCTCAAGCAAATATATGGCAGAGTTTGAGGGCATTGTAAACAATCTTGAGCGTCGTTTTCGTGAAACAAACAGCGAGTGGATGAAAGAAGAAATCAGTCAGGTAATGGCTGGTGTAGAATGTCCTGACTGTCACGGACACCGTTTGAAACCCACCAGTTTGAGCGTGACAGTGGGTGGAAAAAATATCAGTGAGTTTTGTGAAATGAGTGTTCAGCAGGAGCTGGAATTTGTACAGACAATGCAGCTTTCTGAGAGAGAACACATGATTGCAGATGGTGTTTTGAAAGAAGTAAAAGAGCGTTTGGGCTTTTTGCAAAGCGTCGGGCTGTCCTATTTGACCTTGTCCCGTGCAGCAGGAACTTTGTCAGGCGGCGAAAGCCAGCGGATTCGTCTTGCAACACAAATCGGAAGTGCTTTGACCGGCGTTTTATATGTGTTAGATGAGCCAAGCATTGGGCTGCATCAACGAGATAATGATAAACTGATTGCCACCTTAAAGCGTCTGCGTGATTTGGGCAATACACTTGTTGTGGTGGAACATGATGAAGATACCATGCGCAATGCGGATTTTATTGTAGATGTTGGACCAGGGGCAGGTGTTTATGGCGGAGAAATTGTGGCAGCAGGCAGCATTGAGGATATTTGTGCAGAGCCACGCAGCATTACAGGGCAATATCTTTCCGGAGCAAAAAAAATCACTGTCCCGGCAAAGCGGAGAAAAGGAAACGGCAAAAAAATTCGGATTATTGGAGCAAAAGAAAATAATCTGAAAAATATCAATGTTGACATTCCTTTGGGTGTGATGACCTGTGTGACAGGAATTTCCGGGTCGGGAAAATCCAGTTTAGTGAATGAAATTTTATACAAAAAACTGGCAGGTGAATTGAACAAAACACGCACCCGTCCAGGGAAACACAAAGAAATTCAAGGGCTGGAGTATGTAGATAAAGTAATTGGAATTGACCAATCCCCCATTGGTAGAACGCCTCGTTCAAATCCAGCAACTTATACAGGTGTGTTTACAGATATTCGTACTGTTTTTTCACAAACACAAGATGCCAAAATGCGTGGTTATGGGCCGGGAAGATTTTCTTTTAATGTAAAAGGTGGCAGATGTGAGGCTTGTGAAGGCGATGGAATTATTCAAATTGCAATGCACTTTTTACCTGATATTTTTGTGCCTTGTGAAGTGTGCAAAGGTGCAAGATATAACCGAGAAACATTGGAAGTGAAATATAAAGGGAAAAATATTTCGGATGTTTTAAATATGACAGTAGAAGAAGGTTGCAATTTCTTTGCGAATATTCCTAAAATTCAAAGAAAACTACAAACTTTGCTGGATGTGGGTTTGGGTTATATCACATTGGGTCAAAGTGCCACCACTCTGTCAGGAGGAGAGGCGCAGCGTGTAAAATTGGCGTTGGAACTGGCAAAAAGAGATACAGGTAAAACAGTCTATATCTTAGATGAACCGACAACGGGTTTGCATATTGCAGATGTACACAAGCTGGTCAAAGTATTGGATAAGCTGGCAGATGCAGGCAATACAGTGATTATCATTGAACACAATTTGGATATGATTAAGCGTGCAGACCATATTATTGATTTGGGGCCAGAAGGCGGCAGTGCTGGGGGTGAAATTGTAGCACAAGGTACACCGGAGCAGGTGGCAGAAAATGAACAATCTTTTACAGGAATGTATTTAAAACCTTTGTTGGAACGAGATAAAGAATAAGCAAATCAAAACCTTTCTAGACGAAACAATTTGTTTTTTAGAGAGGTTTTTTTGTGACTAATTTTAATAAACAACTATTTTTTTATTTTAAATTAACAAAA
>JAHHUF010000059.1 GCA_020024115.1 Anaerofilum sp.
ACTGATATCTTGCGGCGGAACTGCTGAAATTTTGTCTATAACCAAAAAAACCTATCAAGTTTCCGCAAACCAAGATGGCAAAAGTTTTTCTTGTGATAAACTATCTTTTGAATTTAATTATGAAGTATTTGATATTATTGTTGATTTGCTCAATCAAAATGGCGGCAAAGCAGACAAAGGTACTGCAAAAGGGGTCAAATTCGGCGACCCAAAATGCAACCAAAACACTGTTGTTGGTGTGATTGCCAAAAAATACTTTGGCGCAAAGAAAGGCGACACCGTCTATGACCCTATTTCGGTTCTTGCATCTATTTTACAATGGGCAGGAATTGCCGAGAACTGTCGTGGATATATCAAACTGCTATAACAAAATCAAAGTGCAGCACCATCAATTTTGGTGCTGCACTTTTTATAACAAAAAAGATGAAATTTCAGCTTTTCAGACTGCCCCTAATTGGCTTGTAATTAAATCTGCAATTTTTTTGACTAGCTGTGTGATTTGTTGGTGATTTTCTCCTTCTGCCATGACGCGAATCAATGGCTCTGTCCCCGAAAGGCGCACCAAAATTCTCCCATTATTTCCCAATTGCATTTTTGCATTTTCAATTTCCCGGGCAATGGTTTGGTTATTGTAAAAGCGCAGTTTCCCTTCGGGAGACACCTTCACATTTTCCATCACCTGCGGCATTTTCTTCATGATTTTTGACAATTCTGAAAGTGGTTTTCCTTTTTGCTGCATCAAACAAAGCAGCTGTACTGCTGTTAGCTGACCGTCCCCTGTTGTGGCAAACTGCCTGAAAATAATATGCCCTGACTGCTCACCCCCCAAAACAAACCCTTCTTGCTCCATTTTTTCCAAAACATAGCGGTCACCCACTTTGGTTGAAGCAAAACGAATACCGTTTCTGTTGCAAAATTGCTGAAATCCAAGGTTTGTCATAACTGTTCCCACAATTGTATTGCCTGTCAGTCTTCCCTGTTGCAGCAAATTCAACCCACAGATTGCCATAATGAAATCGCCGTCAACTTCTTCCCCGTTTTCATCCACAAACAAGCATCTGTCAGCATCTCCGTCAAAGGCAATGCCTGCCACAATGTCCTCATGGTTTTTGACATACTCTTTTAATGTTTCCATGTGGGTGGAGCCACAATTCAAATTGATATTGGTTCCATTTGGCTCACAACCAAAAAAGACTGCCTCTGCTCCTATTCCCTCCAAAAGAACTTTTGCGCTGACAGCTGCCGAACCATTGGCACAGTCTACCGCAATTTTCATTCCATTCAATCTGCATGGTGCGGAATGTTTCAAGTGGTTGATGTAATCCTGCAAAGCGGTTGTGCTGTGAGAAATGGAACCATTTTTGCCGTTTGAGGAATGGATTGTTTTGCTTTTGCCATCCAGCACCATTTCTTCAATGCGTTCTTCCAATGCGTCCGGCAGTTTGAATCCATTTTTGTTAAACAATTTGATTCCGTTAAATTCCCACGGATTGTGGGATGCAGAAATCATCACTCCTGCATCGGCTTTGTACTTTTGCACCAAATATGCAACTGCCGGGGTGGAAATCACACCCAAGTCCAGCACATTTGCCCCTGCTGCACAAACCCCGGCCGAAAAAGCTGCTCCCAGCATTTCCCCCGAAAGGCGGGTATCTCTGCCTAGTATAACCAAAGGTGTATGGTTGCCGCCATCTTGTAACACTTGTGCTGCTGCTTTTCCCAGTTCCATTGCAAGTTCACAGGTGATTCCCTGCCCTACAACTCCACGCACCCCATCTGTTCCAAATAATCTTCCCATTGGTTCCCTCCTTATAAAAATGACTTTACTGCCGTTCTACAATCTTATCTGTTGCCTTAAAAATATGGTTTTCTGGCACAACTCCACGAACGCAGCTTGTTGGATAAATTTGAGATTTTTTGCCCAGAATCGTTCCAGGACACAACACACTGTTGCAGCCGACTTCTGACGCATCCCCCACAATTGCGCCCATTTTTTTGAGATTTGTATTGATGGATTCTTCTTTTGAACGGACATGAACAATACTTTTATCGCTTTTTAGGTTAGAAGTCACAGCACCTGCTCCCAAATGGGCACGGTATCCCAAAATAGAATCTCCCACATAGTTAAAGTGCGGAACCTGTGCTTCATCAAACAAAATGCAGTTTTTCAGTTCGGTAGAATTTCCAACAACTGCACCCTTTCCCACCAACACACTTCCTCGAATAAATGCACAATGACGCACTTCTGCATCAGGCTGAATAATACAGGGGGCTGTCAAAACAGCAGTTGGGGCAACAACCGCAGTTTTTGCTATCCAAATATGTTTTTCAACTTGCTCATAATCTTGTTTGGGCAAAAGTTCTCCCTGTTTTATAATAAAATTTGATATTCCCTCCAATGCCTGCCATGGATATTGATACTGTGCAAGCAAAGGTTTTGCCAAAGTATGTTCCAAATCAAAAAGTTGCTCTGTTGTATAGAGTGCCATAAAAAAGTCCTCCTTTTGGTAAGATATTCTTCCATTATACGCATAGTCCAATTAAATTTCAACACTAAAAGTACAAACTTATCGGACAATTATGTAAATACAGAGAATCATTTTTAACCCTCTTATATTTTATGCACCTGCAAAAAAATATTGCTTCGTTTCAAAAAATTGTCTGTAAATTGTCAAACTATCTCTTGCAATTGTGAAAAAAATCAGCTATAATAGTTACTACACAATGAGGGAGTAGTGAGCATATTGTGTTTTTGCACAATGTGGTCCCGTGCCAACATACATGGTTTTTGTTTAATTCAAAAGCCTGGCTTAGGATGAAACAGCGAGGCTCTTGTGCAGGAAAGTGTGTTTTCTGTGCAATGAGTTTCGCTTTTTTTATTATTTCCGGCGATACTCCTACATCGAACAAAGTTAGAAAGGACAGAACTATGGATAACAAAAAAATCTATCTGGAAACCACCGAAGCTGTTCTGAAACAGGTCGAAAGCACCCCCGAAGGCATCACTGGTGCCGAAGCTGCTCGCCGTGTTGAACAGTATGGCCCCAACAAATTGGCTGAAGCAAAAAAAGCCACCTTGGTACAGCGCTTTTTGACTCAGTTGAAAGACCCTATGCTTTTGATTCTTTTGGCTGCTGCGGGTGTTTCAGCCGTGACTGCCGCTGCATCTGGTGAGAGTTTTTCTGAAGTATTCATCATTTTGGCAGTTGTTTTGTTAAATGCTGTTTTGGGCGTTTTACAGGAAAGCAAAGCCGAAAAAGCCATTGAAGCCCTGCAAAATATGACTGCTGCAACCTGCAAGGTTATGCGTGATGGCAGACAGGTTGTCCTTCCCAGCACCGAGTTAGTTCCCGGCGATGTTGTAATTTTGGAGGCAGGTGATGCAGTTCCTGCGGATGGACGCATTTTGGAAAGTGCCAGCTTGAAAATTGAGGAGGCTGCACTGACCGGTGAAAGTGTGCCTGTCAACAAAACCATTGAAGCACTTGGCTTGAGCAAAGAGCAAGATGTGCCTTTGGGCGACCGCAAAAACATGGTTTATATGGGCAGTACAGTGGTATTGGGCCGCGGAAGTGCTGTTATTACCGGCACCGGCATGCATACTGAAATGGGCAAAATTGCTTCTGCTCTTGCTGCAACACAAGACGAACAAACCCCCTTGCAGAAAAAACTGTCCCAACTGGGCAAAACTCTCAGCTGGCTGGTTTTGGGCATCTGCGTATTCATTTTTGCATTCAGTCTCATAAAAGAAGGCGATTTCCATCTGGAAGTAATCCTCAAAACCTTTATGGTTGCTGTTAGTTTGGCAGTTGCTGCTATCCCTGAGGGTCTGGCAACTGTTGTTACCGTAGTTCTCTCCATTGGTGTTACCAATATGTCCAAGCGAAATGCAGTTATTCGTCGTTTGACTGCCGTAGAAACATTGGGCTGTGCACAGGTTATTTGTTCCGACAAAACAGGTACTTTGACCCAAAACAAAATGACTGTTGTAGAGCATGTGGGCGAAGAAGTTCCCCTTGCAACTGCAATGAGTTTGTGCAGTGATGCGAAACCCGGTGCAAACGGGCAGGCAGAAGGCGAACCCACTGAATGTGCATTGGTAAACTATGCAACTGGTTTGGGCTTGAACAAACCTCAACTGGAAGCAGAACAACCTCGTATTGATGAAGCACCTTTTGACAGTATGCGCAAAATGATGAGCACCCTGCATCAGACCGAAAAAGGCTTGATTCAATACACTAAAGGCGCACCTGACGAAGTATTGAAACGCTGCACCCATTGCTTGAAAGACGGCAAAGTTGTTGTATTGGACGACATCATTCGCAGCGAAATTCTGACAGAAAACAAACGCATGGCAGACAAAGCATTGCGTGTTTTGGCTGCTGCAATGCGCACATGGAGCGAAAAACCTGCTGACAACCAGCCCGAAACTTTGGAAAACGGTCTGACCTTTATTGGTTTGACTGGTATGATTGACCCCATCCGTCCTGAGGTACTGCCCGCAATTCAGAAGTGCCGCAATGCAGGCATCCGTCCGGTAATGATTACCGGTGACCACAAGGACACTGCTGTTGCAATTGCAAAAGAGTTGGGCATCATCGAAAGTGCTGACCAAGCAATTACTGGTGCAGAACTGGATAAATTCTCTGATGACGAACTGGCAGAGCATGTAAAACACTATGGTGTTTATGCTCGTGTACAGCCTGAACACAAGGTTCGCATTGTTTCTGCATGGAAACGCAATGGTTGTGTTACCGCTATGACCGGCGATGGTGTAAATGATGCACCTTCCATCAAAACCGCCGATATTGGTGTAGGCATGGGTATTACGGGCACCGATGTTACCAAAAATGTTGCCGATATGGTTTTGGCAGACGACAACTTTGCAACCATTGTTTCTGCGGTTGGCGAAGGACGCCGCATTTATGACAATATCCGCAAAGCAATTCAATTCCTGCTTGCTTCCAATATGAGTGAGGTTTTGGGTGTATTTGCTGCAACTTTGATGGGCTTTGTTTTACTGGAGCCTGTACACCTGTTGTGGATTAACCTGATTACCGACTGCTTCCCCGCTTTGGCTTTGGGATTGGAAGAAGCAGAGCCTGATGTTATGAACCGTGCTCCCCGTGATTCCAAAGATGGCATCTTCTCCCGTGGATTGGGTGTGGATGTTGTATATCAAGGCATCATGGTTACTGCCCTCACCCTTGCAGCTTACTTTGTAGGTCACTTCATCGAAAGCGGTCGCTGGGAGATTGCACAAAGTGCAGACGGCATGACTATGGCATTCTTGACCATGAGCATGGCAGAAATCTTCCATTCCTTCAATATGCGCAGCCAACGCAAGAGCGTATTCAGCCTGCCCACACAGAATAAAGTTTTGTGGGCTGCAATGCTGGGCAGCCTTGCATTGACTACAATCGTTCTGTATGTTCCGTTCTTGGCAGATGCTTTTGGATTCACCCACATCAGCTTCTTGGAATATGGTGTTGCATTGGGATTGGCATTCTTGGTAATTCCTATCGTAGAAGTTATCAAATTCTTCCAACGCAAAGCCGCAAAACAGTAAGCATCGTTTTCCGCAGTTCTTTTCACAAAGGGCTGCGGATTTTATTTACTCAACAGAAAAGTTTCCGAATGTTCATCATTTTTGTTTCATACAATAAGGCAGGACAGTGAGGAGGGACACAAATGTTTTATTGTATGAATCGTCAAAAAACATGGCATTGTATTGGTGGAGCAGCCCTTGCTGTAATTATTTTTACAGCAGGCGTTATGCTCAAACCGGAAAATTCTCCGCCGGCAGTTTCAGCTTCAAACCATGAGTGGGGACTATCCTTTCAGGAAGAAAACCAGCCACCTGTACCAAACCTGACCGCTGAAGAACTTGCCCCCTATAACGCATATTACTACTACCCCAAACAGCAAAAACGATTGTATCTCACTTTTGATGCAGGATACGAAAACGGCAATATGCCTGCCATCTTAGATGCACTCAAAAAACACAATGCCCCAGCCGCCTTTTTTGTTGTTGGCCCGTATATCAAAGAAAATCCCGATTTGGTAAAGCGAATGGCAGCCGAAGGCCATGTTGTAGGCAACCATACCTGGCACCATCCCAACATGACCCAAAAGAGTCAGCAGGAATTTGAGCAGGAACTCAAACGGGTAGAAGAGCTCTATCAGCAGACAGTTGGCAGCCCCATGCAGCGATTTTACCGCCCACCTGAGGGAAAATTCAGCGAGGAAAATCTGACATGGGCAAAATCAATGGGCTATCGGACTGTTTTTTGGAGCCTTGCCTATGTAGATTGGAACACTGATGCACAGCCAAGCAAAGAAAAGGCTTTTGAAAAACTGCTTCCCCGCACACATGATGGTGCAATTGTTTTGTTACATTCCACCAGCACAACCAATGCCGCCATTATGGATGAGCTTTTGACCAAATGGGAAGAAATGGGCTATACTTTTGGAAATGTACAAGAACTTGGGCAGTAAACGGGGGAACTGTATGAAAGGAAAAAAACATCTCCCCAAAAAAATACTGCTTTTTTGTTTGGGCTGGGTAATGGTTGGGCAAACTGCTTTTTGGATACAAGACCAACTCGCTGTACAGACAATTGCAGAAAACTACCCTTTGCAGCAAAAACCACCGTATACTGTTGCTTTGGATGCAGGACATGGCGGCTTTGACACCGGGGCAAGCTATGGCAGGTTGCAGGAAGTGCTGATTTGTGAAAACACAGTGGATGAATTGTTCTCTTTGTTGGAACAAAACCCCAACTTCAAACCCATCCGAACACGGGAAAACGGGCAGGGCTGCCCCATCTCAAAGCGAGCCGAAAAAACCATTGCAGAACAAGCCAGCCTGTTATTGAGTGTGCACATGAATTTAGATGCGTCCAACACACAATCTCATGGGTTTGAATGTTTTCCGCTTCCTCCGGGCAGAAAATGGAGTCAGCAGTCTTTGCAATTTGCTCAGTATATTGCAGATGAAATGGGAAAAGAGGGACATCGGCTTCGGGGCAGCAACGGGGTGCGGTTTGCTTATTACAGCGGAAAACGAAAACTGATTGTGGACGCAGAAGACACCAAAGAACGCACACTGAAAAGTTTCGGCATTTTGGAGCAGGTGTCCTGTCCTGCTGTTTTGGCAGAACAATGCTTTTTGAGCAATGTCAACGACCGAAAGGCTTGGGCAGATGAGCAAGGCTGCAAAAGAGCAGCTCTGGTGTATTATCGGGCAATCTGCCGCTATTTTGGTGTGGATGAAGCACCTCCGCCAGTGGATACTGCTCCACCCCTTGCAGAACCTTTTTCCAAGCGATGATTTTCCTGTGTTAAATCAAGTGTTTTTCTGTTTATACAGGTTCAAAGTTGATTTTAAAAAATCCTGTTTTACCCAAAATGCAAAAGTAATAGTATTAACTTGACGAAACCTTGTTGATAGTTTATACTATTAGAAAAAAAAGCATCCAATATTTTGCATTAAAAAAGAGAAAGACAGGTGGACTTGCGATGGAAACACGCAACACAATCCAAAAACAAACAATTTTACTTGCAGTCAAAGAGCTTGCAAACCACCCCACTGCGGAGCAGGTATATGAAAAAGTATTGGCAAAGCTGCCCAATATCAGCCGCGCCACCGTTTATCGAAATCTTTCTGTCATGGCAGACCGTGGAATGCTCAAGCGAATTGGTGTTCCCGGCGGTGCTGACCACTATGACCACACTTTAGAAACACACTACCATGTGTTGTGTACACAATGTGGAGCTTTGGAAGACATCTGGCTGGAAGAACCTGTGGTAAATCTGATGACCAATGCACAAGAAAAAAGCAACTTTACCATCCAAAATTATCAGCTGGTATTTAATGGACTTTGCCCCTGTTGTGAAGCAAAATACAAAACTCAGAATCCGCTCCAATAAGCGGATACAGAAAGGATAGGTATTATTATGGAATTAAAAGGCAGTAAAACCGAAAAAAATCTGATGGCAGCATTTGCCGGTGAAAGTCAAGCACGCAATAAATACACTTTCTATGCTTCTGCTGCAAAAAAAGAAGGCTACAATCAAATCGCTTCTATTTTTGAAGAAACCGCACACAACGAAAAAGAGCACGCAAAAATTTGGTTCAAACTGCTGCATGAAGGAAAAATCGGAAACACTTTGGAAAATCTGAAAGATGCAGCTGCTGGGGAAAACTATGAATGGACTGATATGTATGCAGATTTTGCCAAAACTGCACACGAAGAAGGCTTCACCCACATTGCGATTTTGTTTGAAAAAGTAGGCGCAATTGAAAAAGAACACGAGGAGCGTTATCGTGCATTGGCAGAATCCATCAAAAACAGCACTGTTTTTGCAAGAGAAACTGAGCAGGTTTGGATTTGCACCAACTGCGGCCACATTCATATCGGCACCCATGCTCCACAGGTTTGCCCTGTATGCGCACATCCTCAAGGCTACTTTGTTTTGCGTCAAAAAAATTATTGATATAAAAAATGTGATGTTCCCTTTATTGTATACAAACGGTAAAAAGCCGAGCAGACTGATTGCCAGTCTGCTCATTTTTGTTGCAACTATTGGCTATTTGCTGTATACTAAACAAAGTTAGTCTTTGATAACAGCTATTTAAAAACGGGAGGACAAAGGATTGAATCTTTTGATTTTAAAACATAGCCATGATGCTTTGGCACCACACATTGGTCCGGACGAAACTCTTTTCGAGCATCTGCCCCATATTTTGGAGCACGCGTTCCAAGACACCATTACCATGCTGCCATTTTTGTTTTTGGCATATCTGCTGATTGAATGGATTGAGCATTATCACAGCAAAACCATCGAAAAAGGGCTTTCCGGTGGTGGCAAATGGGGGTTTGTTCCCGCAGCAATTTTGGGATGTGTTCCACAGTGTGGTTTTTCCGCAATGGCAGCCAACTTGTACGCCAGCAAGGTCATCACGCTGGGAACTTTACTTTCTGTTTTTTTGGTCACCAGCGACGAGGCTGTTCCGCTTTTATTGGCTGTCCCCGAAAAATGGCCTCAATTGGCACTGCTGCTGGGCTGTAAAATTTTAATTGGTTTGATTGCAGGATTTGTGCTGGATTTTGTGCTGAGAAATTGTTTAAGCAAAAGTTTGGCTGGCGGATATACAGGCAACTTGGATGACTGCGATTGCCACGAACATGTAGAGAAAGATTCTGTTTTAGTTGCAGCACTCAAACACACATTACACATTATCATCTTTGTTTTCGCATTCAATCTATTGTTTGGCTTTTTTGTAGAGGGTGTCGGCGAAGACGCATTGGCTCATTTTCTGATGACAGAAGGCTGGTGGCAACCCTTTGCTGCTGGACTGGTTGGTTTGATTCCAAACTGCGCCTCCAGCATTTTGCTGACACAGCTTTATATTGCAGGAAATCTGGGCTTTGGTGCTGTGATTGCAGGCCTTTGCACCAACGCAGGCGTTGGGCTTGCAGTGCTGTTCCGTGTAAACAAAAGTTGGAAACAAAACCTTTTCATCACCAGTCTTTTGTACGGCATTGGTGTTTTAGCAGGTATGCTGTTCCACTTGGCAGGTATCTAAACCTTTTTGACAAGAAACCGAAAAATATGCAAAAAATGATTGACAACAGCAAAAAACTGATGTATAATATTTTTTGCAATGTGGCCCGTTGGTCAAGCGGTTAAGACGACGGCCTCTCACGCCGTAAACAGGAGTTCGATTCTCCTACGGGTCACCATTATGCACTTTTAGCTCAGTTGGTAGAGCAGCTGACTCTTAATCAGCGGGCCCCGGGTTCGAGTCCCTGAAAGTGCACCAGCTACCCCATCTTCATTGAAGATGGGGTATTTTTTTATGATTTAATGAAAAAGACAGCAGATGTCGCAGAATTTTCGCTCATCTACTGTCTTTTTTGAAAACAAACCTAAATAGTGTATACATGAGTAATGTGATATAATAGGAACATCAGGACAGAAAGAGGTGATCCTATGAGCAACGAACAGCAACGGCATGATATAAGTGATAAGGTATGGAATCTGCTGGAGGCGCATC
>JAHHUF010000006.1 GCA_020024115.1 Anaerofilum sp.
CATTTCTGGCAGCAGTGCATATTCGTTGCATTGCTATTTGGTGTGCTGTTTTGGTTTGAACTTGTGTAGACGCTATTTAAGTGAATTTCCGAAAGAAATCAGTATTTTCTTTTACTTAGACCCCGATGGTGAAACAGACTGGCTTGAAGTGGTTTGTGATGGCAAATGGCTTTTTATCGGCTACTGTTTTGATGATGGGCAGGATATTTACTATTCTTATAATGTAGATTTTGCCGATTCTATTGATTTGGTTGCAAATGCAGATTTTTCAGATGAAAAAATCCTTGCACCAATGAAAAGCCAAGGACAATCTCCGATTTGAAAAGTTCTTGCAATCAAAGATATTCAAACAGATGCAAAAGCGGTGGAGTATTTTATCCGAACAGGAAAACGCTATCCCATGATTGACTGGGTTCAGCATCTTTAACCGCTGAAGCCAAAGAGTTGAGCCTATCATTCAAACTTATAGTGTTTATTCACTGCAAAATATAATGAATCCTTTAAAAGGCAGTTGGAACAAACTCTTTTAATGGAACAGCATCAACCCCAATGATATTGTTGATATATAATGCGAGATACTGTCACTTTGGCTCTGTTTTATTGTTGGCGCTCTCATTTTTCTGTTTCAATAACAAATGAAAATATATCCAAACTCAAACAATAGCTGATTTTTAAAGTTATGTAAAACAAAAAACGCAAGGCTGTCTAAAACTAGCCCTGCGTTTTTATTTTGCTCTGAAATTCAGAAAAACAAATGATATTTATCATTAAAATCATTCAGATGTTATGGGTGGGGTTTACAATGTTTCTCCATTCCAAATCTCCCCGCTCCAAACCATGAATCAACACTTCTGCTGTTGCAATATTAGTTGCTATTGGAATATTGTGTACATCGCACAGACGCAAAAGATTCATTTCATTTGGTTCGTGTGGTTTTGCAGTGATGGGGTCACGGAAAAACAGCAGCAAGTCAATTTCATTGCAGGCGATTCGTGCTGCAATCTGCTGGTCACCGCCATGTGTTCCAGACAAAAAACGCTGAATGGTCAATCCTGTTGCTTCGCCCACCAATTTTCCGGTTGTGCCGGTTGCAACCAATGTGTGTTGGCTCAACACACGGCAGTATGCAATACAAAACTGAACCATGAGTTCTTTTTTTGCATCATGTGCAATCAATGCGATATTCATCGGCTTACGCCTCCTCTATTCTATTAACCTAAAATCTCTCACCGAAACATCAGTGGAATCTCTTCTCCACAGATTCTTGCTGCCAAATTCTGATATGCACACCACACTACGCTCTCTTGAGGCAAGGGCTTTTGCTGTATGAGCGACTGTTTCAACTGGTTGCTTTCTGGAATAATCGCAATCAGTTGGGCTGCAACGGTGTCGATACATTCATCCAAATCTGAAACAGCTGTTTTGCCAATTTGCTGATACTCCAGTCGGTTGATAACCAACTTTGGAACGGCTTGGCTATGGCTATAAATCCAGTCGGATACCACTCTGCCATCCCGTAGTGCAATGGGGTCTGGTGTCAAAACCAATAGTGCTGTACTGCTCATTTCGCATGCAACTTGCAGCAGTTCTCCCGTTCCCGCAGCGGTATCCAACAAAATAAAATCAAATTGACTTTTAAAATACTCCACCAGATTTTTCAGCTTGCCGGTGTGAAGTTCAGTTGTGCAGTAAGGTGCAGGAATCATAAATAGTCCTTGATAAAAAGGGCTTTGGCAAACTGCTTTTTCCGGGCTGCACCTGCCACACAAAGCATCTTCCAAATCATAAACCATTTGTTCAGATGTTCCTGCTATTAAATCCACGCTGCGCAGACCAGAATCCAGTTCAACCACCAAAACTTTTTTCCCTTTTTGTGCCAAAGCTGCTCCGGCAAAAACTGCTGTTGTACTTTTGCCTGTTCCACCTTTTCCAGATGCAACCATCAAAACATCAGCGTTCATATGTCCTCCAAAATTGGAAATTCCCCTTACATATTGTTCATTATACCATATTTTTAATGATAAAACAACTATGTTTTGTATTTTTATTCATTGTTTCAAGGATTCACCATATTTGTTACAAAAAAACAACACTGTATATTTTTCAAATTTTTCCATTTTGGAACTGAAAAATATACAGTGTTTCAGATGGATTTTTAAACCTTTACGGCAAAAGCACTCCTGCTTGTTCCGGCTCCAGAGTTCCGGTATTTTCAAAAAAATAGGCATCCAAAATATCTTTTGCCAAATAGGCGGCAGCTGCACCACTTCCCGAATTTTCCAAAATAATACCGATTGCAATTTCAGGGTCTTCCACAGGAGCATATACAATCAGTGCACCATTATACAAATCTTTTCCATATTCATTCTTTATGCCGCGTTCAGGTGTGCCTGTTTTTGCTGCCAGTGTAATGGGGTAATTTTCCAAAGCACGGCTATTATTTTTTGCCATTCGCACCATACCTTGCTCAATGGCATCAAAAGCTCCTGCATTGTCTTCGATTACATCCACAACCTCAGCATCGTAGTTTTTGACCAATTCACCTGTGGCAGAATCACGCAAACCTGCAACCAAATGGGTTCGATAGCGCACTCCCTTGTTTGCAATGGTGGCTGCATAGGTGGCAAGTTGCACAGGGGTCACCAGCGTATCCTGCTGACCAATGGCAGACATCAAAACATAACCATAGGTGTAATTCTCATCTTTACTGGAGGTGATATGCCCTTCTGCTTCTCCCACCTCTACACCTGTTTTGACACCCATGCCCATCCGTTTGGCAAAATCACCGAAATTATCAATTCCAAGCCGTCTGCCAACATCAAAGAAATACCAGTTGCAGCTTTGCTCCAAAGCATAATAAATATTGGTTGGGCCATGATGATGCAAACAACTGGGTGGACGCATTCCGGGAATCACATTATACTGCCGCACACAATTGACTGTGGAGGTTGGTGTCATAATACCGTCCAAAATTCCTTTCAAGCCAACAATGGGCTTGAAAGTAGAGCCGGGAGTGTACATTCCCTGCAATGCACGATTTACCAATGGCTTGTTTGGGTCTTGGGAATAAGCAGTATAATTTTCATTATACAAATTCAAATCATAACTTGGATAGTTGCTGAGCGCAAGGATTCCCCCGGTTTTCACATCAATTACCACGGCTGCCCCTGCGTTTGCTTCTTTGCCATGTCCCGGAGCATTTTTTTGTAGGGTATGAATACGATTTGCCAAAGCAGCGTCCACTCGTTTTTGGAAATCCATATTGATGGTCAAAACAGCCGTATTGCCCGGTTTGGGTTGTTTTTGCATCCAACTGCGATGAATGGTGCCATCCTTGCTGTATTCCACCATTTTAACGCCATCATCACCACGCAAAGAATCCTCAATTGCACCTTCCAAACCGCCATGTCCAATCAAGTCATCCATTTCATAGCCTTTTTCTTTCAGTTCTTTTTTGTCTTTTTCCCAATCTTCTGCATAGATTGGGCCAACTGTTCCCAGCACATGAGGCAAAATGGTTCCGTCTGGATATACACGGGTGCTTGTTTCCACAATTTCCACCCCTGTGAGAGTGAGACTGCGCTCTTTGATAATGGAAACAGTTTTCATTGATACTTCGCTGGCAAAGGTGAAGTTGTTGCGTTCACCAAAGCCTTCCAGCTCCATTTGATAGCGGATTCCTGCCAAAATTCGCTGCCATTCCGGAGAATATTTTTCCAATTTATATTTTTCCACCATGCTTTCCAGCACTTCGGGTGCGGTCGCATAGCTTTGCTTGCCAAAATCCTGCTTTAATTTTGCCAGCCTTTTCTGATGCCTTGCCAGCGTGCTGTCCCCAGAAGAATCTGCTGTTTGGTCAATGGTAAATTCAAAAGGTTCGGTTGTGGTCATCAGCAAAGTGTCATTCCAGCTTTCTCCTGCACTTTGCAAAATCTGCACCAATTCTTTCAAGGTGTCATTCAAATCCCCTGTCATCATACCTTTGCTCAATTCCACTTTATAGCCTGTGCGGTTTGTAGCAATACTGCGGCCATAGCGGTCTACAATATCTCCTCGGGCTGCACTGACATTGAATTGATAAGTTTGTGTGCTTTGGGCTTTATTGAGGTATTCCTCTCCATGAATCAACTGAAAATTGATAAGCTGCAACACAAAAACCGCCATTACAGCAGCACAAAAAGCAATCATTACCCAAATTCGAGGGGCAAGGCGTTTCATTTGGTTTTTTGGTTTCACGAAAAACGAAGCTCCTTTCACAGGGCTTGCCTATAAATCACTTTATGAGCAACCCCTAAGCAATGCACAAATCTGCCGCTTATTCTTCTGGCTGGAATTTTTTGTTGATTTTTTTCAGCAGCATCATCACAAAAGGTGAAATTGCAGCAGTAAAAATAACAGTGGGTAAAACTCTTGTCAAATATTCCACCTGTGGGTGGACATATCCACGCATCCAATAATTAAAAACAAAATCCATACTTACAATCAGCCATGTTCCACTTCCAGCCAACAGAACAAAATTCATATGATTCACTCGTAAAATCAGTATGACAGCAATCCCTGCAAAAAAACACACTCCTGCCATACCAATAGCAAGCAGCCCCGGCACTCTGCCCGCTGTCCAGTCCCAAATCAACCCACCTGCCATACCAAACCATGCGCCTGTATAGGGGTCTTCAATGCAGGCAACTGCCATGCAAATCGGCAGCAAAAAAATTGGTTTTCCTGCTCCAATCTGCAAAAAATGGGGTGTGGTCTGCAAAGCAGCCCCCAGCAAAAGCACCAATGTGTAGCACAGCCATTTTAATATCAGCAATTTTTGCAAACGGTATCTTGATTCCATTGCAATCCCTCATTCCTCAGTATCAGAGCTTGGTGCAGGTGCAGGTGCAGGCTCAGAAACCGCTGTGCCGGTATCCAACAACACCAAAACCTGCCGAATACTGGAAATATCTTCACCCGGCTCCACCTTCGCCTGCATCGACTGTCCGCTTGCCTCTGTTCCAATATCCACAACTCTGCCCACCAGCAAATCCGCAGGAAAAACCTCACCCATGCCTGTGGTAATCACTTCATCTCCTATGGCTGCTTGGGTGCTGCGTGGAAGATTGTTCATCAAGCAAAGTCCTTCAGACACCAACACATCACTGCCTGTCACCAAACCGCTGTCACGGGTGCGGCTCACCATACCGGACACATTCAATGCGGGATTCAAAATTGTGACAACTTTTGCAGAAGTATAGGTTGCGTCCAGCACCATGCCCACCAGATACCCATGTTCACTCATAACCACATTGCCTTTTTCGACACCATGCTTTGTGCCGACATCCAATGTAAAAGAATAAAACTGGTCAAGTGGGTCACGGCCTATCACAAACCCTGGCAGCAGTGTATATTCCGGATGTTCTTCTTTCAGGTTGTTGGCACTGCGAAACATTTCATTTTCTGCTTTATACTGGTCAAGTTCCACCAATTGCTGTCGAAGTTCTGCATTTTCTTTCTGCAACTTTTCGTTTTGCTCAACCACAACATCCAAATGTATGATTTGGTCAATCACACCAGAAATACCGTTGGAAAACAGTGCTGCCACCTTTTGCAGTGGAACCAATGCTGCTGTCAAAAACTCCTGTGGTGCTGACTGCAATCTTCCATTGGCTCCTGCATATGCCATAATGCCGGCAAGCACAACGCAGGTTGCCAGCAAAATTTTAAATCTTGTTGTTTGAAAAAAATCCTTCAAACTCCATTCCCCCTTGCAGTAATTTTTTAGGGCGTATCCGAAATCAACTGCACAATCAAATTATATTTGCAGGAACCTCTGTTCGGATGTCAGAGCGCAATATTGGTCTGCCAAATTTCTTGGCACAACACAGGCAACTTTTGAAAAAAGCAACAACCAGCAACCCTTTGTTAGGGGCCGCTTGTTGTTGCTTTTTAAAGCGCAGCCAAAACAAAGAAACAAACAAAGTTTATGCAAAAAGCAATCTTTCTATGTTTCAGGCAGCAACGAATTACAGTCGACCGCTTTCATCCTCCAGACTGCGCAGCAGCTCGATATTATCCAAAACTGCGCCTGTACCCGCAGCAACACAGTCCAGTGGGTCTTCTGCAACATGTACATCAATGCCGGTTGCAGACTGAATCAATTTATCCAAACCACGCAGCAATGCACCGCCGCCGGTCAATGTGATACCATGGTCGATAATGTCAGCACTCAGCTCAGGAGGTGTATGCTCCAAAGTTTCTTTTACAGCACGCACAACACGGCTCAGTGCCTCGCTGAGTGCCTCACGAACTTCCTCCGAACGGATGGTGATGTTTTTGGGCAAACCATCTGCCAGATTGCGTCCTTTGATTTCCATTGTCAGTTCTTCTTCCAGAACATACGCGCTGCCAATTTCAATTTTAATCTGCTCCGCAGTGCGCTCACCAATCAGCAGGTTGTATTTGCGTTTGATATAATCAATGATTGCGCGGTCAAAAGCATCACCGCCAACACGCTCACTTTGTGCTGCAACGATACCGCCCAAGCTGATAACAGCCACTTCGCTGGTACCGCCGCCGATGTCTACAACCATGCTGCCGGAAGGCTCACTTACAGGCAAGCCTGCACCAATGGCTGCAGCCATAGGCTCCTCAATCACGCTTACCTGTCTTGCACCGGCGTTCATGCTTGCAGTTTTAACTGCACGCTTTTCCACTTCGGTAACGCCGGAAGGAATACAAATTACAACACGGGGCTTTACAAAACGGCTGCTGCCGCAAACCTTTTTAATAAAATATTCCAACATATTGGTAGTAATGTCAAAATCAGCAATAACACCATCTTTCAAGGGACGCACTGCAACAATGCTGCCGGGGGTACGGCCAATCACAGCCTTTGCCTCGTGTCCGACACTGCGCACACGCTCTGCCTTTGTGTCCACTGCAACAACAGAAGGCTCACGCAGGATGATTCCCTTTCCCTTCAAAAATACCAATGTATTGGCAGTGCCTAAGTCAATTCCGATGCTTTTATCAAAGTCAAACAAACCCATGTTTCATACTCCTTCAACACAATCTATCTTATAGGGATATTGTATGCTGTAAACGTTCCCGTTCATTCAGATACGATTTGAAAGCAACGCTTCAGCATTTCAAATTTGAAATGTTGCGGCTCTGCCTCAATTTATATTATAACCGCAACTTTCTTCATTCTCAATTGAAAAACGAAAAAATTCAAACTTTTTTTGTGTTTTTTTCTGAATTTCACAAAAATTCTTTCAAAGCAAGGGCAACTCTTGAAACAGGAAAGCCCATAATATTGTAATAGCAGCCTTCAATTCCTTCACAAAACAATGCTGCACCACCCTGAATACCATAGCCACCTGCTTTGTCGAATGGTTCTCCGCTTTGTACATATTCCTCAATCTGCTGTTCAGTCAAAGGATAAAATTTCACTGTACTGGTTGCTGCAAAGCTGACAATCTTTTCGCCCTGTGCAATGCAGACACCTGTATGCACCTGATGCCCGGTTCCTGAAAGATTTTTCAACATTCGCACTGCATCTGCATGGTCAGCAGGCTTGCCATACACCTCGCCATCTTTTTCCACAACCGTATCACATCCAATCACCACACGGTCAGGATAATCTTTTGCAACTGCCAGACATTTTGCTTTTGCCAAAGTTTCTGCCAGAGATGCAGGTGTGGGGGCGGAAATTGCCTTTTCATCCACATCGCTGCAAATCACCTCAAAATCAGGTGTAATCATTGCCAGCAGCTTTTTTCTGCGAGGGCTGCCAGAAGCCAGTACAATCTTCATAACGAATTATCCTCTTTTCTTATTTCAAAAATCCAAAATTTTACCGCAAAGGAGAACGGCTGTAAAAAAACAAGGACAAACCAACCGTAAACACCTGTGCCACACTTAACCCCATTGAAAATCCGAATGTGATTTTGATAATTGACAGGTCGAGCACAATCGGAGCACCCGGGTTCACACCAATGGTATGAGAATACGCCAACCATCTCAGCATCGGAACCTGACTGCAAAAATCTCCCAGCATTGCTCCAATCACAACACCTGCCAACACATAAAAGCAAAGCAGAAGTGTATTTTTCATGGTTTTCTCCTCTATCTGTTCAGTTCAGTGCGTCCTGTGGAACCAAAGCCACCCTCTCCTCTTGCAGTTTCCTGCAATGTATCAGACTGCACAAAGGAAACCGCCGCCACTGGCATAATTGCCAGCTGTGCAATCCGTTCCTCCGGCAAAACGGTATATTCCGAACAGGACAGATTGATTAAACCCACCTTAATTTCTCCCCGATAATCCGAATCAATCACACCCACACCATTGGCAAGACTGATTCCATATTTTACCCCCAAACTGCTGCGTGCAAACAGCAGTCCCACATAGCCTTGCGGAATTTCCACACCGATTCCGGTAGGAACCATCACTCGTTGATTGGGCTGAATGACAATTTCATTTTCGGCACAAACAGCACACAAATCCGCTGCTGCTGCACCTGCTGAGCCGTAAACAGGCTCTTTTGCTTTGTCCGAAAACTTTTTGAACCGTACTTCCATGCTGTTTTTCCTTTCTCTAGGGCGTATCTGGAAAGTAAGAAATTGACAATTTTTTCGCAATGAGCAAGCAGACGCAATCCAAAAAACGCAGGAATCCTAACTGGATTCCAAGGATTTTTAACATAGCGATACTGCTCATTGCAGAAAAAGAAAACTTTCGACTTTTCA
The DNA here is from genome assembly GCA_020024115.1 of Anaerofilum sp. Classification (GTDB taxonomy): domain Bacteria; phylum Bacillota; class Clostridia; order Oscillospirales; family Ruminococcaceae; genus Anaerofilum. Next base: position 8,734 of record JAHHUF010000006.1, read on the forward strand.
GATAGCCCCTAAAACAAACTGTTACTCTGTCCCTTTAAAATACAAACCACGGGTCAAATCACCATCAAAGGGTGATTTTTTTGTATAAAGCTGCACCACTTTTTCTACCCGTTCGGGAGATTCGATTGTAAAGTAGAGCACTTCATAATCACAGTTCAATGCGGTGGGCTTATCGCCCAAATACAGAGGAACAGGGTTGAACACTGTTCTCACACCCAAACCACATCGAACAGGAAACTTTTTATTTTTTCGGTCGGTCAGTTCCCCACGCTTAGGGCAGCCTGCACAGGAGCGAATGTTGTGTATTGGGCAAGCACGGGTAAGCATCAAAGGCAAATGTCCATATCCAATTGCACCAATTGGCACTTTGGGGGCAATTTTGCTCATTTGTTCTGCAGACACTTCGGGCAGTACCGTAATTGCCTTTGCTCCCAGTTGAGCTGCTTTTTCCGCTGCTGCTTGATTGGTGACATTGATGCCGAACCCTACAAAAACAGGCAGCTTTTTACACAATGCAAAATGTGCCAGATTGTTTGCCTCAAACCCTGCAAACCCAGCCTGTTCTGCCTGTGCAATTCGCTTTGCAGTATCTTCTTCCACCGCCCCAAACATGGCACGGGGCAGTTCTAAAATTGTTTTGGGACGCAAATTCTGCGGAATTTTTTCTGCTTGAGAAATTGGCAGAATGATTTTTGAAAATTTGCCGATATATTCTGTTGGGATTTGCTCTGCTGCTGCAAATCTTGCCCAGATTTGTTTTTGTTCCGGTATTTTATGTGTAGCTTCTGTCAAGTATATGGGTAAAAATGCCCATGGTTTCACTGTACTGCGCTTTTCCAGCAATTGCTCCAACACTGTACGGCGTGCCTCGTTCAGTGCATTGGCTGGCAGATACCACTGTCCATCGCTTTGCAAAGAAATAGTGCGGGCAACAAAGGGGGTTCCCCCTGTTTTGGACAGGCATCGCTCCACTGCGGCAGTTTGGTCTTTTTGAGCAGGTTCGGGAGTCTGTTCCAAATACACAATAACAGTATTCTCTCCGTCTGTGCATTTTAGTTTTGCACCTTCCTGCTCAACGGTCAAGGTCATATCCACCGCAACACGGGGAAACTCTCTGCGATAGGCTTCTCTTGCCTGAGGCAGTGCCTTTTTTGTGATGGCTGTATCTGCTTGTGTACGCACACCAAACATATCGCCATCTCGTTTTCCAGTCAGATAGGCGTCAGTAAAACCTGAACGGGAAAACACTCCTCGCACCAAATCTTCATCGTATGCCTTTCCCTCTCGTGCTTGACGGCAAGCGGTGACAGTTGCAGCAACATATTCCGGTGTACGCAGTCTTCCCTCAATCTTGGCACTACAAACACCTGCCTGCTGCATTTCCTGCAAATGACCAATCAAAGACATATCCTTCAAAGACAAATGTGCTGCTCCACTGCCATCTGCTGCAAACGGCAAACGGCATGGCCCTGCACAGCTTCCACGGTTTCCGCTTCGTCCACCCAAAAAAGCACTCATCATGCACTGTCCGCTGATGCTCATACACAAAGCCCCATGCACAAAGCACTCCACTTCAATGCCGCAGTTTTTTGCAATATGGCGAATTTCCTCCAGTGTCAGTTCTCTGCCCAAAATCACACGGGAAAAGCCCATTTCTGCCAACTGTCTTGCACCTGCAAGGGTGTGAATACTCATTTGTGTGCTGCCATGCAGAGGAATATCGGGTGCACAGCGATGTACAATTTCAGCAACACCCAAATCCTGCACAATCACTGCATCAACACCGGCTTTGGTTGCTGCTTCGATGCTCTGTTCCAATTCAGTCAGTTCATGGCTGTAAATTGTTGTATTGATTGCAACATACACTTTCACTTTTCGGGCATGACAAAAACCCACTGCCTCTTTTAAAGCAGCAGGGGTAAAATTGCCTGCACTGCGGCGAGCACTGAAGGATGTCAACCCCAGGTAAACCGCATCTGCCCCACTGAACACAGCGGCACGTAGCATTTCTTCATTTCCGGCAGGGGCAAGAATTTCACAAAAGCTGCTCATTCTTCCTCGTTCTCCTGCTCGTCGGTTTCCACTTCCACAATTTCTGCCTCAATGTGTTCAATCTCTGTTTCCTGTTCATTTTGTGGGCTTTGCAGGCTTTCCATTTCACGCTTGAGCCGCTCCAACTCACGGCGTGCTTCTTCGGCTGCCATTTTTGCTTTTGCAGCATCTTCTAAATAATCTTTGATTTGCGCACGCATATTTTCTGCACCGGAAGTTGCTTTTTGCCACTCGTCCAAATATTCCAGAGCACACAGCACCGCAGCGGTGGTGACACTGGCAGAAGGATTATTGGACAAAACTTCATTCATATTCTTGTCCAATCTCTCAGCAAGTTCGGTTACATAAGGCTCTGTATCTGTTGAAGACACTACATAGGTAGCGCCACAAATTTCCAATCGAATTTTATTTGCAGGCATCTGAATAATCCTCTTTTCTCAATTTATTGCTTAATTACACAAATTCAGCCGTAAACTTTATTATAATGGATATACAACAAAAGAAAAAGTGCTTTTTGAAAATATTTGTTTTCAAACTTTTTTCTTGATAAACCATTCACTTTTTCTTCTGAATGAGAAAATATGGGATTTTTTCTTGAAAAGATTGAATCGAAAGTGTTATAATACAAGAAATTCTCTATATTTTTTGAAATCAAGATTCTATTGTATCAAACATAGTATTTCTTGATGATATGCTTTTGACTGAATTTTTCAAAATTCGGTCTGTATCCATTATCAAGGCGTGTATTCTAAATTTGAATGAGGAGTTGAGTTTTTTGAGCAACACACAGTACAGTAAAAAAGAATTTGAAAAAATGTTGGCAGACACTCTTTACAAAGAGTTTGCTGTGGATTTTCTCACCGCAACTGCTGACCAAATTTATCGTGCCATGGCATTGGTTTGCCGCCGTTTACTAAGCAGCCGCCACAAAAAATTTATGAGCCGTACCTATGGTTCAAACTCCAAGCAGATTTACTATTTATGTATGGAATTTTTGATGGGGCGCAGCCTGAAAACCAATTTGTTCAATCTGGGTTTGAACGAAGTTGCTGAACAGGTTTTGGTTGACCATGAGTTCAAACTGGAAAGTTTGTATGAGTTGGAGCCGGATGCCGGTTTGGGCAATGGTGGTTTAGGCAGACTGGCTGCCTGTTATCTGGATGGTGCCGCAACCGATGCACTTCCTATGACTGGATATTCCATTTTGTATGAGTATGGTATTTTCCGCCAAAGAATCGTGGATGGCTGGCAGCAGGAACGGGCTGACAACTGGCTGCCCGGTGGTGGTGTATGGCTGAAAAGCCACCCAGACCAATCCATCGAAGTAAAATTTGATGGTGAAGTTGTGGAAAACTGGGAAAATGGTTTCCACTATACCAAGCATCAAAATTATAACAGTGTTATTGCTGTTCCCAGTGATATGTATGTGTCCGGCTATGATTCCAAAGGTGTTTCCAAGCTGCGTTTATGGCAGGCAAAAGCCCCAGGCTTTGATATGGACAGCTTCAATGGCGGTGACTACGGTTCTGCTTTGCACAAAAATGCTTCGGCAGAGTTAATCAGCAAAATTCTATACCCCAACGATAACCATACCGAGGGCAAAATTTTGCGTTTGCGTCAGCAGTATTTCCTGTCTGCGGCTTCTGTGGGTGACATCGTCCATAACCATTTGGCACAATATGGCACAATGGACAATCTGCCTGATAAAATCGCAATCCACATCAATGACACTCACCCAACTCTCGCTATCCCTGAGCTGATGCGCATTTTGCTGGACGACTGCGGTTATAGCTGGGAAAAGGCATTTGACATCACCAGCCGCACCTTTGCCTATACCAACCACACTGTTATGAGTGAAGCTTTGGAAAAATGGAACGAGGATATGTTCCGCAAAACCTTGCCTCGTATTTATTCCATCATCTGCGAGCTGAACCGCCGCTGCCGTGCTGATTTTGAGAAAAAATTCCCCGGCGACCAAGGCAAAGTGGATTATATGGCAATTTTGGGAGAAGGTCAGGTTCGCATGGCAAACATTTGTTGCTATGTCTGCCATTCTATCAATGGTGTTTCCAAGCTGCACAGCGAAATTATCAAAGAGAGCGTTTTCCATGACTATTTCCTGTACAGCCCACAAAAGTTCACCAATGTTACCAATGGTATCGCATATCGCCGCTGGCTGCTTGCCTCCAACCCTGCTTTAACCAATCTGCTGACCAGCACCATTGGTGATGGCTTCAAAAAAGACGCAAGCAAACTGAAAGAATTTGAAAAATACAAAGATGATTCTTCTGTTTTGGATGCTTTGGCAAAAGCAAAGTTGGAAAACAAAGAGCGCTTTGCTGCACATCTGCAAAAGACCACCGGACAAATCATCAATCCAAACTCTGTATTTGATGTTCAGGTAAAGCGTATGCATGAGTACAAGCGTCAGCATTTGAACGCACTGAACATTGCAGCACAGTATTTGTATTTGAAAAACAACCCCAATGCAGACTTCCTGCCAAAAACTTATATCTTTGGTGCAAAAGCTGCACCAGGATATTATATGGCAAAACAAATGATTCGCTTGATTTGCAAGCTGGGTGCATTCATTGATGCCGACCCTGCTGTGCGTGAAAAACTGCAAATCGTTTATTTGGAAGACTACTGTGTTACCACCAGTGAACGCCTGATGCCTGCAAGCGAAGTCAGCGAACAAATCAGCCTTGCAGGAACCGAAGCATCCGGTACCGGCAACATGAAATTCATGCTCAACGGTGCAATCACTCTCGGCACTTTGGACGGTGCAAATGTTGAAATTGCACAGGCTGCTGGCATTGAGAACGAAATTATCTTTGGTATGCGCACCGAAGAAGTGAACCATCTGCATGAACTGGGCTATCATCCCTCCAGCTTCTTGTACAATGATGATATTGCCCGTGAAGTTCTCGATTTCTTAGAGCAGGGCTTCAATGGCGACAGCTTCCACGAGGTTGTCAACAATCTGTGCACTTCTGACCACTATATGGTTTTGGCAGATTTCCAAGCCTACCGCAAAGCACAAGAAAACCTCAGCGAATTGTATCGTAATACCAAAAAATGGAATCGCATGAGCCTGATGAACATTGCCAACAGTGGTATTTTCTCAGCAGACCGTTCTGTGCATGACTATGCCCGTGATATTTGGCACACACAACCAGTTCTATAAACAAGTTAAAATGCGTAATTTATGCACAGGGAATCTTTTTCCCTGTGCATAGCTTTATGTAAAAGAGGAGTGAATCATTCTGGAAAAACCACAGTTTTTCAACAGCCGCTTTGCTGGCTGCAAAACCCCGTTTGGTGCGGTTCGGCAAGATGAAACTGTCACCCTTACCCTTTTTGTTCCCTGTAACATAGGCATTGAACAGCCTCGGCTTGTGCTGCAAAAAGATGGCAAACCAATTGAATATCATCCCATGCAATTTTGTGGCATTGAGCAGGACAGTTGTAAATTTTCCATTTCCTTATCTTTATCTGATATTGGATTATATTTTTATTATTTTGACCTTTGGAAAAACTACACAAAAGTGTTTCGTGACCCATTCGGCAATGGTTATTTAGGCTGGGAAGACGGCAATTCTTGGCAAATGACCATATACAGCAAAGAGTTTTCTACTCCGGATTCTTTCAAGGGTGGTGTCATTTATCAAATTTTCCCTGACCGTTTTTTTGAAGGAAAAGAAAAGACATCCATGCCTTTTGCCGACCGCATTTATCGCACCGACAAACATGAAGAACCATACTTTTGGCCAAACGAAACCCATGAAGGCTATTTGAATATGGACTATTTCGGCGGAGATTTGGAGGGTGTACGGCAGAAACTTCCCTACCTCAAAAATTTAGGGGTCAATATTATTTATTTTAATCCTATCTTTGAAGCACATTCCAACCATCGTTATAACACTGCCGATTATATGAAAATCGACCCCGTTCTTGGCACAGAAGATGATTTTGTGCGTTTGTGCAAAGAGGCAAAAGAAGTGGGAATTTTCATCATTTTGGATGGTGTGTTCAGCCATACAGGTTCCGACAGCCGTTATTTCAACCGTGAGAGCAGATATGGCTCAGGTGGTGCTTATCATGACCCATACAGCCCCTATCGCCATTGGTATGACTTTTCGCCCAACTATGCCTGCGGCTATCGCAGCTGGTGGGGATTTGAAACACTGCCCGAAGTAAATGAACATAACCCCAACTATCGACAGTTTATCTGTGGCAAAAACGGTGTGATTGATTATTGGATACAGCGAGGAGCCTCGGGATTTCGGCTGGATGTTGCGGATGAATTGCCGGATGACTTTATTGAAGAAATTCGACAGGCAATCAAACAACATGGGGATGATAAATATTTGCTGGGTGAAGTATGGGAAGATGCCACCAATAAATGGAGCTATGGCAGCCGCCGCACCTATCTTTTGGGCAATGGGCTGGATTCTGTAATGAACTACCCATTCCGTAATGCTATATTGGACTTTTTAAAAGGTGCGGATGGAACAGAGATTGCAGAACAAATTATGACCATCTGCGAAAATTATCCCGCACCTGCTTTGCACACACTCATGAACTTTTTATCCACCCATGACACCGAGCGTGCCATCACCTATCTGGCTGGGGAGCCTTGCAATGGGCGTGACCGCTATTGGCAAAGCAACCGCCTACTGAGCCATTATCAATATGAGTGGGGCATTTCAATGATGCGGCTGGCATTTGTTATGATTTTCACTTTGCCTGGAATTCCCAGTATTTACTATGGGGATGAAATTGCTATGCAGGGCTATCGTGACCCTTTTAATCGTTGGTATTTTCAATGGGACTGCCCCGAAAATCGTTTAAAGCCATTGATTCAAAATCTTTCACAGCTCCGTCAGCAAAATGATGCTTTTGTGGATGGAACAATGGAATTTGTTTCCGTAGGAAAAGACTTTCTGCATTATCGCAGAACAGGAAGAAAAAGTTGTGCTGATATTCTCATCAACCGTACACACGGAATCCACACTTTCTATGTAAATGGAACCCCTGTTATTGTGGGTGCTATGAGCTTCAAAACCGAAATTCATTCTAGTGATAAGTGATTTTTGTTTATTTTTTAACATTTTTCAACAATTTCTGATATTTTTTTGCAAAAAAGTATTGAAATTTCTTCCTTTTCGTGATTGAATAGAGATACAAAAATATCACCGCTAAATTTTTTGAAATGGGGGGTTTTTAGATGCCTGTTTTTTCTGAAAGCACAATCATTTGGATTGCACTTACTGCATTGTTTTTCATTGTGGAGGGAGCCACCTTCAATCTGATTTCCATCTGGTTTGCACTTGGTTCATTGGCGGCTCTAATTGCCTCTGCTATGGATGCGTCCACTGTTGTTCAACTGACTGTGTTCACAGCGGTTTCTTTCATCACTCTGCTGCTGACAAGACCGCTTGTGCGCAAAATCACTCGTCAAAAAAAAGTTGCTACTAACAGTGACCGCAACATCGGAAAAACCGCTAAGGTTCTTTCTGATATTTTTCCTGATGCTCCTGGCAGAGTCCGTTTGGATGGAGTAGACTGGGCAGCACGCTCGCAGCACACTTTGCAAGCTGGCAGCTTATGCACTGTCTGTGCAATCGAAAGCACTACCCTTGTGGTAGAGCCACAACCTGTGACAGCACAGGAATAATCATTTGATTTTCCTGCTGTATATTTTCTATTTTTAAGGAGAAGCATTATGTTTTACATTATCATAGGTATCATCATTTTTGCATTGTTTTTGGTATTCACCAACATCATTATCGTGCCTCAAGCAACTGTATATGTAATCGAGCGTATGGGCATCTACCATGCAACATGGGAAGCCGGTATGCATGTCAAGATTCCTTTTCTTGACCGTATTCACAAAAAAATCAGCTTGAAGGAGCAGGTTGTTGACTTCAAACCTCAGCCTGTTATCACAAAAGATAATGTTACCATGCAGATTGATACTGTTGTTTTCTTCCAGATTACTGACTCCAAGCTGTATGCTTACGGTGTTGAGCGTCCTCTGTCTGCAATCGAAAACCTGACTGCTACCACTTTGCGTAACATCATCGGTGAAATGGAACTGGACCACACCTTGACTAGCCGTGACATCATCAACACCAAAATCACCTCTATTTTGGACGAAGCTACTGACAAATGGGGCATCAAAGTAAACCGTGTGGAAGTAAAGAACATCATTCCTCCTGCTGAAATTCAGGATGCAATGGAAAAACAGATGAAGGCAGAGCGTCAACGCCGTGAATCCATTCTGCGTGCAGAGGGCGAAAAACGCAGCTCCATTCTGGTTGCCGAAGGTGAAAAAGAAAGTGCTATCCTGCGTGCAGACGCTGTCCGTGAGCAGCGTATCCGTGAGGCTCAAGGTGAGGCTCAGGCAATTATGGAAGTGCAAAAAGCGCTGGCAGACTCCATCAAAATGCTGAACGAGGCTTGCCCCAATGACAAGGTTCTGGCTCTTAAGAGTTTGGAAGCACTCGCAAAAGTTGCAGACGGCAAAGCAACCAAACTGATTATCCCCAGCGATATTCAAAATTTGGCTGGCACTGTTGCTTCTATCAAAGAACTTGTTAGTGATAAATAATTCTTTTCCCTCCTGTCTATGCAGGAGGGGTTTTTTCTGTCCTGATTTAATGGAATGGTTATCATGTATCTGAAAACTAAGAAATTGACGATTTTTTTCGCAATAAGCCTGTATATGCAAGACAAAAAACGCAGGAATCTTTGCCGCATTTTAAGTATTTTAAGGCAGCAAATACTACTCATTGAAAAAGACGAAAATTTTGACTTTTCAGGCAACCCTTCATTGTTGTTTATTTCTTACAATCAAAAGTTGCTATTCCATAAATAAAACAGTCATCCTATAAAGATTTTCTATTGCTTGCCTGATTGTGTTTCCTGTATAATAATGATATGTGATAATGCTCCCTTGCTAAAACGGCGTATCACTACTATTTTGTGCCATTGCAAAACTAAAATTGCAGGCAACAGATTTTTTAAGGAGGCAAATACCAATGTCCGTGTCCACCCCCTTACGCAATCGCGCAAGTGACACACTTTTCTATTCTTCCATCACTTTATCTGCTTTGATGATAGGACTTGCATTTTTAACAGATTCCCCTATTCAAATTTTTCAAGGGTTTATCAAAATCCTTATCTCTCCTGCTGGCTTGATTACAGACTCTATTTTGATTGGTGGGCTTGGTGCTGCATTGTTCAATGCAGGGCTTGTGTTGCTGTACAGCACTTTTCTGCTGAAACTTGTCAAGGTTCCTTTTTCGGGTATTTCAATTGCCTGCTTATTTTTAATGGCAGGGTTTGCAATGTTTGGAAAAGATTTGTGGAACATTCAGCCCTTTATTTTGGGTGGCTGGCTTTATTCCCGATACAAAAAAGAACCTTTTTCCCACTATATTTACACCACCCTATTTGGCACAACCCTATCACCGATGACAGCTGAAGCAAGCTCATTGGTTGATGGCGCTGCAAAAATTTTGGTGATGTTGATTGTTGGTGTTTTGATTGGTTTTTTAATCCCTCCTGTTGCAGCTTTTTCTGTTCGTGCCCATCAAGGCTACAACCTGTACAATGTTGGTTTTGCAGCCGGTTTGCTTGGAATGATATTTGTTTCACTTTCCCGCAGTATGGGATACGAATTTAAAACCTCTCTGAAATGGAGTACAGGCAATGATTTTATTTTAGGGATTTGGCTGGCATTGATTTTCACTTTGCTGATTGTTGCAGGGATTTTTTTGGAGCCAAACTGGAAAAATTATCCTCATATCATGCGCCACTCCGGTCGTTTGATTGCAGATTTTGTCTTGTTGGATGGGGTAGGAATTTCCTTTATCAATATGGGAATTGTTGGTTTCATTGGGTTACTATTTGTGGTTGCGGTTGGATGCGGAATCAACGGCCCCACCATTGGCGGCATTTTTACAATGTGTGGTTTTGCTGCATTTGGTAAACATCCCAAAAATATCCTGCCAATTATGGCAGGTGTCGTTTTGTCTTCCCTAGTCATGATTTATGACATCAATGAGCCTGCGGTTGTTCTTGCGGCATTATTCGGAACAGCCCTTGCTCCAATTGCCGGACAGTTTGGCTGGCATTGGGGGATTGTTGCAGGATTTATTCACGCGTCGGTTGTGTTAAATGTTGGTGGACTGCATGGCTGGATGAATCTTTATAACAATGGTTTTTCTGCTGGTTTGGTTTGTGTTGTTCTTGTGCCATTGATTGAAGCAATGCGAACCCGTTCCGGCAACGAGAGGAGAAATGTATGAATTATGCAAACCAAATTACACGGCAAAAAGTCAGCCGAATTCTGGACGAACTGTACACTGCCCTGTTTATAGCAGGAGCACAGGATATTTCCATCAAAATAAAACGATGGGATGATGGTTTAAGCATTTCCATTGAATCGGACTATGCCCCTGAATCTCGCCACAAAATCGAGCATCTTTCCCGTTTTTTGAAGCCCGAAGTTCGTAATGCTGCATTGGAAGAAAGCTATTGGGCATTGGTTGGCTCTGACCGCACTGGTGAAGACAGCGAACTGATGCTGGTTGGGCAGATGTTGGACAGTGCTGACATTTTTATTTATCCCGAAAAGGTTCGGATGGCATTGTTTAAAAAATTTGAATAGTCTATCCAACAAAAGCTATTTTTCTGTTACTATGTAATATATCTATTTGTGTAAAAATTATGAATTTCAGAGAAATTATATGTCATATTTTTAAAATTTTTGTGACTAAGTGCTCTTGTATGGATGTATCAAAACCGTTAAAATAATCCTTGTGAATTTTGCTTGCTGAAAAGGCACTGAATTTGTGCCTTTTCAGTTTTGTTTTTTGCAGACCAATTTACAGGAGGAAGTATTTTATGGAAAAGCTCTTTCAACTGAAAGAACACAACACAACAGTGAAAACCGAAATCATGGCGGGTATCACTACCTTTTTGGCAATGGCGTATATCCTTGCAGTTAATCCTAGTATGCTGGGAGATGCAGGCATGAACAGCCAAGGCGTATTTATGGCAACTGCCCTTGCAGGTGCCATTGGCACATTTATTATGGCATTTCTTGCAAACTACCCCATCGCATTGGCATCCGGTATGGGATTGAATGCTTATTTTGCCTATACTATTTGTCTGGGTGAATTGGCAGACCAAGTTGACCCTTGGAAAATTGCTTTGACTGCAATTCTGTTTGAAGGTTTGATTTTTATTGTTTTGTCTGCATTCAAATTCCGTGAAACTTTGGTAAACTACATTCCCGAAAATTTGAAGTATGGCATCACAACCGGCATCGGCTTGTTTATCACCTTTATTGGTTTTCAAAATGCTGGTATCGCTACTGCTGACCCTGCCACAAAGGTTACTTTGGGTCACATCGGTTCTGCACCTGTTGCATTGGCATTGATTGGTATTGTTATCATTGGTATTTTGCTGTATTTCAATATAAAAGGTGCAATCTTGTGGGGAATTTTGTCCACATGGGGTTTGGGTATTGTTGCACAGCTCACCGGCTGGTATGTGGTAAACCCCGAAGCAGGTGCTTATTCTGTTCTGCCCACCATCAATGGCATTGGCGACTTTTTGCCAAACTTTGGTGCTTTGGGTGAAACAGCTTTCAAATTCAACTTTGAGTTTGTATTGAGCAATTTTGCTGAATTTGCAGTCATTGTATTTGCATTTTTGTTTGTAGATTTGTTTGACACTGTTGGCACCTTGATTGGTGTTGCTGCAAAAGGTAACTTGCTGGACAAGGACGGCAAACTTCCTCGTGTTGGCAAAGCATTGATGGCAGATGCTGTCGGCACTGTAACAGGTGCTTGCTTGGGAACCTCTACTGTAACCAGCTTTGTTGAAAGTTCTGCTGGTGTTGCTGAAGGCGGACGCACCGGCTTGACCGCTGCAACCACTGGCGTTTTGTTCCTGCTGAGTATGTTCTTGTGGCCTATTTTTGGTGTCATTCCCAGCTTTGCGACTGCTCCTGCACTGATTGTTGTTGGCTTGTTTATGATGAGCAGTGTCTTGAAGGTAAACTTCGAGGGTGACACTGCTGATGTTTTGGGTGCTTTTGTTGCAATTATTATGATGCCTTTCACCTATTCCATTGCAAACGGCATCATGTTTGGTATTTTGACTTGGATGATTTTGAAAATTCTGCGTGGTAAATTCAAAGATATTCATCCTATTATGTGGGTTGTATTTGCGTTGTTTGTTTTCCGCATTATTACTTTAATCACAGGTTAAAATCTTCCGCCTCAAACACTGTTTGGGGCGGTTTTTGTACAATAGCAATAATTTTCTCAAAAATCCATTCAATTAGCTGTTAAAAAAGTGTCATTCACCCTCTTGCAGTTATGGTAGATTTTGTTTATAATAGAGGTATCGGGCAGCTAAATGGCTGCCACAAAATCCGATGCAATTCATTTGCAGAAAAGGAGTTTTAACAATGAGTACTTTGGGTAAAAAAACTGTTGAAGATATTGAAGTAAAAGGCAAACGCGTTCTGGTTCGCTGCGACTTCAATGTTCCTATGAAAGAGGGCGTTATCACCAACGACAACCGTATCGTTGCTGCATTGCCCACCATCAAAAAATTGATTGAAAACGGCGGCAAAGTAATTCTGTGCAGCCACTTGGGCAAACCTAAGAATGGCCCAGAAGCAAAATTCAGCTTGGCACCTGTTGCTGTTCGTTTGGGCGAACTGCTGGGCAAAACTGTTGTTTTTGCAGATGACGACACTGTTGTTGGCGAGAATGCAAAAGCTGCTGTTGCTGCTATGAATGATGGCGATGTTGTTTTGCTGCAAAACACTCGTTTCCGCAAAGAAGAAACCAAAAACCTGCCTGAGTTCAGCCAGGATTTGGCAAGCATTGCTGATGTTTATGTAAACGACGCATTTGGCAGCGCACACCGTGCACACTGCTCCACTGCTGGCATCACTGAGTACATCAAAGATACCGCTGTTGGCTATCTGATGGAGAAAGAAATTCGCTACTTGGGCAATGCTGTAAACGACCCTGTTCGTCCTTTCGTTGCTATCTTGGGCGGTGCCAAGGTTGCTGACAAGCTGAATGTTATTGAGAACCTGCTGAACAAGGTTGACACCTTGATTATCGGTGGCGGCATGGCTTACACCTTCTTGAAGGCTCAAGGCTATGAAATCGGCACCAGCTTGGTAGACGACGAGAAGTTGGACTACTGCAAAGAGATGATGGCAAAGGCAGAGGAAAAGGGCGTAAAATTGTTGCTGCCCGTTGACACTGCTGTTGCAGCTTCTTTCCCTGACCCAATCGACGCAGAAATCAGCGTTGAGTATGTTGCTTCCAACGCTCTGTCTGCTGACAAGATGGGTCTGGATATTGGTCCCAAGACTCAGGAATTGTTTGCTGAGGCTGTAAAGGCTGCTAAGACTGTTGTATGGAACGGACCTATGGGTGTATTTGAGAACCCTGTTCTGGCAGCTGGTACTTTGGCAGTTGCAAAGGCAATGGCTGAGGCTGACGCTACTACTGTTATCGGTGGTGGTGACTCCGCAGCGGCGGTTATGCAGTTGGGCTACGCTGACAAAATGACTCACATCTCCACTGGCGGCGGTGCTTCTCTGGAGTATTTGGAAGGCAAAGAGCTGCCCGGCATCGCTTGCATCCAAAATTCCTAATTTTGTTTTCCCCTCCCAGCGGCCTTTTTGGGGCCGCTGGTCTTTTAACAGTATCATTTGAAACACTCATTGGAGGAATATACAATGAAAAAATCTGTGCGTAAAACTGTAATTGCTGGCAACTGGAAAATGAACAAAACCGCAACCGAGGCTGCTGCTCTGATTGATGAGTTGATTCCCGCTGTTGCAGGTGCTGATTGTGAGGTTGTCATTTGCACTCCTTTCACCAGCTTGGCTACTGCTGTGGAAAAAACCAAAGACACCAACATTCATGTAGGTGCTGAAAATGTACATTTTGAAAAAAGCGGTGCTTTCACTGGTGAAATCAGTGCAGATATGCTGGTTGACTTGGGTGTTGAGTATGTTATCACCGGACACTCCGAGCGTCGTCAGTATTTTGCTGAAACCGACGAAACCGTAAACAAACGCACCAAAGCTGCTTTGGATGCAGGTTTGAAAGCAATTGTTTGCGTTGGTGAGAGCCTTGCACAGCGTGAGCAGGGTGTTACCGAAGAATTGGTTCGTATGCAGACCAAGATTGCATTACAGAATGTAACTGCTGAAGAAATGAGCCGTGTTATCATCGCTTATGAGCCTGTTTGGGCAATTGGCACCGGTCGCACTGCCACTGCAGAGCAGGCACAGGAAGTTTGTGCTGCAATCCGCAAGCTGTTGGTTGAACTGTATGGCGAAACCGTTGCAGAGGCTTCTACTATTCAATACGGTGGCAGCATGAACGCTGGCAACGCTGACGAGTTGCTGGGCAAACTGGATGTTGACGGCGGCTTGATTGGTGGTGCTTCTTTGAAGGCTGCTGATTTTGGTACAATTGTAAAAGCTGCAAGCAAATAATTGATGTTTCTGGGCGTATCTGATTTCGCTTTGCAGAAGTGATATCAGAACGCCCTTTTTCATCAACACTCTTGCAGTATCATCTAATATTCAGGTTCATTCAAATATGAATGAAGGAAAGGAATTTCATTATGGCAAAAACTCCTTTAATGCTTTGCATTTTAGACGGTTTTGGCTGGGTTCCCGGTCAAACCTATGGCAACGCAATTGTTGCTGCAAAAACTCCCAATCTGGATAAACTGTTTGCAAGCTATCCCTACACCACCATTGGTGCATCCGGTATGGATGTTGGTCTGCCTGATGGACAGATGGGCAACAGTGAAGTTGGTCACACCAATATTGGTGCTGGCCGCATTGTTTATCAAGAATTGACCCGTATCACCAAAGCAATCCAAGATGGTGATTTCTTTGAGAACGAGGCTCTCAAATCCGCTATGACTTCCGCTTTGAACAGCGGCAAGGCTCTGCATTTGGTAGGCTTGCTGTCTAGCGGTGGTGTTCACAGCCACAACAGCCATTTGTATGGCTTGCTGGAAATGGCAAAGCGTATGGGCTTGACCGAAGTATATGTTCATGCTATTATGGACGGCCGTGATGTTCCTCCTTCTTCCGGCAAGGGCTTTGTTGCTGAGTTGGAAGAAAAGATGGCTGAAATCGGTGTTGGCAAAATTGCTACTATTTCGGGTCGTTACTACGCAATGGACCGTGACAATCGCTGGGAGCGTGTCGAAAAAGCTTATGCTGCTATGGTTTACGGCGAGGGTGCAACCGGCACTGCTGCTGAAATCATGGAAAAAAGCTATGCTGACGGTGTAACCGACGAGTTTGTTGTTCCCTCTATTACCTGCGAGAGTGGACGCATTAGCGAAGGCGACAGTGTAATCTTCTTCAACTTCCGTCCTGACCGTGCCCGTGAAATCACCCGCACCTTTGTCGATGACGAGTTCAAAGGCTTTGAGCGTCGCAATGGTCGTTTTCCTGTTCACTATGTTTGCTTCACTCAATATGATGCTACCATGCCCAATGTTGATGTTGCATTCAAGCCACAGGAACTGACCAATGTTATGGGCGAATATCTGGCAAAATGCGGCAAAACACAACTTCGTATTGCAGAAACCGAAAAATATGCTCATGTAACCTTCTTCTTCAATGGTGGCGTTGAGGCTCCGTTTGAGGGTGAAGACCGTGCTTTGATTAAAAGCCCCGATGTTGCAACTTACGACTTGCAACCTGAAATGAGTGCATATCAGGTAACTGACGAGTGCGTAAGCCGCATTGAGAGTGGCAAGTATGATGTTATCATCTTGAACTTTGCTAACTGCGACATGGTAGGTCATACCGGTGTATTCGATGCTGCTGTCAAGGCTGTTGAGGCAATTGACGAGTGTGCAGGCAAAGTAATCAATGCTGTTTTGACAGCAGGCGGAAAGGTTCTGCTGACTGCTGACCACGGCAATGCTGACCAAATGTACGACCCAGACCCAGAACATCCATTCACTGCTCACACCACCAATCCTGTTCCTTTCTTGGTTGCAGGTGCAGGTGATGTAAAACTGCGTGAGGGTGGCGTTTTGGCAGACATTGCTCCCACCATGCTGAAATTGATGGGATTGGAGCAGCCTGCTGAAATGACCGGAACCAGCATCATTGAGTAATTTTTAGCTCAAACAACAAAATAAAAAGCGGTTGTATACAGCACTGTTTTATACCGCTTAAACTATGAAAAGACCAAACAAGGATTTGTTTTATCATCCTTGTTTGGTCTTTTTTTAAATATTCAGTGTTTTTTCAGTTAAAACGCAATATCTTTATAAGCAATTTCGTCAATTTCTTCATTTAGAATACAGACACCAATTCCGTTATCGTCGTCATCTTCACCGCCCCATGTGCGTGAAAAGAGTAGATAGATGCAGCGTTCATCATCCTCTGTTAGAAAATCCTCTTCAATCAAAATGGATTCTAATGTAACTGCTTGCAAAAGTGCCTCTCTTGTTTCAATTTCGGGCCACCATTCTTCAAATTCTTCCTCATCGTCTGGCCCCCAAGCAAAACGCTGGTCTTCGTTATAGTATTCAATTAAATCATCAATCAGTTTCACCTGCAATTCGGGCCATTTTTCCATAAAACATTGATATGTCTTATGCTGCTTTTCTGAAACTTCAGTTTGGTCATCGTCTTTTTTCACCAAAAGTTCAACTGTGGTTGGAGTTCCACCAAAGTTAATTGTTTCATTTTTGCTCCACCAATCGTATTCTTCATCCAAGACCAATTCTCCAAATACTGCATCTTTCACAAAATTTCTCTCCTCTGTATTGATTGCTGTTTTTCAATTTTG
Organism: Anaerofilum sp.; assembly: GCA_020024115.1. Taxonomy (GTDB): domain Bacteria; phylum Bacillota; class Clostridia; order Oscillospirales; family Ruminococcaceae; genus Anaerofilum. The sequence goes on from JAHHUF010000006.1 coordinate 25,677, forward strand.
ATTGTTTTATTATCCACGGGATTCCAAAATTCGTATTCTGCTTGTCCGCCATTGTTTTGGATGTTATTCTTAAAGTCTTTGGATTTAAACACAAAAGCAAAGATTTTTTTCACAGAATCATTCACTTCCGTTTTGTCAATCCATGTGCTGCCCAACCAGCGTTTTTCCTCTCCAGACAAGAGAGTCGCACAACCAATGCGATTTTCTAAAATATCAAAAATTGTGTTAGTCAACTCTGCATACTCCTCTAGGTCTGAGCTGTAATGGTTATGGATATATGAAAAAATCAAAGTAAATTCGCCTTGTTCTTCCAGTTCAATGAGCAAGTTGCTGTTTGAGTTTGGATTTTCTATTTTAAGGCAAACCGATTTTTCAGACAAATACTCATAGCCTTTGTCAGTGGATGTATATTGTTTTACAGAATACCCTTTCAACCGCTGCAACAATTCGCTTCGTTTTTCTGTTGGATTGATACAACTATCTTGCTGTTCCATCATTTTCACCAGCCCTTTTATTCAAAGGGATTCAACTCCACAGGCTCTCGCAAACCACACAAAAATTCAGCAATCAAATCAATGCAAGCCTGTATATCATTCAAGCTGCCCACTTCGGCAGGGGTATGCATATAGCGCAGAGGAATCGAAACCAATGTGACAGGCACACCATTATTTTTGATATGGATTGCATCTGCATCGGTATAGGTGGACGCAGGTGTAACTTCATGCTGCACCTGAATACCACAGCGTTTTGCTGCCTGCTCCAATAATTTACGCAAGGGTTTACTGTTGATGCTTCCATGGCACAAAACAGGGCCACCGCCCAGCTTTACTCTGCCATTATCGCCATCGCTACAACCGGGTGCATCACTGGCAAAGGTGACATCTACCACAATCGCCATATCAGGGCGAATACTTTCTGCTGCCCAATGTGCCCCTCGTTTGGTTGTTTCCTCACCTGATGCACTGACAGCAAACACCCCTGCCGTACAGCCCATCCGTGCGGCTTTTTTCAAGGCTTCCATCACAATGAAAACACCTGCTTTATCATCTAAGGCACGAGAACAAATGCAGTTGTTTTGCAACATTCTCCAATCAGTGTCCAACACAACGGTATCCCCTGTATGCACCAAATCTTCTGCTTCTTTTTGGCTGGCTGCACCAATATCAATCAGCAAGTCTTTTGCGGAAATGCCCTCTTTTTTGCAGGCATCTGTCATAGCAATTGCCCCATGAACAATGCCTTTATCGGTCAAAATCCGAACCTTTTGCCCTGCCCAGCAATGCAGCCTTGCACCACCTGCTTTTGCCACATGAAGCAAACCGCTACTGTTGGCACAGGTGACCATCAAACCAACTTCGTCCGCATGTGCATCCAACAGCACTCTGACATTTGAATTTTCATTCAGTACAGCGGTTACATTGCTGTTTCCATCAATATAAAGCTGGTGACTATACTGCTCCATTTCCTCCAAAACGACCTTCTGCAAAGGCACTTCATTACCACTGACAGATGCTGTACAAAGCAATCTGTGCAAAAATTCTTGATTCATAATCTAACCCTTTCTGGTTGTTCCGCAACCCCTGTCAATCTTACCAACTGTAAAATGGATTATATGCCCTGTTGATACAGTTGTTTTTCTGTGCCATCAGAAGAAAACAGCTTGGCACTGATTCTATCCATATATATAAGAGCCAATGCTTTCCCTGTTTCCTCATTGTATATTTCTTTCAGTTGGGGCATGGTTTCAAATGCCTTTTGCTTTGCTTCTGCACTGTTGTCAAAATCCACAGTGCCACGAATCCGAATCCACTGCCCATCACCGTTTGCAGTACACACTTCAATGTTGGTGTTATCTAAAAGCTGTTTATATGTATTTCTGTGTTTTCCGATTGCAAAATACAGCTTTCCATTATACTCCATTGCAAATCCAAAAGGACGCACACGAGGCATATAGCCTTCTACGGTTGCAAAATAAAATATTGGGTTCTCCTTCAAAAACTGCATCAGTTCTTCCATTGTTCTGTCTTCCTTTCTTGTTGGTATTATTCGTTACATCCAAATGTATACACAGTTGTTTCTCTCAGCAGCTCACCGGGGTGCAAAATTGCATCAGGGAACTGCTCTCGATTGGGCGAACAGGGAAAATGCTGTGTTTCCAAACAAACAGAATTTCTTGGACAATGCACAAATCCATCTTTGGCACAGCCTTCATCTTGCAGCCAGTTTGCTGTATAAACCTGCACACCGGGCTGTGTTGTGTGACATTCCAGCCAAATTCCGCTGTGTTCTGCTTCCAACCGGGCAGCTTTCGCCAGTCCGCTTTTAATACGGTTTATGATATAGTTATGGTCATACCCATGTCCCCACTGCAACTGCTGAAACTCTTGGTCAATCCTATCACCAATGGTATGTTTTGTAGTAAAATCCATTGGAGTATCCTCAACCAGTTCAACCGTTCCATAAGGGCAAGAAAACTCATCCGATGGGGTATATGTATCTGCCCAAAGCTGAAGCTGATGTCCCAGCACATTGTTACTCTTTACTCCATCCAGATTGAAATAGCTGTGATTGGTGAGATTGATGGGGGTGGGTGCATCACAAGATGCTGTATAATCCAAAATAAGCTGATTGGTTTCGGTTAGGGTGCATTGAACCGAAACTTGAACAGTTGCAGGAAATCCGTCTTCACCATCAAGGCTGGTATAGTGAAATTCCACGGTATTATCATCTGTAATTTTTCCCTGAAATACTTTTTGGTGCCAAACGCCATGATTATGGTTTGGCCCATTGTTTGGCTCAAGCTGGTATACTTTGCCTTCCAATTCAAATGCTGCTTTTTCAATGCGGTTTGCATAGCGTCCCACAAAGCTGCCCAAGAAAAACTGGTCTTTTTCATACCCTGCCAAGTCTTTACAACCCAGAACAATATCAATAATTTCGCCGTTTTTTGCAGGCACCATCCAGTTGACAATTCTGCATCCATACTCAATCAGCAAAACTCTTGTTCCTTTGCTGTTCTCCAGCCAGTAGCAATAGACCTCCTGCCCTTGTGCAGTTTTTCCATAAAGCCGTTTTGTAACCATAGCCCCATTTTCTCCTTTATGCAAAACATTTCAGTCAATCGGTTGATTCAAATTTCGATGGTTCCTTCAAACACAGATACCGCTTGTCCTGTCATCCAAACAGTGTTGTCTGTAACACAAATTGTTAAATCACCGCCCAGCAAATGCACTGTAATATCGGTGTTTTGGGGGCATTTTCCTCGTGCTACAAATGCCGCTGCTGCTGCACATGCGCCTGTACCGCACGCCAATGTTTCACCACTACCACGCTCCCAAACACGCATTTCCAATTCTATGGGGGAAATATAACGGATAAACTCGGTATTTACACTTTCCGGAAAGGCTGAATGGGTTTCAAAGCCTTTCCCGATGGAAGGTAAATCCAATGTTTTTGTATCCTCAACTTCCACAACACAATGAGGGTTCCCCATGCTGACCAAAGTCACCTGCCATTCGGTTCCCTGCACATTCAAAGGCTGGATTACCTTGTTTTCTTCAAACCCAACTGCTGGCAGGCTTTTTGTGGAAAACTCTGCTTTACCCATATCCACTTTCCACATATTGAGGGCAGTACGCTGCATTGTTTTGACTCCTGCAAGGGTATCTATGGCAAGAGTGTCCTTTTTAATGCCATTTTGATACAGCCATTGTGCCACACAACGCACACCATTTCCGCACATTTTGCCCTCGCTGCCATCAGCGTTGAACATTCGCATTTGACCATCTGCATTTTGGGCAGAGCAAATGCAAATCACCCCATCACCGCCCACTCCAAAATGGCGGTCAGACAAAAAGGGAATGGCATCCATCAACTCTTGTGGCAACCCACTGCGACAATCCACATAGAGATAGTCATTCCCACATCCTTGCATTTTTGTAAAACCAATTTTCATATCTGTTTTTGCTCCTTTAAATAGGACAATTTTTTATCTGATATTATACTCATATTATACTCAAATGCCCAATCATTCACAAGCCAAAATATCAATCTGTCTTTAAAAAATCTTGTGTTTTTTGTATTTTATGCTGTATCAGAAAAATTTTTTCTTGTTTCTCTTGACAATTGCTCTAAAAAAAGCTATAAAAGGTATAGTTAAGAATCCACCAATGAGGAGAGTAGTTTGAATGGATATTTTTGAGCGCATCCGCAGTATGCTTGCTGAACAGCTAGACCTTGAAGAGGACAAAATCACTTTAGAAAGCAACATTTTGGACGACTTTGAGGCAGACAGTCTTGATGTAGTTGATATGATTATGAGCCTTGAAGATGAATTTGGTGTTGAAATCCCAGACGAGGATGTAGAAAACCTGCATACCGTTGGGGATGTTGTTCGTTATGTCGAAGAAAACAGCTGAGCAAAGCAAAACCATCTGCACAGCCCCCATCATCGCTATGGGGGTTGTTTCTTTGCTGCAATATAAATTTGCATTTAAGGAGGATTTTATTCATGAGTGATAAGAAAAAAATGGTGGAAGCCATTACCCCAATCGACCAAGATTTTGCACAATGGTACACTGATATTTGTCTGAAAGCCGAACTGGTGGACTATTCCACCGTAAAAGGGTGTGTCATTCTGCGTCCTTATGGCTATGCTATTTGGGAAAACATCACCCGCATTTTGGACAAAATGCTGAAAAATACCGGACACGAAAATGTCGCAATGCCTATGTTTATTCCCGAAAGCCTCCTGCAAAAGGAAAAAGACCATGTAGAAGGCTTTGCTCCTGAGGTTGCATGGGTAACACATGGCGGAGAAGAAGAACTGGAAGACCGTCTGTGTGTGCGTCCTACCAGCGAAACTTTGTTCTGTGACCATTTTGCACACATTCTACATTCATGGCGTGATTTGCCCTTGAAGTATAACCAGTGGTGCAGCGTTGTTCGCTGGGAAAAATCCACCCGTCCTTTCCTGCGCAGCCGTGAATTTTGGTGGCAAGAGGGTCACACTCTGCACGAAACTGCTGAGGAAGCAAAAGCAGAAACAGAATTGATGCTGAATGTTTATGCAGATTTGTGCGAAAAGCATTTGATGATTCCTGTTGTAAAGGGCAAAAAGACTGACAAAGAAAAATTTGCAGGTGCAGAAGCAACCTACACCATCGAGGCAATGATGCATGACGGAAAGGCTTTGCAAAGCGGTACAAGCCATTATTTTGGCGATGGGTTTGCTCATGCCTTTGACATTCAGTTTGCCGGTCGTGACAACACTTTGCAGCATCCTTTCCAGACAAGCTGGGGTGTTTCTACCCGTTTGGTAGGTGCAATTATTATGACACATGGCGATGACGAAGGTTTGATTTTGCCTCCTGCAATTGCTCCTTATCAAGTGGTCATTGTTCCCATTGCATCTCATAAACCCAGTGTTATGGAAAAAGCAGAAGAACTGGCAGCCCGTCTGCGCAAGTTCTGCCGTGTAAAGCTGGACGCATCCGACAACAGCCCCGGCTGGAAGTTTGCACAATGGGAAATGAAAGGCGTTCCTCTGCGTTTGGAAATCGGGCCCAAAGATATTGAGAATAACCAATGCGTTTTGGTTCGTCGTGACAACCGTGAAAAAGTATTTGTAAACTTGGACGAACTGGAAACCGCTTTGCCTGCACAGTTGGATGTTGTAGCACAGGCAATTTTCCAGAAAGCTCTGCAAAACCGTGAAAACCGCACCTTTAGTGCATCCACAATGGATGAGGTCATCCGTTTGGCTTCTGAGAAAAATGGATACATCAAAACCATGTGGTGTGGTGACTTGGCTTGTGAGGAAAAAATGAAAGAGGAAGCTGGATTGTCCAGCCGTTGTATGCCTTTTGAGCAAGAGACCATCAGTGATGTTTGTCCCTGCTGCGGCAAGCCTGCAAAAACTATGGTTTACTGGGGCAAAGCATACTAATTCTGCTTTTATTTTACCTATTAGCAAAAATTGATATTACACTCAAAAAATCACCCTTGTAAAACTGAATGTTTACAAGGGTGATTTTGATTTTATTGGATTTTTTCAATCTCTGTTACAATCTTCATATTGCTGGTGTGATGGATTCGATACATTGCTGTATTTTCTGTGTTCCACTCAATACTTTTGTATTCATTGAACATACTTTCCGTGTTTGGTTGAAACGGGATACAAGTTGGCACATAGAAACTTGTCCATGAATTGTTTGTGCTTTCGCCAATTCCACGGTATTGGGTCATAACTTCTACTTCTTGCCCTGCAAAAGGTCCTGGCATTCCCTCAACAGTAATTCTGTCGTTCAGCCAAACTTCACTCACTTCCAATTGTCCGTTTTCCACCTGACGAATATCCTGCTGCACATTTTTCAACAAAGTTGGAACTTTTTCACTGGTAATCATTGCAATTCCAATAAAAGACACAAATCCCAATGTAACAACCTCCAAAACAATGGACTGTATCAATCCGGAAACTGTAATATCGTCCCGAAATCGTACCAACAGCACAATGTGTGTTACTATAACTGCAATTATTAGCACCGCAAGAGCCATTGCATCTATCAAAATAATCTTATACCAAGTTTCGCAGGCTTGCAATAACTCCAAAGAAGTAGTTACATCTTTTATCAAATATTGTTGAAGCATAGGACTAATGCTTACAAAAAACATCAGTATCAATGGAAAAATCGCTATAAATGGCAGCAAGATAACAAGTATTGTTGTTTTATAAAATCCATAAGTAGGAGTACCAAATCTCATTCTAACTTTCCTTTCTCTTTTTAATAACAAAACAGAGAATTTTCAAAAATCATTTTTGATAAATTCCCTGTTTTGCTGAAACAATATTCTCTCTATTACAAAACTTTGCTGAGGAACTCTTTCAATCGCTGATTTTTTGGGTTTCCGAAAAATTCTTCAGGATTTCCTTCTTCTTGAATGACACCTTGGTCAATGAAAACCACACGGTCGGCAACCTCACGGGCAAAGCCCATTTCGTGAGTTACAACAACCATTGTCATATTTTCAGATGCAAGCTGTTTCATAACATCCAATACTTCGGACACCATTTCCGGATCAAGAGCACTGGTTGGCTCATCAAACAGCATAACATCCGGCTGCATTGCCAATGCACGGGCAATCGCCACACGCTGCTGCTGTCCACCGGACATCTGAATGGGGTAAGCATCTTTACGGTCAGCCAAACCCACACGCCCCAACAGTTGGGTTGCCAGTTCTTCTGCCTCTGTCTTGCTCATGCCTTTTACTTTGACAGGGGCAACTGTCAGGTTTTGCAGGACAGTCATATTTGCAAACAGATTAAAACTCTGGAACACCATTCCCATTTTTTGGCGCAAATGGTTGATGTTTGTTTTTTTGTCTGTCAGGTCAGAACCCTCAAAGATAATCTGCCCACTTGTAGGTTGCTCCAACAGATTCAAGCAGCGCAAAAAGGTCGATTTACCACTGCCCGAAGGCCCAATCACAGCCACAACTTCTCCTTTGTGAATGTCGATATTGATGCCTTTCAAAACCTCAATATGCTTAAACTGCTTTTTCAAATCTTTTACTTGAATCAAAACATCTTTATCTTGTAACACTGCGGCTCATTCTCCTTTCAAATACTGAAATCAACTTGGACAGAGTAAATACGATAACAAAATACATAATAGCAGCAATAATATACGGCTCAACAAAAATGTAGGTTGTAGATGCCACTGCCTGTGCTTGGAACATCAAATCTGCAATGCCAACCATGCTCAACACGCTGGTTTCTTTGATGATGGTAACAAACTCGTTGCAGAGTGCAGGCAGAATATTGCGGATTGCCTGTGGAAGAATGACATATCTCATTGCCTGCCAGTGGTTCATGCCAACACAGCGGGCAGCCTCCATTTGTCCACCTGAAACCGCACCAATACCACTGCGGACTACTTCGCTCAGGTATGCACCTGAGTTCAACGCCACCGCTACAAACCCCCACATGATACGGGTGGCGGTTGCATTGCCCAATTTCAGCCCCAAAGAGGTGGCACCATAATAAATCACAAATACCTGCACAATCAATGGAGTTGCACGAAGCACCTCAACATAAATGCTGCAAATGCCTTTGATGATGTATTTCAAAATAACAAGAAGGATATTGTCATCTTTTTTAACAGTCAACATTCTTCCGGATGCGATGACAAGCCCCAAAACAGACCCCAAAACCACAGCCAATGCTGCAATCCAAAGGGTATTGACCAAACCTGTCCAATAAAAATTACTGTAACCTTGCCAGATTTTAGACATTGCTTCAAGTGAAATCATGGAAACTCTCCTTTTTATTTGACACAAACGCCGGCGAAAGGCTTTCTTTTGCCTCCGCCGGTCGTATTAAGCATTGAACTAAACGATTTTACATTACACCTGCGGCAGATGCCTCTTCAACAGCAGCATCATACCACTCTTGAATTTTTCCACCTTCAATGTACTCTGCGATTCTCTCATTCACCCATTTTTGGAAGTCTTCATTGCCTTTCATAACTGCTGCTGCGTTGCCGTTTTCAACAGGGTCGGTTTCAACTGGAACCTTTGCAATTGCCAAACCTGGAGTGGTTTTCATATAATTTTTACCGGTATCACCATCAACCATAACTGCATCTGCGCCGCCGGTTTTCAGCTCTTGGATACATTGAGGGAACTTAGGCAGCAGCAAAGAGGTGCTGTCTGCAAACTGCTCCTCAATCAAAGTTTGCTGAATGGTGCCTTTTTGGGTTGCAATCACAGCAGAATTAAAACTCTCTTTTGTTGCAAACTTGTCAACATTTTCCTCCAAAACCAAAATAACCATTTCACCACCGCCATAATACAGGTCGGTCATATCAACGCTTTCTTTACGCTTTTCGGTTGGAGACAAGCCTGCCAAAGCAATGTCAGCGTTGCCTGCCTGAACTTCGGTGATAACAGAACTGAAATCAATGTTTTGCAGTTCCAACTCAACACCCAAATCGTTAGCCAAAGCCTTTGCAATGGAAGCATCCAAACCAACAATTTCACCGTTTTTATTTTGGAACTCCAAAGGAGGGAAGGTTGCCTCAGTGGTAACAATCAATTTGCCTCGTTGTTTGATTGCTTCCACAGTATGCTCATCAGGGTTACCGGCAACTACTGAATTGGAAGAACTTACATCGGAAGTTCCATTTTCACTTGGTTGACTTCCGCTTTGATTTGTATCGGAAGAATTGGCAGACCCACATGCTACCATTGAAACTGCCATCAATGCAGCAGCTGCAATTGTCATCATTTTTTTCAGTTTCATAATTTTCTCTCCTACGAATGTTAATTTGTTATCTTTTGCAATCAACTTGCAAAGAAATCATGTTTAAGTGGTATGATCATAGTATAAATGTATATTTATGTTTTGTCAACGAATTTTTATACATTCGTTTTTACTTTTATATTTTGTATAATTTTTTATTAACGATAAAAACAAAAAATAGCTTTTTTGTCAACAAATAAACGATTTTGATTCCTTGTAAGGTTTTTTATCCAACACATTATTTTACTTTTGTATAAAATAGTACATTTTATCTTTTTATAATCATTGAATATTCTGTATAAAATAATCATTAAAGATTCATTATTTATACATCTTTTGTGTTTTTCTCTGAAAAGTTGTTTAAAGTTGCATAAACAAAAAGAATCGCTGTTCGATTTTTTCAAAAAACAATTCTTTTGTATTTTATATTGCTCTTTTGAAATGATTACTTCCTAAATAGTGTCTACACAAGTTCAAGCCAAAACAGCACACCAAATAGCAATGC
>JAHHUF010000060.1 GCA_020024115.1 Anaerofilum sp.
TTTCTGTCCTGATGTTCCTATTATATCACATTACTCGTGTATACACTATTTAGTTTTCAGATACACCCTAATACAACACCAAACATTCTTAATGTGCTTAATACTTGACCCCCAAAAAAAGCGAGTTTAGGAGAATATAATATGAGAGAAGAAAACTTTCCTATAAAACAAGAAAAAATAACTTTGTATTCAAATGTAGATAATCTGCCATTAGAGGTGGAAATTATCGCACCAGAAAATAATATTCATGGAATTGTACAGATTTCTCATGGTATGGCAGAACATAAAGAACGCTATGAAGATTTTATGAAATTTCTTGCAAAAAATGGATATGTGACCGTAATTCATGACCATCGAGGGCATGGAAAAAGCGTACAGAGCGACTCTGAGTTAGGATATTTCTATACAGAAGACATTAACGCAATTGTAGAAGACCTCCATAGTGTTACAACTATGATTCAACAACAATATCCTAAACTGCCCCTTTATCTGTTTAGTCATAGTATGGGAACACTTGTAGCCAGAAATTATCTGAAACAATATGATGATGAAATATCAAAGCTGATTTTATGTGGACCACCTACCAAAAATTCAACTGTTAATCTTGCAATTATGATGGCGAATATCTCCAAAAAAGTACATGGTGAACAGTATCGCAATCACTTGCTGAATAATTTGGCTTTTGGCTCTGCCAACAAACGGTTTGGAGAAGTCAATGCCTGGTTGTCCAGTGATTCCAGCGAGGTGGAGCGGTATCAACAAGACCCTCTCTGTGGATACATTTTCACAAATAATGGATTTCTCAATCTGTCCCGCCTTTTGAAAGAGGCATTTAATCCACAAGGGTGGCGTCTTTCTAACCCGAATTTGCCTATTTTGCTCATTGCCGGTGCGGATGACCCTGTGATTCAAAATGAAACAAAATTTTATCAACTAAAGGAATTTTTGGGGCAGGTAGGATATCAAAATATCAGCAGCAATTTATACAAAGAGATGCGTCACGAAATTTTGAACGAAAAGAATCGGCAAAAAGTATATCAAGATGTACTGGAATATTTGCAGTAAATTGATTGCAATTATTCACCAACCGCAGGTTTTGTCATCATTGTGTAGGTTAATTTTTCTACATCAACACTGTCCATTTGGGTTTGAATATCTCCAAATATCATTATTTCATCGTCAGATTTTATGATAGGAAGCCAAAGGGGTAAATCATCATTGTTGGGTTTTTCGGTCTTTGCAAAGTTGATTAGATAGGCGGTCATCTGTTCGCTTAATTTTTTATCACGCTCGGTAAAAGGACGCCAGCCGTTGCCAAGTGTACCAAACCAATACCACAAATCACTGCTGTCCCAAGCACCATTATATCACCAGCCAACTGACGCTCAAAATGCCAGCCATAAGAGGCAGGATTGCCTTGTTTATGGTTTGTGATGCACCGGTAGAACTCAAGGAACTGCTGGATGATGTGTTGGGATATATTGAAAAAACCTCAACAACAAAATCACACTGAAAAATACTGCCCGCCATTTTTTGGTAGGCAGCACCACAACACATCTGTTTCGCAAAAAATGAATGTCAGTTTTTATCGCTGTGTAACACAGCATCGCCTGATTGCAGCCAAAAGAAAAATTGTGGAAGGACAGCCGTTGGAATCGATATATAGTCATTTGGGATTTTCGGATTATTTCACTTTTTATCATGCATTTAAAGGAGAATATGGGATTTCTCCCCGTCAATTCAGAAAAATATAAAATGTTGAAGAATAACCCAAAATAATTGTTGCAAAAATATCTGTATCATACCAAAATGTAACTACGTTATTCTTTATCAATTCTTTGGTATGATAATCAAAAACAGAATTATAAAATAAAGACAACACCACACAATTTAAACAAGAATGTTCAGACAGCGTCTTTCACCATTCTGGAATTATGTGGCATTGCCTAAAATATTTTAAAATCAGGAAGGAGTATTATTATGTTATCTTCTGTTGCACATATTGGATTAACTGTATCGAATTTGGATGTTTCAATTGCGTTTTATCGTGATATATTGGGGCTTAACTATATTGGAGAAATGATGATGGGAGGAGAAGAAACCGCCCATCTTTTCCAAAAAGAAGGCTGTCAGGCAAGGGTTGCCTACTTGAAAGGAACAAAGGAACAGCAAGCACCTTCGATTGAATTGATTCAGTTTTTGGGTCAGCCAATTGAACATCATCAGGGGAATTTGTTCCAGACATCCATTTCAGAAGTATGCTTTTATACAGATGATATTGACCAATCCTATACACAGTTGAAAAATGCTGGGGTGGAGTTTCTTTCGGAGCCACAAACCTTTGACAGCATAAAATATGGGTTCGGAAAAAGCCGTGCTGTCTATTTCCGTGACCCGGATGGAATTATTTTGGAATTGATTCAGCCGGTTGAGTAAATTTGGAATTGAAAAGCCCATCAAACCATTTGCAAAAGTGGTTTGATGGGCTTTATGTTATTGGAACAAGTTTGCCAGACCGTCAGCAAATTTTTTCATAGAATCGCCGGAGTCTTTCATGGTTTTAGCGGCTGAATTCATTGTTTCGATGGTTTGGTTTAGTTCATCCATATTCAATGCCTGCAATTGTTGTTCCAGCTGAGCAATGGCACTGTTGAGCTGTTGAATGTCAATTTTAGAAAGGTTTTGTGAAAGAGCAGAAAAATCTTGGCTTGCTTTTGAAAAAGTTTCAAAGGCTTGAAAACCAAAAAATCCAATGATAAAGAGAATGCAGAGCAGAAGAATCGCACAAAGACGGCAAGCAAATATTTGATGATGTAATAGTTCTTGTGTGGATTCTTCTGATATAGATTTGTCAATCATATAAATCCCTCCTCATAAAATAACTAGCTTGTTTTGGTGATAATTATAGCATAGCAAAAAAGAAAACAAAGATGAGTTTTGCCGATAAAGAATATTTTTTTGATTTGTGGTATAATAAAAACTATAATTATGTTTGGTTGATGATTGATTTTCCGCAGGAGGGAATTGAAATGGCAGGAGATTTACATACCCATACAACATTTTCAGATGGAGCATTGCCGGCAGAAGTGTTGGTACGCATTGCAAAAAATACACAATTGACACATTTGGCAATTTCTGACCATGATTCTTGTAAATCGGTTGATTTTGCATATCAATATCAGGCAAAAGAGAAAAATCTACATTTGATACCAGCAACCGAATTGACAGCATTTGATTTTGAACAAGGCAGACGAGTGCATTTGCTTTGCTATTATCCGGAGCAATCTAAGGCATTGAAAGAATTTTGTGATGAAATGGCTGCCCGCAGAAATAAAGTTTGCCGCCAAAGTTTGGAAGAATTAAAGCAGCTTTATCCCCAATTTGATGAAAAAATGGCATTTGATTTTTGTCAGGATAGTGGTGTTTTATACAAAACACATTTAATCAGGGTGTTATATGAGCTTGGATACACAGATGGAATTTACAAAGGTTTGTATCAAGAATTGTTCGGCTCTAAAAACGGAAAAGTTCTGCATGACCCCACTTATGAGTCGGTAGAAACTGTGCTGCAAATTATAAAGGAGAGTAATGGTGTAGCAGTGCTGGCACATCCCAGTGTTTATCAAAGTATGGAATTGGCAAAAAAATTGGCACAAAAAGGCTTGATTGATGGATTGGAGATTGAACATCCCAGAAATACAGAACAAGATAAAGTGCAATTATATGCCCTTGCGAAAGAATATGATTTAATTGTAACAGGCGGCAGCGATTTTCATGGTATGCACAGTTCTCGTCCGGTGGTTGTGGGGCAGTGCCAAACCCAGCTCGAACAATTGAAACGGATTGAAGAATGTGCTCAAAGCAAATGTATCTAAATAGAATATCTGATTTTGACGATTGTGATTGAAAAAACAGGAAAAGTATGTTATACTTAAAATGTTCGCATATTTTGAACGAATACAGCGAAATGAGAGGAAGTTTGATAATATGACTTATCAATATAAAAACCGTGGTGTTTGTTCGGTTTCTACAACCGTAACCTTGAATGACAATCATGAAATTGAAAGTGTAGAAGTTGTGGGCGGATGCAACGGCAACTTAAAAGGTATTATGTCTTTGCTGAAAGGAATGCGTGCAGAAGATGCAATTGCAAAGCTGGAAGGAATTACTTGCGGCAGCAGAAGCAGCTCTTGCCCAGACCAAATTGCAATTGCTTTAAAAGAGGCTTTGCAGCAATAACAGGTGGCAGTTTTGCAGCCGTGAACCAAACAATCAAACAAAGCGAGACAAATAAAATATCTGCAATTTAGAACAAACAGTATGCAAAGTTAATTTGTATGCTGTTTGTTTTTTTGATTTTATACGAATCAAGATTGTTTCTTTGAAAATTTGAACATTTCTGATAATTTATCTTTGAATTTGACTGAATTTTGTGCTATTATAGTTATTATGATAATAATTGAGTCAAGCTGTGTTTGACTTGAAATCAAAGGAGGAAGAATATGAAGAAGGCAATGAAACAATCCATAATGGTAGCTATCCTCAATGCGGTATCTGGGTTGCTATCAATTAGCATTGGGTTGGTTTTTTTTCTTTCAGTCTATTACAATCAAGGAATCAATGATGCCAACGAGGTTCGATTTGATTTGACATATAATGCAAATCGCTTTTTGAATGGTTCCAGCACTTTAACTAATGAGGTGCGTGCTTTTGCAGCAACAGGGGACAAGATTCACTATGATAATTATTGGGATGAAGTGAATAACAAAAAGAATCGTGACATTGGTGTAGATAATTTGCGGAAAATTGGAATCACAAATGAAGAAGAACAGATGATTGCTCAAATGTTTTCCATTTCCAACCAACTGATTCCATTGGAAGAAAAAGCCATGGAAGCTGCAAAGAACGGGGATAGAGATACTGCAATACAAACTGTGTATAGTGGTGAGTATCAGTCTGCAATTATTAAAATCAACCAGTTAAGAACCAACTTTTTGGAAACATTGGATGGTCGAGCAGCAGGCGAAGTAAAACACTTGGAATCCGTCTGTGCTGTGCTAAGTGGAATTGTGGTGCTGTTGATTATTCTACTTCTCGGCATTCAAATTTTACAAAACTTTTTGATTAAGAAGAAAGTAATCAAGCCGATTTTGACTATCGAACAAGAGATGAACCGAATTTCCCAGGGAAATCTAAGTTCAAACTTTACTTTGGAGCCGGATAGTTCCGAAATTGGTATATTGGTTGCATCTATCCATACAACAAAAGAAGAATTAAAACGCTATATCGATGATATTTCCGCACAGCTTTCTGAAATGGCAAAAGGCAACATGAATGTGGAACAAACAATTCGTTACATTGGTGATTTTGCACCAATCCAAAAATCTTTGGAAGTCATCTTGACATCTTTGAATGAAACTTTGGCACAAATTGATGATGCAGCAACTCAGGTGGACAGCCATGCCGAGCAGGTTTCTTCTGGCGCACAGGCATTGGCACAAGGTGCAACAGAACAAGCAAGCACGGTACAAGAGTTGTCTTCTAATATCAATTTGCTCACAGAGCAGATGCGGGATATTGCCAAAAATGCTGAGTTGGCAAAAGGCTCAACAGAACAAGCAGCTGAAAGCCTGAATGTAAGCAGCAGCAAGATGTTGGAAATGCAAAATGCGATGAATGCCATTTCTGATGCTTCTACTGAAATTAGCAAGATTATCAAAACTATTGAAGACATTGCCTTCCAAACCAATATTCTTGCTCTTAATGCAGCTGTTGAGGCTGCTCGTGCAGGTACAGCAGGCAAAGGCTTTGCAGTGGTTGCAGACGAAGTTCGTAACCTTGCAAATAAGAGCCAAGAGGCTTCTCGCCACACCGCAGAATTGATTGAGAACTCAACACGAGCAGTTGCTCAAGGCGTAGAACTGACAGAGGATACTGTACAAGCACTGAAAATGGTAATTGAAAAAGCACAAGAGTCTAACAATTATGTAGAAACAATTGCAGTTGAATCTGAGGAACAAGCAGAATCTTTGAATCAGGTTAATGTTGGTGTAGGTCAAATTTCTGATGTTGTACAAACAAACGCTGCAACCGCAGAACAAAGTGCGGCTGCTTCTGAAGAACTTTCTGCACAGTCTAACCAATTGAAACAATTGGCTGGTGCATTCAATCTGCGTTCAAATGCAAATTCGTTTTAATTGAACAAAATCAAGCAATCCTTTTTATGTTGCTTTGGCAGTTTAGAAAGGATTGCTAAAGCAAAATTGCCTAAAGGCCAATCGGCTTTTAGGCAGTTTTGCTTTGTTAAAGAAGTAAATCGTGGTGGATTGGGCGATAAAATAAGGTTTGCATTTCGGATAAATCCCGTGTCTGTCCCAAAATCCACATCAGTTTTACAACTGCAGCCTCTACGGTCATATCATAAGCCTGCAAAGCATTGTATTGTTGAATTGCCCTTGCACCAACTTCATAGGTTTCAGCATCACTTCCCTCCAGCATTACCTGTGTTGTAATTACAACAAGTTTTCCTTGTTGGGACAATATTTCCAATTCCTGCAAAAAGTTTCTGTCATTGTGGAATGGAATACCTCCCACACCATAACTCTCAATTACAATTGCATCATAGTGTTGTGCGATATAGTGCAAGATTTGCGGTTCGATTCCGGGAATCAGTTTCAGCAAAAAAACTTTTGGGTCAAGTTTGTTATAAAAATGCACTTCAGCAGGAGAAAGCTCTGTATCAACATAACGCAGGATACGCTTTTCATCAATAAAAGCTGCAATAGGATAGTTAATACTTTCAAAAGCACTGTAACTTTTGCTGCGTACTTTTCTGGCACGAGTGCCTAAAATGGCTTTTCCATCAAATACAACATATACACCACACACACCCTCTTTACAAGCAAAATGAATACTGTCTACAAGATTCTTTTTTGCATCTGTAATCGTATCAAAAATTGGTTTTTGCGAACCAGTTAAAATAATTGGCTTTTGAGGATTTTGAATTAAATAAGATAATGCAGCAGCAGTATATGCCATTGTATCTGTGCCGTGTGTCACAAGAAAACCATCATATCGATGATAGTTTTCTTGAATACGCTGTGCCAAAATCAACCAATGCTCAGGTTGAAGATTGGTGCTGTCAATGTTAAAGACTTCTTGTGTAGTAATATGGCAAAGCTGTTCTATTTGTGGAATATAAGAAAGTAAAGTTTGTGCATCTGCGGCAGGTGCCAGCCCATTTTTGGTGGGCATAGATGCAATGGTTCCACCAGTAGAAAGCAAAAGTAAGTGTTTCATAAGTACAATCTCCTCAAAGTGCATCAATTCTGATTCAAAAAAATTGTATCAAATTTTATGCTTGTTTACAAGTGAAAGGGAAAATTTGCGACTGGCTGTTTAAATTGCGACTATAACAAAAAGACAATACATAAAAGGAATAGATGCAAAAGAAAAGGAGATGGGAATCAATTGGATTGGATTACGCTTGTATTGCTTGCGGTTGGGCTTGCAATGGATGCCTTTGCTGGGGCAATCTGCAAAGGACTTGCACTGAAAAAAGTTTCTGTCAAAGATGCAGCGGTTGTGGGGAGTTGGTTTGGAGGATTTCAAGGGCTTATGCCGGTTATTGGCTATTTAATGGGAGTTCATTTTCAAGATACGATTGTTGCTGTTGACCATTGGATTGCAGCAATTTTTTTGGGAGCAATTGGAATCAATATGATTTGCGATGCTTTCGATTCCTCTCCTGACCAAACAAATGGGTTGTTAAATTTCAAAACAATGGCACCTTTGGCAGTAGCAACCAGCATTGATGCGCTGACAGTGGGAGTAACATTCGCTTTTTTAAAGGTTGAAATTATCACCGCAGCTTTGGTGATTGGTGGAATCACCTTTGCTCTTAGTATGCTGGGGGTTTGGGTTGGCAGTGTAGCAGGTTCAAAATATCAATCTAAAGCGGAGTTTGCAGGAGGAACCGTTCTGATTTTGATGGGGATTAAAATTTTGTTGGAGCATTTGGGGATCTTGTAATAAAATATTGCTCAAAAAAGCAGCTTGTGCTACAATAAGCCTAGTAGATTGCTTTATCAAAAGGAGTGGGAACAATGGAACAGGAAGTAAAAAATGGAACAAAGCCTACCTTTAGTTTGACATTGGAAGAAGAACCGGAACCACAGCCGGTTGTTGCAGTCCAAGAAGAAGCCCCACAGGTGCAGCTGACCCCGGAAGAACAGAAAATGGTGACAGATTTTGCTGCTAAAATTGACTTAAACAAAAGTGAGCAAATTTTGTCTTATGGTGCAGCAGCACAAAAAAAGATTGCAGCTTTTTCTGAAACGGCTTTGAATAATGTCCGCACACAGGATTTGGGCGAAACAGGTGAAATGATTGCCAACTTGGTCAATGAACTGAAGGGATTTCAGGTTGATGAGGATGAAAAAGAAAAAGGTGGATTGTTTGGTTGGTTCCGCAATCAACAAAACAAAATCAATGCAACAAAAACCCGCTATGCAAAAGCAGAAGCAAATGTAGAAAATATTGTTTCGGTACTGGAAGGGCATCAAATTCGACTCAAAAAAGAAGTTGTAATGCTTGACCAAATGTACGAAAACAATAAAGAGTATTTTAAAGAGGTTTCAATGTACATTCTGGCAGGCAAACAAAAGTTGCAGATTGCCCGTGATGTTGAATTGCAAGAACTTTTGAATAAAGCACAGCAAAGCGGTTTGCCTGAGGATAGCCAAGCTGCAAATGATTTTGCTGCAATGTGCGACCGCTTTGAAAAGAAAATTCACGATTTGGAACTTTCTCGCATGGTCAGCCTGCAAATGGCTCCACAAATCCGTATGGTGCAAAATAACAATGGCATTATGGTGGAAAAAATCAATGCAACACTGGTCAACACCATTCCTTTGTGGAAAAGCCAGATTGTTATTTCGTTGGGTCTGGCACATTCCCAGCAAGCAATGGAAGCACAAAGGGCTGTTACTGATGTAACCAACGAATTGCTACGGAAAAATGCTGCTGCATTAAAGCAGGGAACCATTGAAATTGCCAAAGAAAGTGAACGCGGTATTGTAGACATGGAATCACTCAAAGCAGCGAATGAATCTTTGATTGGTACTTTGGATGAAGTGATGCAAATTCAAAATGAAGGACGAGCAAAACGCAGAGAAGCAGAAGCAGAATTGGTTCGTTTGGAAGATGAATTGAAGAAAAAATTGATGAATGTTCACCGATAAATGATTTGATGTAAACAAATGCTCAACTGTTTACTGAACAGATTTGGTAAAAACAGACAATGACGAAAGCCCCCTGATGTAGGAGAATAAAACTACATCAGGGGGCTTTGCTATGTCTAAGAGAAAGTATAGACACAGAGTTTGAATTAAAATTAAGTTTTACAGATGATTGCCCAGTCCATCGGCTGGAGAAACCAGAGTGTAAAAAGAATTGAAAGCTATTCCCCAATAAGAAGGCAGAAATTTAGGGAAAACTCTGCAAAAAGAAATTGCAATGATGATTGTTATAGGATAGATAGGTGAAATTTTTTCCCAAAGTTTCGATGTAAAATAGGAGCGAAACCACTTACATAATGCCTACTGCTTAAAATCTGAGGACATTCTATTGTTACAGATAGTATCTAAAAACCAAGAAATTGACGAATTTTTCACAGAAATCAGTAAACGCAATCCCCAAAATGCAGAAATCCTTGCAGAACTCCGAGTATTTCTAACCCAACAGATACTATTTATTGCATAAAAAGAGAAAAATTATCGCTTTTCAGATACCCACTAATTTATCCAATACTTTGAGGGCGTCAGATTCAGAAAAAACAATATTTGCAATCTTTATTTTATCGGAAATAAGTTGTTCAAAAGCATCGTTGATATATTTGTTTTTTCCCAAACCGGGCAATTCTTCAAAAGAATAATATCCACCCCCGCTTTTTTCGGTTAG
>JAHHUF010000061.1 GCA_020024115.1 Anaerofilum sp.
GACCCTGAGCGGTGTCGTACTTCAGCAGGTGAGCCAGCATAGCGGGGCTGGTCAAGTCGTTGATTGCAACGATTTCGTAACCCTCTGCACCAAACATTTGACGGAAAGCCAGACGGCCGATACGGCCAAAGCCATTGATAGCAACTTTAACTGCCATGATAGATAATCCTCCTTAAATGGAAAAGGTTTTTGTGGATATATTCTCCATTGGTTTCCATTTTACTCTATCTGAGAAAAAACTTCAATAGCATTGTTAAGGTTTTAACAAAAAAATTATAATTATTTTTATTTTTATTCTTATCTTTTGTAAAATCTCTTATATTTTTTACACTTAAAGCTTTCTTGATTTTTTCTTATTCCAAATTGCACAGGGCTTTTTTCATTTTTTGCCTATATCAAACGAGAAAATATGTCCTGTTTTAAAAGTAGAGTTATTTTTTTCAAACCTCAAACATAGGTATTCAATACATCGCTTGTGTCTGGATTCTCTTTTGCCTTAAAACCGGCATCCTTCTATTTACAAATTTCTTAGGTCAACACCACACAATTCACACAAAAATGTTCAAACAGCATTTTTAACCAAAATTATGTGGTATTGCCATAGACTTTTTACACCATGGATACTCTTGTTTTCAAACTTTCTCAGAGAATCCCTTTTTGCCCAAGCCCAAACTATAAAATTGGAGGAATCAAAAAATGAAACGCTTTTTCACTGTCATTGCCCTTTTTGCAATCCTCACACTCTTGCTGCCTTTGATTGGTCTTTGGGTTGGAAATCTTTGGGACAGCCCTTCCCAAAAAGACAACCATTCTTCTATAACACAGCCTTTATCCTCTCCCACTCCTGCAACACCAGCATCGCCACTGCCCACATCAGGCGACCTTCTATCAATTTTTAATGCTGACACCAAAACAGTTGAGCAAGTTCCGTTGGAAGAGTTTGTCCTTGGCTCGGTTGCCAGCGAAATGCCTATTACATGGCCTGATGAGGCACTTAAAGCTCAGTCAGTTGCCAGTCGAAGCTATGCCCTTGCCCGTGCAGCACTCAATAATGGCAGTGACCCCACTTTGCAAGGGGCAGCTTTTTCAGCCAACCCAAAACAGCATCTTGGTTTTGTTCGTATAGAGCAGATGAAAGAGATGTGGGGAGCAGACTTTGACAAAAACTATGCACGCTTAAAAATGTTGGTTGATTCCACCACAGGAACCACCTTGCAATATAATGGACAAACTGCCCTTACCTGCTACCATGCAATTAGTGCCGGGCATACCGAAGCCAGCGAAAATGTTTGGTCAACAGCATTGCCCTATCTTTCAGGGATAGATTCTCCTTTAGACCTCACCAGCCCCGACTTCACTGTCAGCACCGAAATGTCCTCCCAAGATGCTTACTATTCCTTACAAATGGCATTTCCCGATTTGCAGCTGGTTGGCGACCCTGCCACATGGTTTGGCAATCCTGTACTTACTCCTGCCGGCTATATCCAAAGTATTCCTGTTGGCACAGCACAGCTCAAAGGAGTAGATGTCCGTGCTGCCCTAAATCTGCGAAGTGCCTGTTTCACCGTTTCCTATGCAGACGGAATGTTTACATTCACCACCAAAGGTTACGGTCATGGCGTTGGAATGAGCCAATATGGTGCATATACAATGGCACTGACAGGCAAAACATACGATGCAATTCTAGCCACATACTACCCCGAAACCACCCTTGCTGCTGCAAAATAACATCATAAAAACACTGACAAACAAATGATGAACAAATCTCAAGAATTGGTGCAGTTGATATTACTGTGGAATCGCACTTTGATAAAAAAGCCACTTTAGAACAATCGGCAAAATTGTCCAAGAAATACCCTCTTTATTTCATGACCGATGAGAGTTTTATTGTATGTAACAATGATAAAAAAATTCTATGGTGATATTTACAAAATGGAACATAGCATTTTAAGAAAAGTTGCTTGCTGCCAACCATTAAAATAAGCAAATTTTAGGCTATTATATCAACAACATCAAATTTTGAAAGTAAAATATTTGAAACAATATTGGTATCCGTCACATTTGTGATAAATGATATAAAATTCAATTGAAAAATTTAGGCAACACAAAAGGTTGCAGATTTTTCTGCACACCTTTTGTGTTGCCTATTATATTTGCTTCAGTATTTGAAATTTTAAATTTCTAGGTGTATCTAAAAACTAAGAAATCGACAAATTTTCTCAGAAAATCAGTAGATATAATTCCAAACACGCAGGTATCCTTGTTGGATTCTGCGTATTTTTGACACAGCACATACGACTTATTGTAAAATTTTCGACTTTTCAGATAATCTCCTAATACCTCAAATCGCAATCTCTGTATAAAACAAAAACAGACTGTCATATTTGACAACCTGTTTTCTTTTGGTTGCGGGAGCCGGATTTGAACCGACGACCTTCGGGTTATGAGCCCGACGAGCTACCGAACTGCTCCATCCCGCGATATTTATGTGCACCGCTTATTGCTTAATTATATTACCACATTTGCACCACGGTGTCAAGCATAAATTTATATTTTTTTGAAGTTTTAACTTTTTCTTTCAGCAATAATCATTCTGCCTTTGTTTCCAATGGCATAAATGGTCACCCGTTCGTTGCTTTCCAGTGCTGTGCTTGGCAGCTGAAACCCTCCGTTTTCACTTACTTTCATGTACCGAAACGCTTTATGTGCTGTGGTTGCGTATGCAACGCCATCCTGCAAAGTAAAAGCAAGGGTTCCCTTTGGGTCTTCTGCTGTGCCCAAAAAATCCGCAGACAGCAAAAAGTTTTCCCCTTTCATCTCAAAAATATATTCTCCTGTCTGCTCGGTTGCTTTCAACCTTGCCCCCACACGCTCAGGCTTTGCAAACCCTCCGAATTTATGTTTTGGATGCACCACATACGCCACTCGATTCCATGCTTGCAAAAAGCTGTCAAGGCGATATTTTCGCACTGCCATTGTATCATTTGCTGTATAGGAGTCGTTGACAATCACATACTCCACATCTTTTTCCACACAAAATCCACGCACTGCTACCAAATGGTTAACTGCTGTGGAGGGCGCGCCTTCTAAATAGGGCAATTTTTGTTTTTTGGCAGTATCAGAATCGTTGGTATAGCTCACACAAACACCAACCGAATAGCCTGCATAAATTTCCTGCCGCAGCTGTGCCAAATCCAAATAGGCAACATAGGCACGGTAGCCAAAGCATCCAGCTGCCGCAATGGAAAACGACCAGTTATTAAACCCACAATAGCCATTGTCATAACAGGCGTGGGCAATTTCTTCAGGCAAAACATCCTCACCCCAGCGGTTCATGAGCATTGCAATGGTCACAGGGCTGCTGATGGAATGTCCAATCATTGGGTTTCGATTTAATTGTGAGTATGCAGGCAGATACAATTCACGCAAAACCTGTCTGCCTTCCTGCTGATTCCACTGCATTGGACGCACACTCACACCTAACAAGCGCACTTGTGGGCTTAATTCTTCTGAATCAGTATACAAAAACACTCGTATCTGCACATCTTTTGCACCATTTTCAGAAAGAACCGTCAGCACATCTGCATCAATTTCTGCCAGTGAACCTTTTTCAGCAGTGCTTTCTCTGCACACAAAAGGGCTCCATCTTCCAAAGGTCAGCCATTTGCTCCATTGTCCATCCACCAAAACTCTGCCTTGCACTTCAATTGATGTTCCCACAGGGGTATCAGAATTCCAACTGACGACCATTTTTCGGAATGCAACCATACGCATCGGCTTTGTGGTATAGCAGCCGTTGTACACCCTTCTGCCTGCTGACTGCTCCAGCACCAAGCATCCATTTTCCAATGCAGTGTTTTCAAAATCGCCCTTACTGAATGCCTCAGCGCCTTCAATCAAATATAGATTATTGGGTTTCATCAGCGGTTTTCCCCCTCTAAAAATCGTATATCCCTATTATATCCTTTTCAATGCCATCACACAATAGCAAGCAAAAATTCGTCTTTCGTATGTCAAATCATTGCTTATGGACTATTCTTCTTCAAAATTTTCATAGTCCTCATATTCATCCTGCATATCTTTCAAAAATTCTTCCAAAGTTTCATACACTGCCCCATCTATCTCGCTACCGCTTTCATGGTCCCAAGCAGTAAAAGACAGGTTTTCTTCGTCTGGCTGATACTTACACAACCAAAAAGAAAAATAGTTATCCTGTCCAAAACAAAACCAGCCTTGACTGTGAAAAGGTTCTGCTTTAGACTGCTTAATCGCAGTTTCAATGGAATAAATATTGCCAAAAGGAAACTGAACCTTTTCATACTGTCCATAAAATTCCCGCAACACATCAGGCACTTTTGATAAATCGATTTCTGTGTAACTGCTCTCAGCAGTTTCTATATCCGTTCCATAAATTCCCGTTAAATCATCCATATATTCCTTAATACCATCCACAAAAATCCCCCCGATTCTAAGGTGTATCTGAAAACTAAGAAATTGAGATTTTTGCAACAATCCAGTAAATACAAGATGCAGCAAATACCCCATTGCAGAAAAAGACTCGGCTTTTAACTTTTCAGACAGTCTCTAATATTTTTCTCATTATATCACGCAATAAATCCACTTTACAAGCACAAAAACGCTGCCCAGCACACAACCAAGCAGCGTTTTTATTATTTAGGCTTTGCCAATTTCATTTTTAGAAATCAGCAGGTTTCATAATTACATTTTTGGGGCAAACCTCTACACATTTTCCGCAGCCGGTGCATTTGTCATAGTCAATGCGGGCAACAAAATTGTTCACCTTGATTGCCTGTTCCGGGCAGTTCTTTTCGCACTTCATACAACCAATACAGCCAATGGAACATTGCTTGTTGGTCATTGCACCCTTGTCGTGGTTTGCACACAGCACAACAGGCTTATCTTTGGAATTGTGCATCCAAATAATTTTCTGGGGGCAAACATCTTTACACATACCGCAGCCGGTACATTTTGCAGGGTCAACCTTTGCCAAACCGTTTTCCACATGAATTGCATCAAACTGGCAAACCTGAACACAATCCCCAAAGCCAATACAGCCATAGGGGCAAGCATAAGGGCCAGAGAACAGTGAATGTGCTGCACGGCAGCTGGAAATTCCCTCATATTCATACTTCTTTTTGCAGATTTCGTTTGCACCTTGGCAGCCGACAACTGCGTTTACAATTGCGGTTTCGCCTGCAGATACGCCCATGATAGAAGCCGCACCTTCCGCAGCCGCAGTGCCACCGGGCAAACACTTGTTAACCGGTGCGCCATTCACGATAGCTTTTGCATAGTCCGCACAACCTGCATAGCCACAAGCACCACAGTTTGCACCGGGCAGACACTCCTGCACCTGTGCAATACGAGGGTCTTCTTCTACATGCATAAACTTGGCAGCCAGCACCAGAATTCCGGCACCAATCAAGCCAACAACAGTCACTACTAAAATAGCAATTACAATACTCATTGCAGGTGCTCCTTATGAAATTTTAAAAATATTTTCGATGATTCCGCCAAATCCCATAAAAGAAATACTGGTGAATGCAGCTGCTACCAGTGTAATGGGCAAACCTTCAAAGCATTTTGGGGGTTTTGCCTCCTCCAAACGCTTGCGAACACCGGAAAACATCACCATAGCCAGCATAAAGCCAACGCCTGCACCCAAAGCACAAACGATGCTTTCGCCAAAGGTATAGCCATTGTCAATGTTCAAAATGGTAACACCCAACACAGCACAGTTGGTGGTAATCAAAGGCAGATATACACCCAATGCTTGATGCAGTGGGGGCATATATTTTTTCATAATCACTTCAACCAACTGTACCAACACAGCAATAATCAAAATAAATACAATTGTTTGGAGATAGCCAATATCAAAATGGTTCAAAAGCTGCTGCATTGGCCAGGTAACAGCAGTTGCCAGTGTCATAACAAAGATAACTGCACAACTCATACCAAAAGCAGAGTTGAGCTTTTTAGATACACCCAAGAAAGGACAAATGCCCAAAAACTTTACCAGCACATAGTTGTTAACCAAAATCATGCTGAAAAAGATATATGCCAATTTTGCAGCCATTAGTTACACGCTCCTTTCGATTGGCATGTTCCGGAGGAAGGACAACCCTCACAGCCAATCGCACGCTTTTTGCTTTGACCCAGTTTTGTTTCAACATAAACAACCAAAGCCATCAAAATACCAAAGGTCAAAAATCCTCCGGGAGGGGTTGTCATGATAGAAATGCGGTCGATGGATTCAGGAATAACCGTCATACCAAACAGAGTGCCAGCACCCAAAATCTCACGGATTGCAGACATCAAAAGCAAAGTCAATGTAAAACCAATGCCCATTCCCAAGCCGTCCAATGCAGATTCCACAACATTATGTTTGGAAGCAAACATTTCTGCACGGCCCAAGATAACGCAGTTTACAACAATCAAGGGCAAAAATACGCCCAAAGCACTGTACAAATCCTGTGCGTATGCTTTTACCAACATCTGCACAATGGTAACAAAGGCAGCAATGATGGTAATATAGGCAGGCAGACGCACTTTATCAGGAATCACCTTACGCAATGCACTAACTACCATATTGGAGCAAATCAACACAAATGTTGCTGCAACACCCATGCCCAAACCGTTAAATGCGGCGGTGGTAACTGCCAATGTGGGGCAGGTTCCCAAAACCAAACGCAAAACGGGGTTTTCTTTGATGATACCATTTGTCAAAATGGACATTTTATTTTGTTGTGCGCTCATCTTAGTTCCCCCCTTTGATTACTTCGTTATAGCCTTCAATTGCAGCATTGATTGCCTGTACAGCCGCTTTTGAAGAAATGGTTGCACCAGACAAAGCATCAATATCCGAAATGGTAAATGCTTTTGGTTCCATTCCTTGGAACTGAGTTGCCCATTCTGCCTCCTCGTACAAACGGCTTCCGAAACCTTTTGTTTCGCCATTTTCCAAGAATTTAACAGCTGCAATCTGTCCATTGGAATCAAAAGCTACAACAGCCGGTACCTTTCCGCCATAGCCCTGTCCCTGTGCTTTCACAACATAGCCAGTTCCGTTGGGGTCTTTCACAACTTCCAAAACATTGGCTGCGGTATATCCGGTCACAGTTTCAAAGGTGTCAGCGGTTGGCAGCACCTCATGGTATGCAGCCTGTGCCACTTTACGCTCATTTTCAGCGATGACAGGTGCAGTCAAGGAATTGGTAATGCCCAGCAGCAAAGAAGTCACAATACAAATTGCACCCAGCACTGCAATTGGTTTCCCATATTCATTAAATTGTTCTTTTGTCATTTTACTTTTGCACCTCCCAGCGGTTTCTGACGGGTGAGGTCGTTAATATAAGGTACAAACAGGTTCATCAGCAAAATTGCATAAGAAACGCCCTCTGCCATATTGCCCCAGTAACGGATTGCCCAAGTAATAATGCCCATTCCGATGCCAAAAACAATTTTTCCTTTTAATGTAAAAGGGCTGGTTACATAATCAGTTGCCATAAACACTGCACCAAACAGCAAACCGCCGCCCAAAATATGCAGCATCACATGGCTGGGGCCAACAAATACCAAAGCCAGCAGCGCAACAGTGCCCACATAAGTCAAAGGAATTGCAGGAGAAATTGTTTTGGTTGCTACCAAATAGATAAAACCCAAAATGATGGCAATGCTACAAGTTTCACCCAAAACACCACCATGAACCCCCAGAAGCAAATCCAAAACAGGCAGTGCAGTTGTCTGACCTGCAACCAATGGAGTGGCAGTGCTCAATGCATCTACACCGGAAATGGTCTGTGGGAAAACCCAAGCAGTCATACGGCCTGTAAAGGAGCTGAACAGGAACAATCTGCCCATCAAAGCAGGGTTTGCCAAGTTAAAGCCAAGACCACCAAACAGTTGTTTGGTGATGATAATTGCAACAAATGCACCCAGCACCGCAATCCACAAAGGAATGGACACAGGCAGGTTCATTGCCAAAATCAAACCAGTTACCACCGCAGACAAATCGCTGATGGGGTTTGGTTTTTTCATCAAATAGCAATAGGTATATTCAAATGCAACACAGGCAAAGACAGTTACAGCCTCTACCAACAAGGCACGAATTCCAAAAATAATAACACTTGCCAGAACAGATGGCAGCAATGCAATTACTACATTTCCCATCAGTTTCTGGGTTGATGAGCGGTCTACAATATGAGGGGCCGCAGTTACAATCAACTGGTTTTCCATCATTTACCGCCTCCTTTTCGTCTTAAATAGTCTTTTGCCAACCCCATTGTCTGAGAAACAGGGCGTTTTGCAGGGCAAACAAAGGTGCAAGTGCCACATGCCATGCACAAATCCACCATCATATCATTCAATCCGTCTGCATCGTTTCGGTTGTAAGCACCTGCAATCTCAACAGGAGACAATCCCATTGGGCAGGCAGAAATACAACGGCCGCAGCGAATACAGGGCTGCGCTGCCGGAATGTGTGCCAGCTTTTCGCTCAGCACCAGCAGACCGTTGTTTTGTTTCAGCACAGGGAAATCTAAGGTCATCTGTGCAGTTCCCATCATGGGGCCGCCAGTGATTACTTTTGCAGCAGGAACCTTTGTTCCGCCGCAGAATTCCAAAACATCACGCAAAGGTGTGCCGATAATCACTTCTACATTTTGTGGTTTTGCAACTGCATCGCCTTCAACTGTCATGCGTTTTGTGGTCAAAGGCATACCGGTTTCCAGATATTTTCCAATAGTGGAAACGGTGGTCACATTCATAACAATTACGCCTGCATCCATTGGCAAAGCTCCACGGCGAACTTCTCTGCCAGTTGTGCGCTCAATCAAAACCTTTTCTGCACCTTGAGGGTAACGGCTAGGCAAAGGAACAACCTTGATGCCGCTTTCCTCTTTGGTGAGTTTGAACATCAAGTCCATTGCTTCCGGTTTATTTCGCTCGATTCCAATACAGCAGAGAGGAATCTCCAAGTATTTCATAACTGCCTTAATGCCTTTGATAATGGTATCCGAGTTTTCCAAAAACTCTCGATTATCTGCAGTCAGATAAGGCTCACACTCTGCACCATTGATTACCAAAGTGTCAATCTTCTTATCTTTTGGGGGAGATAATTTTGCAGCCGTTGGGAATCCGGCACCGCCCAGTCCAACCAAACCGCTGTTCTCTACTGCTTTCACAAAGCTCTGCAAGTCAGATACAGTTGGTTTTTGGACAGATGGGTCAATGGTTTGCTGTCCATCGGTTTCAATCACAACTACCTGCTTATTTGCACCATTGGGATATTGAATGGTTTCAATCCCTGTAACTGTGCCTGAAACCCCCGAATGAATGTCTGCACCCGGAAATTTTTCTGCCTTTCCAACAATGGTTCCCACATCAACATGGTCGCCCTTTTTCACAGTTGGTGTACATGGTGCACCAATGTGCTGCTGCATACAAAGCATAATTTTAGCCGGAACCGGCATCGCTACTGTTTTCATGCCAGCCGTTGCTTTGCTATGCGGCACAGCAGCCCCCAGAGCTGCCCGTGACAACTTTTTAAACATGAACACAATTCCTCCATTTCTGCGTCATTGCATACCAAACAAATCCACATAAAACAGTATGTGGCATTTTCGCATATGATTTTATATTAACATTGTTAACAATTCTCTGCAAGAAAAGTTATTTTTTTAACACAAATTTTTAGCGAAATTACTTGCTCTTTTCCGCAAAAATTTTCTTTTATTTTTTCTGAAATTTATTTTCCATTCGAAATTTTTTCTGTCCACACAGCATCTCAT
>JAHHUF010000062.1 GCA_020024115.1 Anaerofilum sp.
ACGCCATTGATAAACCGCCGGTTATCCTGTGCGATTCCTCCCCACTGACCTCGTTATCCCGGTAGCTGCGCCTTCAACAGATTCCATACCTTATCACTTATATCATGTCGTTGCTGTTCGTTGCTCATAGGATCACCTCTTTCTGTCCTGATGTTCCTATTATATCACATTACTCGTGTATACACTATTTAACTATAATCTGCAAATGAAAGGCGGCACCTATATTGCTGTGAGCGATAAAGGACAAATCATTCAGGCAGGTAATGTAGGCGAGCCTAATATTTACCCCAAGGCCTCTCATGAGCTTAGCGTTGGCAGTCTGTGGATTCCCAGCAGCGGCACCTACACCTTTACCCATATTGATGAATTTGGCAGCTTGACTTTGCCTACTCCAAAACCAGAAAAGCCACAGCCTACTGAAACTCCCACACCTACTGCTACCCCTGCACCAGCACCTTCTGTGCCAAATAACGCAACCCCCGGTCAGGCTGTTGGCAGCTTGGCAGACCAGTTGATGAATGACCCAAGCAATGTAGCTCTCGCAGAGCAGGTTGTGAACACCATCAACAGCAACAAAGCAATCGCTGTTAATAAAACCACTGAACAGGCAGTGATGGGTGTTATTTATAACAACCCTATGCAGATTGGCTCTAAACTGAATGGCAATAGCTTTAATGTTACTATGCATGCCAACAACAAGGGCATCAAAGTTGTTCCCGAAAATGTAACTGTAAATAGCGACCGTGCAGCGGTTTCCCTGCATTTTGCAGATGCAAACAATAACATTGTACAGCCTAAGCTGAGTGCAATTGTAACTGTTACCATCAAAAATCATGTAATGCCTGTTGCCGACTATGTTTTGGTTGGTGAAGGCAATCGTATGATTGATAATGTAAAAGTTACTACTTCTGGCAAAGACACTGTGATTTCTTTCTGGGCACCTCACTTCAGCACCTATGCAATCGTTCCCCGTTCTGCTTATGTTGCACCTAATGCAGGCAATGGTGCTGCTGGAAACGCTTCTGCAAATACAACTTCTCCCATCCGTGCAACCGGTGTGGATATGAGTATTGCACTGGCAGGCGTTGCTGTTGTTGGTGGTGCAGTTGCTGCAAAAAAGCAAAAGCTGAGTAATTTTACTTATAGAGTATCTGAATTGAACAAATCTGCAATCGTTTCTTTTGAACAAAACAAAGAAGTTTTTTATCAATTTTTCTGTTGCAGCAAATAAAAAATAGACCTATTTCAGATACTTTCCCAACAAAAAAATACAAACAGGAGAAAAATACAGCTTTGGGGTGGTATTTTCTCCTGTTTTTTATTTGAAAATTTATATTTTTGGTGTATGATTATAGCAAAATAATTTATCAAGCCAACCAAGGAGTGAAACAATGAAAAATCGTTTCGCAAAGCTGCGGGTTTTGGGCAGCAAAACAAATATTATAACCATAACCGTGTGTAGTGTGTTGTCAGCTGTAATTTTAACAATTGCAGTTTCGCCCGTTATAAATCACATAAAAATTGTGGCTGATTTTGCAACGCATACAGCTTTGGCTGAAAAACCAAAAGTGGATGGTGTTCCTACATCCGGAGAAATCGACTTGAACGACAGTGGAGGTGCTCCTCAGGATGGAGAAGCATTGGGAACCATCAAAATTGCGGGTACAGCAGTGGAATGTACTCTGTATTTTGGCGATGATGCTCCACAACTGCATGCAGGGGCAGGAATTTGGACAGGTGGGAACATTCCCGGACAAAATGGAACTGTGCTGATAGCAGGGCATACAAACAGCTTTTTTCGCGACTTGGAAAGTGTGAAAGAAGGTGCAGACATTTTGGTGCAAACACGCTATGGGGAATATCATTATCGTGTAACAGGCACCAAAATTGCCAAAGCAGAAGACACAACAGCCTATGATTTGGATGCAGAAAAAGACAACCTTATTTTATATACCTGCTATCCTTTTGGACAGGTGACAGTGACAAATCAGAGATATTTTGTCTATACAGAATATGTGAGTGGTCCACAGATTAAGGAGGCAGTGAATGAAACAAAATAAAAGCATCAAAATTATTATTTCGCTGGCAATGTGTTTGTGTGTTGCTGTTTTGGGGCTGGTTGCTGCCATGTCTTTTACTTTGTGGAACGAAAGCTGGATGATGCACAGCATGAAAAAAAGCGGCTATTTCGAGGATGCTGCTCACCGCACAAAAGCAGATTGCGGCTTGGTGATTGCGCAGGCAGGTGTTTTGGGAAACTTTGTGGAAAAGTTTATTTCAGATGAAATGATTCAAGAGGACATCGTTCTGGCAACAGATGCACTGTTTCGCAACATTAGCAGCCCCACAAGTTCGCATTTTGGAAAGTTGGCTGTTGAAATTGAAGATACAATTTATCAGGAAACAGGCACGATTTTAGGTGAATCCGAAAAGCAAAACAATATTGCTGTTCAGTTTCAAACAGAACAGCAATATGCCGAAAGCGTTCGTCCGCCATTGCAAACAATAGTTTCTATCTTAATGCAATACAAAAAAATAGGCATTTTTTTAGCCATTGCATCATTGGTTGTTATTGTGGGGGCAACAGTGGTGTTGTTTGGACTGAGCAAAACTATACAGCAGTGGATTCAAACAATAGGCTCAACTGTTATGGCATCCAGTGTAACTATGTTTTTGATGGCAATAGTCAGCATGGCTTGCAGGTATCAGAAATGGATGCCTCAAACTAATTTGGAATATTCATTGTTTGTTCAGTGGTTTGGTGGTGTTCCTCTTGGTTTGTGTATGGTGGGAGTAATATTGTTGATATTTTCAGTTGTGATTTTTATGATTGGATTGAAACCAGAAAAAAGAGGCGTATAAGATGCAGCTTCCACAAATTCAAAAACCTGCTTCTTGGGCAAAGTTGTTTGGAATGTGTTATACAGTTGCCTGTATTTTATTACTTCCTTTGTATCTGAAAAATGGATATGTTGACCTCATCAATGGAAAATTTAAAATTTTGCAGGCCTTGGCAATGATTGGCATTGTAGCAACAGTAGGGCTGCTGTTTTTCAATAAGACTGCGGCACTTCAGCGGCTGCATAAAAGTGGTGCTTATTGGCTGGTGGGGCTTTGCGTTTGCTATACAGTAGTAGCTATTTTTTTAGAAAATTAATACAGTGCAATTTGGGGATTATATGGTAGAAAAAATAGGATTGTAACTTTTTATGCTGTACATCGTTATTTTTTGCAGTGAAATTGGCTAATGGCTGCAACTTTTATACACAGATTCAGGCTGTGATTTGTGCTACAGGTGGGCTGGTGGCTCTGTTTGGCTGGTTGAATTATTGAGAAATTGACCTGTTTGGTGTGTATTATAGTATGCCAAAAAGTCAGGCACACATGTTTTTGTCTACTATTGGAAACATCAATTTTTTTGGGGTATTTTTGTGCCTTTGAACCCCGATTGCAATACACAAAGCTATCAACACCAAAAACAATGTCTATTTTTTCATTGCTGTTTTAATGATGTTTGCCTTTGTTCCGTCAAACAGTGATGGTGCGTGGATGGGTGTGCTGGTGTGCTTGTTGACAGCACTGTGCAGCAAAAAAATGACCACAGCTATTTTTGGACAGCTATGTAAACTGGGTGCAGTTAGCTGTGTGATATGGGCAGTGAATGCTGTGCGGGCGTTCTTTTTGCCCGTACAAGGAGAGTTGCGAACTGTGTCGGCATTGGTTGGCAGTTTGCCAATGGCACTGATTGGCCGCAGGTGTATTGTCCGAGCTGTCCTACCTCATCCAAAAAAAGCAGCTTCCTGTGCGAAAAATTAGCTTTTCTTTGCTGATTCTTGTGGTTACAGCTATGGGATTGGGAATTTATCTCTGTAATTTTACTACTGTTTCAGTAGGTGGTCTGAATGGCTTGTTCTGTTTTGATAAAATATGGGGTTCAAACCGTGGCTATGTGTGGTATGTTTTGATGATTGTATTTGGGCGATTAAGCTGGATTCAAAAGCTGTTTGGTGCAGGGGCTGACACAATATTTATGCTCTTTTAAATCCACACTATACAGACTATATTGTGGCATTGAATAGCTCTACATTCGATTTGGCACACAATGAATTTTTGCAGCATTTAGTTTGTGGAGGATGTGTGGGTCTGGTGCGCTGGACAGGCTTTTTATTTGGCAGAATCAAAGCGGCTGCAAAAGCATATCCCGGTATTGCACTGGGGCTGTTGGGCTATGCAGTGCAATCTTTTTTTGGTATCAGTATGCCGGCGGTTTTACCACTAGTGTTTGTGTTTACTGCATTGATTGAACCAAATACACCACCCCAAACAGCCCAGTCAAAGAATGATGTGCTGTGGATGATAGCAGGCACAGCTGTGATTGGTGTGGCAGCAATTGCAATTTCTGGCTTTTTAAAGTAAAAATCTCTTGACAAATGGCGCTGTTTAGTGCTATGTTAAACAAATAACAACAAAATGCGATATTTAGCAGGGCAATGCCTTTGCAAAGCAGCATCCACAGAGAGCCAACACTTTGCTGCAAGTTGGTGATGCTGGTGCAATTGGATATCCCCCTGTCAGCAGCTTTGCTGAACCGATTTAGTAAGCAAAGACGGCAGACACCGTTATCAGTCAACCTGTTCCAATGGGACAGGGCAGAGAGGCTGTTTTTTTTCAACAGCAAGCAGAGTGGTACCACGGAGATGTGAACAATACACAGGCTTCGTCTCTTGCGAAAATCGCAGAGGCGAAGCCTGTTTTGCTTTGCCTTTTGCAAAACAAGTTTTCAACAAAAATCAAAAAGGATGTGGAAAGTATTATGCTGACTCTGGACAAAATCTATCATGCAGCATATGTTTTGCGTCAAGTTGCCCGCAAAACAGACCTAATTGCTGCACCTGCATTGACATCGGATTGTGAATTGTATTTGAAAACCGAAAATCTGCAAATTACAGGCAGTTTCAAGGTGCGTGGTGCATATTACAAAATCAGCCAATTGAGCAAAGAAGAAAAAGAAAAAGGCATTGTGGCTTGCAGCGCAGGCAACCACGCTCAAGGGGTTGCACTGGCAGCCCAAAAAAGCGGTATTGAAAGTGTAATCTGTATGCCTGATGGTGCACCCATCAGCAAAGTGGAGGCGACCAAATCCTATGGCGCAAAGGTCGAACTTGTAAAAGGTGCATACGATGATGCCGCAGCTTTTGCAAAGAAATTGCAGGAGGAAAAAGGCTATACCTTTATCCATCCTTTTGATGACGATGAAGTCATTGCGGGACAAGGAACCATCGGTTTGGAAATTTTAGATCAAATGATGGATGTAGATGCTGTTTTGGTTCCCATTGGCGGTGGTGGTTTGATTAGCGGCGTAGCGTTTGCCATCAAGCAACTTCACCCACAGTGCAAAGTGTATGGGGTACAGGCTGCCAATGCGCCTAGTATGTATAAATCATTGCAGAGGGGGGAGCAAATTACATTAGACAATGTTTCCACTTTTGCAGACGGCATTGCAGTCAAACATCCGGGCGATACCACCTATGCAATGGTGCGTGAATATGTTGACGAAGTTGTAACAGTCAGCGAAGACGAAATTGCAGCAGCTATTTTGGCACTGATGGAAAAACAAAAAATGATTGCAGAAGGTGCCGGTGCAGTAGCAGTGGCGGCTGCAATATTTGAAAAAGTAGATTTAAAGGGCAAAAAGGTTGTGTGTGTGGTCAGTGGTGGCAACATTGATGTGAATATTCTCAACCGAGTGATTACCCGTGGTTTGGTGATGAGCGGGAGAAATGCAACACTGGTGATTGCATTGGAAGACAAGCCGGGGCAGTTACAGCAAGTGAGCGAAATTATCAGCGGTTATGGCGGAAATGTGGTAAAGATACACCATGACCATGCAGATGCAAATATGGCAATCAATAGCTGCTATTTGAGAATTACAATGGAAACCCGTGACTATCAACAGGTGATGGAAATACGAAACGGGTTAATGAAAGCAGGATTTCAGTTGATGTAACCAAACAGAAGAAAGCAATGGGCAAAACCTGCAACAAAAAGAAATGACAGAGAGAATCTACTGTGCCATTTCATCAACTTACAATGTACAATATTTCTGACGGGAAAGGATAAAAGTATGCAGTTAGCATATCATTATACCTTTTCATTCTTATATGGTTTTCTGACATAAGGCAACATTTCTTTTTCACAGGCACCAAAAGAATAATAGTTTTCTCGTGCTTGTTTCAAGGTCAAACCATGATTTGCTCCTGACGGAATATCCAATAGTATATCCTCTGGTGGTTCATTGCCATTGAATCGTCCTCTGATTGTTCCTTGAATTGTTT
This sequence comes from Anaerofilum sp., assembly GCA_020024115.1. Classification (GTDB taxonomy): domain Bacteria; phylum Bacillota; class Clostridia; order Oscillospirales; family Ruminococcaceae; genus Anaerofilum. The sequence continues at coordinate 6,336 of JAHHUF010000062.1, forward strand.
GTTCCGAAAAAATAATATATGCATCATCTTCCCAAAAGCAGACAGGACATATATCATATTCTCCACGGGTATCTAATGTTTGATAGCCACAACATAGGCATCTGTATTTGTGCAAAGTTCTGTCATCCCTTCTAAGCTGTTCTCTCATTTTTGGATTTGTTTTATAAACCTCAAATATTAAATTCAACCGATTTTTTGGCGATTTTAAAAAAGTATATCAAATAGTTGTGAATAAATCTATTTCATAGCAACCTGTTTGTAGTGTTCCTTCTGGAATTATGCAGTATTGCATTAAATATGCTTGCAAGGAGCCCCCCTGCCCTCAATATAGAAAGACCGTGCGGCTGATTTTTGTCAGCTGTACGGTCTTTTGTTTGAGATTATCTTTGTAGGAGGGAAAGGATTCCTTTCTTCTTTTTTTGCAAAATTTTTTAAAAGAAACAATTGACATCAATGTATTTACTGTATATACTATATATATACAGTAAACTTGCAAGGATTCTGTGAGGTGTAGTGGATTGAATATTATTATTAGCAATTCTTCAGGAAAACCAATCTATGAACAAATTTGCGAACAAATAAAAACAATGATTCTCAAAGGCGAACTAAAAGAGGGTGATGGATTGCCAAGTATGCGGCTTTTGGCAAAGGAACTACGCATCAGTGTGATTACCACAAAGCGTGCATACGAGGAACTGGAGCGGGAAGGTTTTGTTGTTTCAATGCCGGCAAAAGGGTGCTTTGTTGCTCCCAAAAATGCAGATTTGATTCGAGAAGAACACCTGAAAAAAATTGAAGAAATGTTTGGAGAATGTATTCAGTTGGCAAATCTGAGTGGGGTGTCTCAAACAGAATTGCTGGAAATGCTGCAAATGCAGTTTGAAGGAGAATGACAAATGAATGCAATCAAAATCACCAACTTGTGCAAACAATACAAAGGGTTTGCTCTTAACCATATCAATCTGACAGTGCCAAAAGGCAGCATTATGGGTATGATTGGTGAAAATGGGGCAGGTAAATCAACCACAATCAATGCCATTTTGGGATTGATTTCTACGGATGATGGTGAAATAGAGGTTTTGGGCAAACAGATAAACAAAGAACTTCCCATTGAAATAAAGCAAAAGCTGGGTGTAGTATTGGGCGAAGATACATTTCCCAGCACAATGAATGCACCTCAAGTGGGAAAAATGATGGCAATGAGCTATACAAATTGGGATGCAGCTTGTTTTGAACAATATTTGCAGCGGTTTTCATTGCCCACTAAAAAATTGATTAAAGATTATTCTCGTGGAATGAAAATGAAGCTGGCACTGGCAGCGGCATTCAGCCACAAAGCAGAACTTTTGATTTTGGATGAGCCAACCAATGGGCTTGACCCTGTGGTACGGGATGAAGTTGTTGATATTTTGTTTGATTTTATCCAAAATGAAGAACATTCCATCTTGATTTCTTCCCATATTACAAGTGATTTGGAAAAAATTTGTGATTATGTCACCTTTATTCATCAGGGCAGCATTTTATACAGTGAAGAAAAAGATGTGCTTTTAGACCGCCTATGTGTTGTCAAATGCAGCAAAGAGCAATTTGATAGTTTGGACAAAGCAGGTATAAAGGGGGTTCGTCAAGGAAAATTTGGCACAGAAGTGTTGATGGAACGGGAATCTGTTCCGAATGGTTTGTCCATCGACCATGCAACGCTGGAAGATATTATTGTTTTTGTCAGTAAGGGGGAACAATTCCATGAAAGCACTGTTTTATAAAGATGTTTGTACGCTGAAAAAACAAATTATGTCTTATTTTTTGTTTTATATTGTTTATGCATTTATTATGATACAAACACAGCAGATTGAATTTTTAGCAGGGGCATTGATTATGGTTGGCAATACAATGCCAATAACAGCAATTGCCTATGATGAACAATCAAAATGGCAGTTGTTTGGACAGGTACTCCCCATTGCAAAAAAAGATTTTGTTGTTGAAAAGTACCTTTTGGGCATTTGCGGAATGGTGTTTGCTTTTGTGATGGTTCTTGTAACAGGAATGGCAAGTTTGGTATTTGGTTTGTTGGCATGGAACAAAGAAACGGTTTTTGCACAAATAGGGGTTACAGCAACTGTTTTGGGGGTGGGATTGATAATGCTGTCAATCAGCTTGCCGTTTATATTCAAAATGGGAGTAGAAAAAGCTCGTTTTTTGCTGTTGGGTGGGAATGTGCTTTTGTTTTTGGCAGTTGTTCAAATTGTTTCCTCATCTTGGATGCAGGGTATGGTAAAATGGATGATAGCAAAGCCAATAATTATGATAATTTCTATTGTTGCAGCAGTGGTTATTGTGTTGGCAGTTTCAATTGTAATTTCCATTGATGTTTATAAAAAGAAAGAATTTTGATGACTCTTGACGAACAAACCCAAACAATGATATACTTTTAGAATACTACCGCACGCTGAAAAGGGTGCGGTTTGTTTTTATGTAAGAGGGTGGAATTGTGGAAATTATTTTGATTATGTGTGTGGGAATTGTCATCGGCGCAAAATTTTTTCCTGAAAAATGGAAAAAATACAATGAAAAAACACAGGTAGTCTGTACCATTTTGCTGATTTTTTCAATGGGTGTTATGTTGGGAAACCGAGAAAATTTGATTCAGCAGCTTATGACAATGGGATTCAGCAGTTTTGTATTGGCAATTGGGGGAATCATTGGCTCAATCGCTGTTGTATACTTTTTGACAGAATGGCTGATGAAACCAGAGAAACGGAGGAAGCAGTAAAATGGTACTTTTTGCACTTGCGGCTTTAGTTTTGGGGATTTTATGGGGAGCATACGGGCCGGATGGAACTTTGATTGATATGATTGCCTCTCATTCTGATTGGATTTTATATCTTTTGATGCTTTTGGTAGGCATCAGTGTGGGGCTGAACCGTGATATTGGTAAAAAGATTAAAGAATATCATATCAAAATTTTTATCATTCCTTTTGGTGTAGTAACAGGCTCGGTTTTGGGTGGCTGGGCAGCGGCTTTTGTGCTGGGAATGCCGTTGAACCAAGGTGCAGCCATTGCCAGCGGGATGGGTTGGTATAGTCTGTCTGGTGTTATGATTACAGAAATGTATGGTGCAACAGTGGGCAGTATCTCCTTTTTGTGTAATCTTATGCGAGAAATTTTTTCGTTTTTCAGTATTCCATGGATTTCTCGTCATCTCAACTATTACACCTGTATTGCACCAGCAGGTGCAACCAGTGAAGACACCACACTGTCAATGATGGTGCGGTATACAAACGAGGAAACTGTGGTAATGTCGGTGTTTAATGGGATTATTTGCTCGGCTCTTGTGCCAATTTTAACCCGTTTGGTGGGATAAGTTTTTAAATAGTGTCTACACAAGTTGAAGCCAAAACAGCACACCAAATAGCAATGCAACGAATATGCACTGCTGCCAGAAA
>JAHHUF010000063.1 GCA_020024115.1 Anaerofilum sp.
TGTGGTTGGTCTGCGCAAAGGCAGCGGACACTGGGAAAAAGCAGAAAAATTTGCCGTACAATGCTCCAACTTTAAGGTGATGGAAATTGAAGAAGCAGCAAAAGTGGGCGATGTTGTGATGATGCTGGTTCCCGATGAACTGGCAGCAGACATCTACAATCAGCAGGTTGCACCTTATATGCAGGATGGAAATGTGCTGATGTTTGCACATGGATTTAACATTCATTTCAGTTTGATTCAGCCTGCAAAAAATCTGGATGTCATCATGGTTGCCCCCAAAGGCCCGGGACATACCGTTCGCAGTCAATATCTGGAGGGAAAAGGCGTTCCCAGCCTGATTGCAGTATATCAAGACGCTTCCGGCAATGCAAAAGAATTGGCTTTGGCGTATGCAAACGGCATTGGTGCAGGCAGAGCAGGGATTTTGGAAACCACCTTCCGTGAAGAAACCGAAACCGACCTGTTTGGTGAGCAGGCAGTTTTGTGCGGTGGTGTTTGTGAACTGATGCACGCAGGCTTTGATACTTTGGTTGAAGCTGGCTATGAGCCGGAAATGGCATATTTTGAGTGCATCCACGAAATGAAACTGATTGTTGATTTGATTAACGAAGGCGGTTTTGGAAAAATGCGCTATTCCATTTCCAACACAGCCGAATACGGCGATTATCGCACAGGAAAACGCCTCGTCACCGAAGAAACACGCAAGGAAATGAAAAAAGTCTTGTCCGAAATTCAGGATGGCAGCTTTGCAAGTGAGTTCATGCAGGAAATGGGTGCAGGCAGAAAAGCAAAGTTTTTGGCAACTCGCCGCTTGCAGGCAGAGCATCCCGTTGAGGCTGTTGGTGCAGATTTGCGCAATATGATGAGTTGGCTGAAAAAATAACTTTTTTAACGCATAGAGGGGAATGAATCGGCTGTTTATGCTTTTGGCATAGACAGCTGATTGTGTTTATATGCAGAGAGATTCCAAAGAAAAACAATCGAAAATGCTTGTTTGATGGAGAAATTTGCCGTATAATGAAACATAATAACATAAGCATGCAACAAATGCTTTGGAAAAAGGGGAGCAATATGAAACTTTTGTCAATTGCAGTGCCTTGTTACAATTCACAAGATTATATGCGTCATTGTATTGATGTGCTGCTGCAAGGTGGAAACGAAGTAGAAATTTTGATTATAAATGATGGTTCCAGTGATAACACGGCTGCAATTGCAGAGGAATATCAAGCAAATTATCCCTCTATTGTGCGCGCCATTCATCAGGAAAACGGGGGACATGGTGCGGCAGTGATGACAGGCGTTAAAAATGCCACCGGAAAATACTTTAAAGTGGTGGACAGCGATGACTGGCTGGAGGATGAAGCCTATGCAAAAGTGCTGGCAGAACTGCGTGGTTTTGAACAAAAGAAAATACAAACCGATTTGTTTGTTTGCAACTATGTGTATGAAAAAACAGCCTCAAATTTGCAGCGTCCAATCCGTTATGCAAATGTTTTGCCAGAAAAGAAGATGCTGACATGGGACGATGTGGGGAAATTCCACAAAGGGCAGTATCTGCTGATGCACGCTGTTATTTATCGCACCCAGCTTTTGCTTGACTGCAAACTGGATTTGCCTCGTCATACATTCTATGTGGATAATTTGTTTGTCTATCTTCCATTGCCCTATGTAAAAACTTTATACTATCTCAATGTGGATTTGTATCGCTATTTTATCGGCAGGGATGACCAGTCAGTGCAGGAGCAGGTGATGATTAAACGCATTGACCAACAGCTGCGGGTCAACGGGCTGATGCTTCAACAGGTGCAGCTAGCAAGAGTGCAGAATAAACGCCTGCAAAGCTATATGTATAACTATTTGGAAATTATCACCACAATTTCCTCTATTTTGTGTATTCGCTCTGGAACAGAGGAAAACCGAAAGAAAAAAGAGGCACTTTGGGAGATGATTCGCACTCAGCACCCCTGGGAATACCGCCGTTTGCGATATGGGCTTTTGGGCAGAATGATGAACTGCAAAACCGCTGTCGGCAGATGGGTTGCAGTGCAAGCGTATAAAATCAGCCAAAAGTTTGTGGGCTTTAACTAAGGAGCAGCCAATGAAATATGATTATTTAATTGTAGGGGCAGGGCTGTTTGGGGCAGTGTTTGCTCATCAGGCAAAAAAACAGGGTAAAACCTGTCTTGTCATTGACCGCCGAAACCATATTGGCGGCAATATCTACTGCGAAACAATAGAAGATATTCGAGTACATCGCTATGGTGCGCATATTTTCCACACCTCAGATAAAGAAGTGTGGGAATATGTCAACCAGTTTGTTTCTTTTAATCACTACATCAATGCCCCTGTTGCAATTTATAAAGATGAATTGTATAATCTGCCCTTTAATATGAACACATTCTCCAAGATGTGGAATATCCGCACCCCACAAGAAGCAAAGCAAATCATTCAAAGCCAGATTGAAGAATTGAACATTCAAGACCCCCAAAATTTGGAAGAACAAGCCCTCAAACTGGTGGGAAAAGATGTCTATGAAAAGTTGATTCAGGGCTACACCGAAAAGCAATGGGGACGCAGCTGCAAAGAGCTGCCAGCGTTTATCATTAAACGACTGCCCCTGCGATTTACCTATGATAACAACTATTTCAGTGACCCCTATCAGGGGATTCCCATTGAGGGGTATAATGCCCTGATTGAAGGGCTGTTGCAAGGGATAGAGGTGCAGCTTAGCACAGACTATGTCCAGTGGAACAAACAAACCGAACACCAAGCGGAAAAAATTGTGTATACAGGCATGATTGATGAATTTTTCGATTTTTGCTATGGTGCATTGGAATATCGTACGGTATCCTTTGAAACAGAAGTTTTGGACTGTGACAACTATCAGGGCAATGCGGTGGTGAACTATACAGAAAAAGAAATTCCCTATACACGCATCATTGAACACAAGCATTTTGAGTTTGGTACACAGCGCAAAACAGTCATCAGCAAAGAATATCCTGCTGAATGGCAAAAGGGCAGCGAGCCATATTATCCGGTGAACGATGAGAAAAACCAGCAGCTCTACCAAAAATATCAGCAATTGGCAAAAACACAGCCAAATGTGCTGTTTGGGGGCAGACTGGGAGCGTATCGGTATTATGATATGGACAAGGTCATTCGTGCCGCGTTGGATGCCGCAAAACAAGAATTTGATTGCTGAAACAAAAAACTTGTACAATCGAAGTTGTACGAGTTTTTGTTGTTTTATGTATTAGATACAATAGCGATAGACATTGTAGCCACAGATAAACATAATCACAACCATCAAGCCAATCAATAGCTTGTCGGTGTGGGAGTTGTCCATTTTTTTGCTCAAAAATCTGCCCACAATGCCACCGCCAATGCCGCCAATAATCATAAGAATCAAAGAAACAGGCTCAAAGGCAGGAACAGAATGTGTCGCAAGCGTAGTCACAAGGTTAGAGATCTGGCTGAATAAAATGACAAATAAGCTGTTTTGAGAAGCTGTTTTGGTATCCATACTAAAGAAATAAAACAGCACTACCAGATTGATTGGCCCACCGCCAATGCCCAAAAGGCTGCTCATGGTTCCCAAAGCAAAACCAATCAAAACAACCAAAATGTCATTTGTAACATTCAAGGTTGAAATTTTATCCTTTTTGAGGGTGTAAAGCAATGTACCCAAGGTTACCACCAGCAAACAGCCAGCCTGTACTGCGCCAGCCATATTGGGGTTTTCAAACAGCCGTTGAAGCCAAGAGAAAATTTGTCCGCCGGCAAAACCACCCACAATTGAGCCGATTACCAAAGGAATACTGCGACGCAGATTGATTTTGCTTTCTTTGGAAACCATAAGTTTTCCCACAGAATACAAACTCATAGACAGCACGGTGCACCCAGACAAAAAACTGCTGACAGCAACCCCAGCCATTCCTGTTACATCCAGCAGCGGTTTGATAATAACACCACCGCCAATGCCACAGATACTTCCGATAATACTAGCTGCAAAACTGATAATCAAGAAAAATAACATAACACCAAAGTCCTTCCCTATACAATCTATTTGCTTTTGCCACTTTTATCCGGCTGGGATAAAAGCAGTGGATGCAACTCATGGTAGCATTCGGAAAAAATGCTGTTTTTCGCCAAATAAATGAAATATCGTGTGTTTCGCAAAAATCAGCCAGCGGAACCAGTCGCACAAGCCCTTGTTTCAGTTCGGCTTTGACCGCTGCTCCATACAAAAACGCAATGCCGCAGCCTTGTAAAAGTATTGTTTTGAGCAAGTTTATATCTCCCAGTTTCATGATGCTGTCAAAATCCTCCAAAGTTAGATTTTGTTGCCTGAGAGTCCGCTGCAAAATTGCTCGGTTGCCCGAACCGGCTTCCCGCACCGGCTTCCCGCACAAGTAAGGTTTCGGATTGTAAATCACTCATTTTGGAGGTGGATTGAAATGTGTATTGTGCAGAACAAACTGCAAAATATGGCTCTCTTTTGTAAAGCAGTGAATCATAGTCTTTTTTGTGAAGATATCCTTCTACAATTGCAAAATCAATGATTCCGTTGTCCAACGCTTCACAAAGAGCTGCGGTATTGTCCAGCTTTACCGAAATCTTTGCATAAGAGAACTGTTTGTGGTAGTCTGCAAGGGGGGCAGGCAGCAGATACATACCGGGAGTGGGTGTCACCTCAAAGTTCAGGTCTGCAAGCTGCTCGGCTGATTGTGTCAGACATCGCTGCAAATACATTTGGTCGTGTTTTGCAGTAGTTGCGGCTGTTTTGAATATTTATCCCTGTGGGGTCAGGGTCAGCCGTTTTCCTTCATAGTGAAATAAAGGAACAATTATACTGCTGCTCCAGCCAACGAATGTGTTGAGATACTGCAGGCTGCGTGAGATTTAATGCTTCGGCAGCTTTGGTATAGTTCATATATTTACAAACAGCCAAAAATGTATGAATCCGAAAATCAAGCATATAACTACCTTCTCATAAATTTTTGTTATCAATAAATAATTTTTCTTTATTATTGTTTTGTGGTATCGTAGATACACAGACAAAACAGAAAAGAGAAATTTGAATGAAAGAACAACCAAGCAAAGCACAACTTCTTTGGAAACTGTTCAAAGCAACTTTCACACTGAGTGCTTTTACTTTTGGTGGTGGATTTGTGATTGTGTCTTTGATGAAAAAAATTTGTTGAGGAGATGCACTGGCTGGAAAAAGATGAAATGTTGGATATTACAGTTATTTCTCAGTCTTGCTCGGGGCCAATTCCCATCAACGCATCTGTCATTTTGGGCTATCGTATGTGCGGTATTTTGGGGGCGTTGGTAGTGATTTTGGGCACTGTGCTGCCACCAATGATTATTATTTCGGTTATTTCTCATTTTTACACCCAATTCCGCACCAATTAAATCATTGCCGTAGCACTGCAAGTGATGCTGCTATTATTTTTGATGTGGTTATCAATTTGGCAACCCATGTTCTACAAACACGGCGTGTGCTGTATATTGGGTTGATGGTGGTAGCTTTTACTGCAAAAGTAATCTTTAGTATCAGTGCAATGACCATCATCCTTATTTGTTTGGGGATTGGCATTGCAGAAATGCTGCTGAAACTGAAACAGCAAACAAAAGCAGAAGGAGAGAGTGCATAATATGTTCATCTTATTGGCAGGTGTGCCCGGTGCAATTTTATGTACATTGGGCTGTGTTCTGCCTTCCTTTATCATCTGCCTTGCCCTTGCATTTTTCTATTATAAATATCGCAGCTTTGATGGTGTTCAGACCGTATTGGCATCTTTGCGCCCTGTTGTGGTTGCATTGATTGGTTCTGCTAGAATTTCCATCCTAACTTTGGCGTTGTTTTCGGGTGAAGGCAGTGCAATTGAATGGAGCAATCTGCATTTGATTGAATTTGCTTTATTTATCGGCGGACTTTATCTGCTCCGAAAATACAAAGCCCATTCGATTGCCATTATTTTTGGCTCAGGCGTTGTGGGAACAGCTGCTTATTTTGCGTTGGGTTTGATATAAAGTTGTTTTAACAAGTGGAAAGACGGCGTTTGCCGTCTTTTTTGTTGCATAAAAGTCGATTGTATTGTTTGATATTTTTATACTTTATTTTATTATACACATAAACTCAAAAAATGGAAATAAAAACAAACAACAAAAATCTTTTTGAATAAAAAAAGGGATACATTATGGTTTTACAACAAAAAGATTTAAGGATATAATAAAAGTATCATGTTCTTTAAATTTTTTACAATCACTTTGTGTATTTGAAAGGAGATTTTTATGAGTAAGCGCAAAAATGTTTTGTTTATTTTGTCTGACCAGCAAAGATTTGATACAGTCAGTGCCTATGGTAAGAATGACATCTGCAAAACCCCCAATATTGATAAATTGGCGGAAAATGGTATGAAATTTACCAACGCTTTTACCCCCTCTGCAATCTGCGCACCTGCCCGTGCAAGTGTAATGACCGGATTGTATCCCCACAAACATGGTGTAATTGACAACCATACCGATATTCATGACGGTATTCCTCTGCTGGGTGACTGTATGTCAAAAGCAGGCTATTACTGTGGCTTTGCGGGCAAATGGCATGTTTCTCCCAACCGCACTCCTGTTGACTGTGGCTTTGAGGATGGCAAACCATTTATGGGCTATGGTTTTCCGGGAAGCCGTGTTTTCCCCAGCTTGAAGTTTGATGCACCTCCAAAAAATGAGCCAAACTATTATCAAGAGTATTTGAAAGAAAACGGCTATGATTCTGTTGATGTCAGCGAAAGATTTATGGGCAACAACCCTGCTTTGCAGATTCAAGAAATGTATGCTCGTCATGATGGCCCGGTAGAAAGCACCATTGAATATTTTGTTGCACAGGAAACCTGCCGTTTGTTGGACAAAGCAAAAGACGATGACCGTCCATTCTTCTTGTGGGCAAACTTCTGGGGGCCACATTCTCCAAGCATTGTCCCAGAGCCATATTATTCGATGTATGACCCCAAAGACATCAAAGAACACCCCAGCTACAAAGAAACCTTTGAAGACAAGCCATACGGTTATTACCTCACCGAAAAAATGTGGGGCTTGGGCGACTATGGCTGGGATGGGTTTGCACAGACCATTGCACGCTATTATGGACACTGCACCATGATTGATGATATGGTGGGCATGATTGTCAAAAAGTTGGAAGAAATCGGTGAGTTAGAAAACACAATCATTATTTACACAGCAGACCACGGCGACTGCTTGGGTGCACATAAATTGATTGAAAAAGGTGCATTTACATTTGATGAAATTTATCGAATTCCTATGATTGTAAGCGGTGCAGGCAAGAAGGACAATGACAGTTTTGTATATCTGCATGAACTGATGCCCACTGCTTTGGATATTGCAGGGGTAGCCCCGGAAAAACCTGTGGATGGCGAAAGTTTACTGCCATTGATGATGGGAACAAAAGAGGACAATGGCAGAACCGAAATTTACGGCGAATTCCATAGCCATTTCTATTGTTGCCGCCAGCGTATGATTCGCAATAAACGCTATCAGTTTACCTTTAATGAAAGCGAAAAAGGCGAATTGTATGATTTTGAAAAAGACCCCTATCAGCTGCACAATGTTTGCTATGACCCAGCCTATGCAGACATCAAAAAAGAGATGATGGATAAAATGAGCGAACAGATGATTCGGTTGAAAGACCCCGCTTCCACTTGGTTCCATCGGATTAAGGAATTCTATTAACAAAAGCATAACTAAAGGAGAAAAAGCATGCACCCTGTCAGTGTAATGATAAAACCCGCAAGTTCAGGCTGTAATTTGCGCTGTAAATATTGTTTTTATGCCGATGAAGCATCTATGCGAACTGTGCCAAACTATGGGATGATGAAAGAGGATGTTTTGGAGGCGGTTGTAAGCACCTTTATGCAAAATGCAGCAGGAAGCTGTGCTTTTGCATTTCAAGGCGGAGAGCCAACATTGGCAGGGCTTGATTTTTTCAAAAAAGTAATAGAATTGCAAAAAAAATATAGCCGCCCAAATTTAAGGGTGTCCAACGCATTACAGACCAATGGAATGATGCTGGACAAAGAATGGTGCAGCTTTTTGGCAGAAAACCATTTTTTGGTGGGGCTTTCGTTGGACGGCACAAAGCAGACCCATGATTTGTACCGTATCAAACCAGACCAAAAAGGCAGCTATTCCCGTATACTGCGGTCGGCACAATTGATGACACAGCATAAAGTGGATTTTAATATTTTGACGGTTGTCACTGCTCAACTGGCAAAAAATATTACAACAGTGTACAATTCTTATAAAAAGAATGGCTGGTTATACCATCAGTATATTCCTTGCATGGATGCACTGGAGGCACAGCGAGGACAGGAGGACTATTCCCTCGCCCCAAAAGCCTATGCTGATTTTTTAAAAACCTTGTTTGATTTGTGGTATCAGGATTTGCGCCGTGGTTTTGTGGTATCCATTCGATATTTTGATAATCTGGTGCAGATTCTGCAAAACAGACAGCCCGAAAGCTGCGCAATGACAGGGCATTGCAACATTCAATATCTTGTTGAAGCAGATGGCAGTGTGTACCCTTGTGATTTTTATGCGTTGGATTCCTGCCGTTTGGGAAAAGTGCCAGACAACACCATTGAAGAAATTGACCAAAAGCGAAAAGAGATTCGTTTTATTGAAGAATCTTTGGAAAAGCCGGAACGATGCAAACAATGTCAATGGTTTACATTATGTCGAGGTGGTTGTAAGCGTGACTATACACAAGGAGAAAACGCGCATAACTACTATTGTGAAAGTTATCAGGAATTTTTTGAATATGCCTTTCCGCGTTTGCGTCAGGCGGCGTCATTTTTGATGCAGCTGGAACGAAGTATGCAGTTATAAAATTATAAAAGTGCAAAATACCATAATATTTGCTGCGACATAGGCTGATACTGGGGATATTCACCAAAACCAAAGATGATGATAAACCCATCAATGGAAGAACACAACCGGTTTGGAAATGAAAAAGCCGCTCAAGTTTTCAACAAAAAAGCAACAACTTGTTGAAAATTTGAGCGGCTTTGCAAATTTTAAAAAATAAAAAACAGCAGTTTATTTTAACCGCTGTTTTTTGCAATCAGAGAGAATAACCGACATCTTTCAAAGTGCTGCATAGGCTTTCCATGTCACCATCAAAGCGTTTTGTCAACAAAGACACAGCAGCAGCTTGCTGAACCTCTTTCTTCTCCACGAGAGGTACAACGAAAAAGCCCGGCTCATCACGGCGCAGAATTTTTTTGTCCACCAAACGCTTAATTACAGTGTAGGTGGTGTTCTTTTTCCAATTGAATTTTTCCAATGCGTATGCCGCAGCTTTGCTTGCGGTGGTAGGCTGATTGCCCCAAATAAAGCACATCAAATTCCATTCAGCATCAAAAAGTTTTATTGTCTCGGTATCCATATACGAATTTCCTCTCAACAAAAATAGTAAGATTATCATTGTTATGTAGTTTTCTTACATTGCAAGATGTTTATTATCATAGCATTAAAATGTTAACAATTCAAGATTATTTTTTTAGAAAAATGTTTTTAATTTTTTATATTGCAGCGAAAATTTTTTTGATAATAAAAATTTTTTGTATAAAAATAAAGATTTTTTGTGTAAAAATAAAGATTTTTTATGAACTTTTTCGGTGCAAAAATATAC
>JAHHUF010000064.1 GCA_020024115.1 Anaerofilum sp.
TGCATTGCTATTTGGTGTGCTGTTTTGGCTTCAACTTGTGTAGACACTATTTAAAGAGAGATATACTCCCCGACCCAAAAGACGAGGCAAGGGAATATTTTCTCGGAGAAGAATATCAAGCACACATACAGATGGTTCACGACCGACAGCAAGATTGCTGTCACTATCTTTTCTTTTTCAGTGACCGAAAAGAGATTGGGTTTGCGATGCCGGTGATATTCAACACAGAGGATGGAAAATGCTTTGTTATGGAATTTTGCGTATATCCTGAATTTCGTGGAAAAGGTATCGGACGGCAATCTGCAAAAGCACTTTTAGAGTGGGCAGAAAGAAAGGGCGCAGCCTATGCCGAACTGAATTACAGCAGCAACGAAGGGCGGAGGCGCTTTTGGCAAAGTGTGGGATTTGTTCCCAATGGGGCGACCCTCTGCTGATATACCCACCAAAGAATCCTGTCCCCTATTCGGTCGAAGTGTTGACTGACCCAACAGACTGGCAGCTTTTAAAACTGCAAAACGGCTTTCTGGCAGAACTGGGAAAAGAAATGATGACACAAGAAAAGCAGGAACAACTTCAGCAAGCAATCCAAAACGGAAAAATCACCTTCTTTTTGGCAAAGCGTGGCTATCGTGCCGTTGGGATGTGCAGTGTTGCCAAGTGTGATTTCAAGAGTGCCTCTGCGGCTGTCGGAGTGTTGAATGACTTGTTTGTGGAGCCTGTCTTCCGCAAACAGGGCATCGCTCAAACATTGGTCAAAACAGCACAAGCATGGAGCAAAGCATAGGGTTTTGCCGATTTGACCGCCTGCTGTCACCAATGGGATAAGGACATATCAGGCACTCGGCTCGAAACAACAAACTGACAATCTCCATCCAAAATCAAACAATAAGTTTGATTTCAATTGATAATTTTATTCACAAAAATGGAGTGTATCAGGGTTGGTACACTCCGTTTTTTTATCGTTTTTGCTGAAACATTCGTGTTTTCATACATCCCCTGTTTTAATTTTTCCTCCCTGCCACAGCAAAAAAGCCCTTTGAAAAAAAGGGGAATTTGCTTTTTAATCAAACTTTTTCCAAAAGACTGCTTGCTCTAAATATCAAGTTATTATGACACCGTGTCATAATAACTCCTTTTTGTACTGTATCACCACTGCATGAAACAAATAGCAAAAGGCTCACCGAAAGTGATAACTCCACTAACCGAATCTGTTAACCTCACTCACCGAAAATGATAACCCAACTAACCGAAAGTGTTAACTTTAATCGGTTCAGAAAAAACACAAAAACATTGTTATATCATTTTATTTTGACGATTTTTTGAAAGTTTATTTTTGCTGTATGTATTGTATGTACTGTATGTACTGAAGCAATATTTTAATAAAAATATCGCATAAAACAAAATCAAAATCCAATAAAAAACAATTCTGTACAGATTGCTGTTCTCTCAAAACAGAGCAATTTGGTTTCATCCTACTTGTAACATCTCTCCAAAATCTTCTCCAAAGGGAAAATTTTTTAAAGGCTCAATTCAATCATATCTATGCAAAAATTCAGTTGAAAACTGGGAGAATTTGTGTTCTAATAAAGAAGTAAATATCAATCGAAAAAAAGAGGATTTTGTGAAAAAGAAAAATATTATCGAAGGAATTATTTGTATTGGTGCCTTTGCAATTGCAGTTTGGTTTTACATAAACTGGGAACCGCAAACATTGATTAGAATGAAAAAATCCACCGTTACCATGGAAACCATTCAGCGAAACCCGGGCAAAAATTTTGTTGGGCATCGACCGGGGGATGACATTCCGATTTTGCAGACAGCGGCAGATATTGTCACAGCAGAAGGCTACTACATGACCGTAAAAGCAGTCGACATCGCACCAACCAATGTATACACTTTTCAACCCTGGGCAGACCCTTACCACAAAGTACGCAAGGGAAAAAGATATGTTTCCAACGGCAAGCCGAAAGCCCGAGTGGTGCAGTCCGATTTTTTCCCAAACGACGAATACAAGCGCTACTATGTGCTGAAACTGGAGGACGGCTCTCATGTTTTTGCACAGCTTCCGTCACAGTATGTTTCTGCCATTAAAAAGGGAAAGGATGTGACACTTCCCATCGCAAAACGGGAATGGCTGAATGATGGCTCGGAGGAATATTTGGAACAATTTTCGGCTCAATACGGAATCAAGGAAAATTGTATGCTCTATTTTTTTAATAACGATTGGTACAAAAGCAATTCATTGCTTTTTAAATCGATTCGGCTTTCGGCGGCATTTTGTGTTTATTTGATTATGGTATTCGTTTTTATAACCATCATCAAAAAAATGCTGGGAGATAAAACCGAGGAAGAAAACGAAAAAATTGATAAAGAACTGTTGTATGGAGAATAAACGATTCTATCATAAAAGCAAAAGATATTATGACACCGTGTCATAATATCTTTTTGTGTGGTATGCTTCAATTTGCCGAAAACCCGAACTTTCTTTCAGATTATAGAGGAATATAATATACAGAATCGGTAAGTGTTTTTTGCAAAAAGAAACTTTATTTTATAGTCAAACTATAAAGATACTTCCCAAGATTTGTTTTGTGGAAAAAATCAAATAACCAATTGGAAATGTGTTTGCCACACTGCCAACTTTCAGTCAAAACATTGTGTATCATGTTGATATTATTTCTGAAAAAACAGACACCATTCAAATTTTGCTTTGAATGGTGTCTGTTTTTTTGATGGTGTTTCACTGATAAAACAAATTTATCCAATCGTAAAATGGAACAATCCTTCTTTGTCAGTGAACAATATTATGATATTTGATTTGTTTCTGCATTTTATAGAATGAAATGGAACTTTTATTCCTGTTCTTTGCGTTTGCGCCATGCGAAAAAGCTCAAGCCACAAGCAGCTAGAGCAGAACCCAGCAATCCGAGAGGAGTCGCCTGTTTGCACAATGGGGCTGCTTACAGGAGGAGTTGGTGCAGCGGGTGTTTTGGTAAACGACCAGTTACCCACAAATTTCACGGTAGTTCCCTCAACCTTTGCAGTCCAAACACTGAATGTCCAAATGCGCTGACGGTTGTCTTTGCCGCTGATTGATTTTTATTGTGGGGATAATTGCCGAAAACAGGCATTGAAATAGATGATGTGGGAAACAGCGGTGACAGCACTGCTGAGCATTTCTTTTTCGATGGAGGAAGTCACCCCCACAGATTCGACCGAATCTTTCAAACCAAACCGATAATATAGAACATTTTCCAATTCGGTGCAGAAGTAGTCGTATGCAACCTGACAGGAATAGACGCTTTTTTGCCGAAAAAACAGCTTGTTGATGTGTTCCAGCGGAGCCACCTGCTTGAGGATGGTGACGCCAATAAGATAGGCGATTTGTTCGGCATGATACTGTTTTTGGACAGGGTGAGGCGCTAGCCCTTGTTTCACATAGTTGCGAATCATTGAGCCGGTAACTTGAATACAGCCAAGCTGCTGCAAACATTGGTTGATGTATTTTACGGTTTGTTCCAAATAAAGCCCAACATCCGGCAGGTCGGCATAGCGTGGCAGGTGAAAGCCCTGCATAGAGTCTGCCAGTGCGATTTTAATTTTCTTTTCCATAATTGTATTATATTTTGCCTTTGGGAAAAAGTCAACCGAAAATCCCATGACAGGTTTTTCAAAAACCCTTGACCCTTACGGAATGATGTGATATGATAGCATACAGGTTTTTAAAAAGCCTGTAACAGGTATTCAAAAAACCGATGCTTGGCATCTGAGCATCAAAATCCAAACAGCAAAGGAACTTTTATCTATGAATCAAACAAAAAAACCAATGTCACGCACCAAAAAAATTCTTTTGGGAATCGGCGTGTTTTTGCTGGCAATTCTGTTGGTTGTTGTTGGCACAGTCTATGCCCTTTGGCACAATGAAATCTCCACCATCGCAAGCATCAAGCTGCTGCGTGAACGCAATGACGGGCATGAGGACGGCGCTGTCTATACGATGAATGTGAAAGGCGGCTTTTATCTGGATAAATTCGTGGAGCAGGGGGGCGTGTCCAACGACAGCGAATTGATTCAGTTTATCACCCAAAACATCACAAAAGGCTTAATCAAAATGGAAATTGAAGACCCCGAAATCGCCTGTTCCTCCTTCACAGCAAAAACCGAGGACGGCGACCAACTTTTTGGGCGAAACTACGATTTTTCCAAAACCAATACCTGTATTGTCTTTACCGAGGCAAACAAAGGGCGTCATGCCTCCATCTCCACCACCGACCTTCAATTTTTGGGGCTGGAGCCAGACCAAAATCTTGAGAGCATGATGGACAAAATTACTTCTCTTGCAGCGGGGTATACCCCCTTGGACGGTATCAATGATGCAGGGGTAAGCTGCGGAATTTACATGACCTATCAGGGCGGAGAAAAAACCGTTGCTACCGACCAAAACACCGACCGCCCCGACTTTACCTCAACCACTCTATTGCGGTTGATTCTGGACTATGCCGACAGCGTGGAGGAGGCAGTTGAGATTGCCTCTGCATACGATTTACACGACTCTGCAAAAACCTCCTATCATTATATGGTTGCCGATTCCAGCGGAAAAAGTGCGATTTTGGAATGGGTTGCAGGCAACGACAGCACCGACAACGACGGCAGCAAGCGTGAGCTGGTTGTGACCTATAACGATGACGATGCACACATTGGTGAAACAGAAGCCGCAGCGGACTATCAGGTCATCACCAACTTTGTGGTTTTGCCTGACTACTATGCTGCTTCCCCTGCCGAGGACAAAAAAGGCGTTGACCGCTACGAAAGACTGTACGAAGAACTTGGCAAAACCGACGGAATTGTGAAGGACGAAAAAGCAGCTATGGAAGTTTTGCGGATTGTTGGCAGAAGAAATTGGAAAAACGATGACAACAATGGCACCACCGTGCACAGTGTTGTGTATAACATGACCGACAAGTCTATGCTGTGGGTTCCCAACGAAAACTTTGACGACCCCACCGCACAGTACGAGTTTTCCATCAAATAAATGCAAAATCAGCATTTGAGGGATTTAAAATAGAATCACAGGATTCAAAGAAAAACAGCAGCCAAAAGCCTCGATAATGACTTTTGGCTGCTGTTTTGTTTTAGGTGACAAGTTTCAAAATCAGAAATACCAATCTATTATATTATATATCACATTATAATTTCAGAATAATTTTTGTTGTAATTTGACAAAGATATGGTAAAATAAAGAAAAATAAATAGGCAGTTTTAAGGGCGTATCTGAAAACTAACAAATTGACGAATTTTTTGCAAAAAACAAGTGGCTGCAATCCCAAAAATCAGAAATCCTTACTGTATTTCGAGTATTTTTAACACAGCAGATATTGTTTATTGTAGAAAAAGGAGAAAATTTCGACTTTTCAGATAGCCCCTAACAACAGGAGGAATTATAATGGGGCTGTTTTCTGACAACCAATCACACAAACAGATAGAAATGCACGAAATGATTTTTTCTGCATGGAGCGACCGAGACGAAATTTTGTCCCAGTTGGAGCAGGCATTCGGAATGAAAAGTGACGGAACAGGGGAACAAATCACCCTGACAAAAGAGGATATGCTCATCGCCTTTACCGTCCGCACATCAGAGGACGAGGGCGAATACGGACAAGATGCCAAAGAGCAGCTGCAAGGAGTGTGGGGACACTTTCGGCAGGTGGAAACCGAGCATATTGAGGTACAGCGCAATCTGCTCCATCATCTGCGGATGTGCCGCAGCGTGATTCGGGTCTATGCCTGCTATGATGCACCTCAAAATCCAGCCAAAGAGGAGGAAATCAAGGCGCAGGTTTGGCAGGCTGTTCTGGCTGTGCAAGGTCTGGTAACGCAGGGAATGGATGTCATTTGTGACTCCCTTGGACGACCCATTTTTGACAAACAGGGCAATACCCAACTGGAATATTATATGCCTCCTTGCTATCCGTTGCCTGCTGTCTGGAAGGAAAATGCCCCTGAGGATTGCGACCGCCGTGACCGTTCGATGAATTTGCTGGAAAGCAAGCATCTCTATACACCCTCTCACCTGCCATTGCTGGGTGTGAAAGAAACAGACAAAAGCCGCTCCTTGCGTGAGGTATGCGGCAGAGCTGCCGCCCTGCTGGTGGTGGCTGTTTATTCCGAGTGCCGTCTGGGCGAGAAAATGTCATACGACGATGCAAAAGCCTTTGTGCAGTCCATGATTGATGCCTATGGTGCAGAAGAATTTTTCTCCCCAAAAGAGCAGGAATATCTCAACAATCCGGACAGCACCGAGCAAGAGCAGATTCAGCATATTTGGCAGTACGAAAATTTGTGGGTGATGGAATGGGCTTTGGGTTTAAATGACGATTTATTCTGGCCCGACCACATTTGTGATGTACCAAAGGCGGTGCAGATTATGCGTGAATATCCCCGTTTGGAGTTTTTGCTAGCTTCGGCAAAGCTGCGCAGCCGAAAAGAACTGCTGGACAATGCAGACTTGATTTATCTGCTGGACTGGGGCTGTGTGGATGCCCGCATCAGCGGATTGCCCGCCCCCTGCGGCTTGGATGCAGGAGTTGTGATGGAGCGGCATCGTTCGCTGTTCTGGCTTGCTGGCTGCGACAGTTTCTGCGATTGGGACGAAATCGACCTGTCTACCTGAACACAAAAGCAAAGTCAAACAATCGAAGGGCTTTGCTTAAACAATCCCAGCCTTTAAAGCAATCAAAGCATCGGCATTTCTCAGAAAGAGAAATTTCGATGCTTTGTGTTTTTTAGGTGTGATTTTTATTTTGAAAGTGCCTCTTTCAAAGCAGCTTCGATTTCTTCTGTTTCGTTGCTGCTGTCAGTTGGAATGCGCAGCAAGGGAATTTCCCAATGCTTTAAAATAGCATCTTTTTTGGCATCCCGTTCGGCTTGCTTCGAGTCTGGCTGATGGAAAGATGTGCCATCCAGTTCTATGGCAAGAATCGGCTCTTTTCCCATTTTGTGGAACATCAAAAAGTCAATGTGAGTTCTGGGATTGTGTGCATATTCTTGCTCAGATGGGGACAATTGGGAATCGTCCTTGCACAAATTGGAAAGTACAACATGGACAGCACAATCCACCTGTTGAAATTCGGGTTTTTTGAGAATGTGTGCAATAACTGAGTACATTAGGTTTTCTGAAAAATATTTAGAAACCCTCTTGTGTATTCTTAAAAACCGTTTGCGCTGCTCTGCGTATTCCTTATAGAGCAGGTCAAAAACGGAACGGGTTGTACTGTTGATAATCTGAAAAAGGAGATTATTATCGCATCAAAAAAATTTGTTCCAAATCATTTATGATAATCTTGAGCAATTGTTTGAAGGTGAAACAGAATTAAAACAACTTTTTGAGGAAGGCTTTGAGCTTATGTATTCTTTTTCCAACTTTATGCCTTGCCCTGTAAATTTGAATGAGAGTTATAACCATGAGGGAAAAGGCTCTTATCATTTAAATAAAGATTATCCATCGTTGTATCTTTAAAATTTAGAAAAAGAAAAATGTTGTAACAGCAAGGAGAATTTAGACTGGCTTAAGAAGCACATGAAAGAGTATCGCTTAGAAGAATTGTATACATTAGAGCCACCCGTTTATATTAGCAATTACTATTCAGAAAATGATAAAGAGGCTTTGAAAGATTTTTTACAAAAAGCCATACAAGCAATTAAAAACCGATTGGCATAGCTTTTAAAAAAATAAAAACAAAAAAGGTTAGTTGTCTGCTTTGCACAGACGACCAGCCTTTTTGATAGCTTGATATTTAGATTGTTTCATTGTGGGGCATTTCAAATAGAGTGAATGTCCCGTTTTGAGGGTTTATTTTGTATTCAAGCTCGCCATAGTAAATATAGTTGTATGGTTTATTGAAGTGAGGCAAGAAGAAAATATCCAGCAATTTCAGTTTATCAATGGTAACTTTTTCCTGAACTGCCAAGGAGAACATATGAATCCCCATGGAAATATCCTCTTTGGAACACATCTGTGTGCCCAAAATTACTCTTGTGTCTTTATCATAAACAATTTTCAGCTTTACGGTTTCGTTGTCATGCTCAATAAATTCAGGCTTTTGCAAATCCTCATATTCGGTGGTGGTGGCATTGAATCCGTTTGCCTTTGCTTTTTCCAAGGTCAAGCCGGTGGAAACCATGTTCAAGCCCCAAATGCTGATACCGTTTGAGCCTTGCACACCGATGCTTTCAATCTCGGTGCCGCAAGCATTGTGTGCTGCGATGATACCGGAACGCACAGCATTGGTTGCCAATGCGATATAGTTGGTGTCGTTGATGGAGTTGTCAAAAACAGTTGCACAGTCGCCGATTGCAAAAACATCCTGCTGGCTGGTCTGCTGTTTTTTGTTGACCAAAAATGCACCGTTTTTGAACAATTCCAGATGCTCTTTACCCAGCTCGTTGTTGGGCTTGAAGCCGATGCACAAAACAACCATATCAACATCAAACTCTGCTTTATCGGTGACAATCTTCTCAACTTTTTTGTCGCCCAAGATTTTCTCTACCTTTTGACCATATACCAGTTCAATGCCGTGGTCTTGCAGGTTTTTGGACATCATATCAGTGAAATCAGAGTCATAGTAGCTGGACAGGCAGGTTTCAGCACTGTCAATCAGTACAACATCACGGCCATTGCGTTTGAATGCTTCAGCCAACTCAACGCCGATATATCCTGCACCGACAACTGCCACTTTTTTAATATCATTGTTCTTGAGTTTTTCAATTACTTCAGCGGCGTTTTGATACAGCTTTACAAACTGCACATTTTCCAAATCCATTCCTTCAAACTTAGGTGCAACAGGCAAAGAACCAGTTGCCAGAATCAATTTATCATAGCTTTCTTCAATTTTGGAGCCGTCTTTTGCAACAGCACAAACAACTTTTTTGTCTTTATAGTTGTCTAAAATGGTGTTGATACAAGCTGTTCCGGTGTGGTTTGCACCCACTACAACGATTTTTTCCATCTTTATAAAGCTTCTCAAATCCATTTAGATAAATTTTTATCAAAGTGTTTGTGCCATAATTATATCCTATTTTCAACTTAATACAAGATTTTATTTAATATTTTTTATTATTAGAGGAAAATAAATTTTTGCTTTTTCAGAAATATTTGTAATTTGCTTTTAATAGACCACTAGAACAGATGGCACTGTTACAGGATTCTATTGAAAAAATCCCCCAGATAAGGAGAATCATACACACTTATCTGGGGGTGGATAGAGGGCTGTTTTATTATTTTAGTCCTGTTTGCGTTTTTTGCCTGTTACCCATGCCAAAACGCTTGCGCTTGCAGCCATCATTGCTGACAACAGCAGATTGCCAGAATCACCTGTCTGTACAGGCTTTGTGCTGTTCTGGCCGCCGTTGTTGGGGGTGGTTGGCTGTGGGTTGGGGGCTGGGTTTGGTTTTGCAGCAGGAGTATTGGGGCTGACGGGGGTGTCGGGTCTTTTCAGTCCATAGGCTGCCTGCTCAAAGGCTGTTTTCAGCTTTTCAAAGGCATCCACACTCAGGTCTTTGGGGTCGGCTTGCATCAATGCGTCATAGGCGGTTTTGTATGCCTGATAGGATTCGGCGGTATAGCTGCCTGCATCCTGCAATTTGACTTGACTGCGGTATTCATC
>JAHHUF010000065.1 GCA_020024115.1 Anaerofilum sp.
TCTTGATTTTTCTTGTATATTTTACAGTTTTTTTACTTCTCTTTATTTGAATATATGGTATACTTTAAATAGAATATTTTTTCATTTTTCATCAAAGGAGGGATTTTTTTATGAAAGCTATTTTTAAGCTTATGGCATTGGCTGCTGTTGTATGTGCCGCCTGTGTATTTGCTGCACAGCGTTCACACAACAATTATGTTGAAATACACGACTCCAATGACAACTTTTAAAAAACGGAGATGTTTTTTATGGCATTACTTCAAACTTGTTTTTATTCCAACTGTTTGGGAATACAGTCCCGAATGAATGTCATTTTGCCTGAATCTTCCCAAGGGATTGGGCTTTCCACTGATTCCACATCCCGAAACAGTATCCCTGTGCTGTATCTTCTTCATGGGCTGTCCGATGATGAATCCATCTGGCTGCGGCGCACCTCCATTGAACGCTACGCTGCCCGCCGTCAAATGGCAGTCATTATGCCCTGTGGTGGCAGAAGTTTTTATTGCAATACCTTATCCGGGGAACGCTATTGGGATTTTCTTTCTGTTGAATTGCCCCAAATTGTGCAATCCTTTTTTCACCTTTCTCCCAGTCGTGAAAACACCTTTGCAGCAGGGCTTTCAATGGGTGGATATGGCGCACTAAAATTGGCTTTATCTCAGCCGAAACGCTTTTGTGCAGCAGCTTCTTTTTCAGGGGCATTGGACATTGCAGAAATGATGGAAAATAAGTGCTTGCCTTTGCACCCGCTTTCAAATGTTTTTCACACCGCATCTGAAGTCAAAAACAGTCCGCAAGATGTTTATTCTCTTTTGGAATCTCCCACAGCACTTGCTCATAAACCTCAGCTGTATGTCAATTGTGGTATGGATGATTCCTTTTTGGATGCAAATCGCCGCTTTGTGCAAAAAGCTGTTTCTTTGGGCTATTCTGTCACTGCCAGCGAAACCTCGAATCGTGACCATTGCTGGGAGCTTTGGGACGAGCAGATTGAAAAAGCATTGGATTGGATGGGAATCTGACACAAATTTTCTTCAAAGATACAAAAATCCGCTTGATTCTCTTTTCAAAAGAGAATCAAGCGGATTCTTTTATTTTATGGTGTATCTGAAACCAAAAAATCAGCAAATTTTTGACTTTTCAGATAGCCTATAATTTTAAACTGCAAATTAAAATTACAGTTCAATTTCCTGCAAAGCAAGAACACTCAGCAGATAAATTTTCAAAGCCTCGACCAAATGCTTCAAATTTGCACCTTCGTTGGGACCGTGTACATTACCCACAAAATCAGGCACATCATCAGGCATTTTGCCCATTGCAGCCTCCGGTCCAAAGCTGACAGCAAAGGGGAAATGGCGTGCATAGGTTCCACCGCCCATAGTGAATGGCTTTGCATCTTCACCAGTCACTTGGTTATAAACACCCAGCAAGGTCTGAATGGCAGGATGGTCAGCACTGATATAAAATGGAGCATTCTCTCGCTCTGCCCTCACCTGTGCAAATGCACCGGCAGCTTTTTCCAACTGTGCAGTGATGGTTTGTGCGGAGGTAGAAGTGGGATAGCGGCTGTTCAGATTTTGAATCAGCTTTCCGTCTTCCATGCGGATTGTGCCGCCGATTACAGTCAATGGGTCGAACAAACCGTCATCACTGTTAATGCCGATTGCACTGCCATCGGTAGATGCAAACAATTTTTGCAGCAGTTCCAAATAACCTTTTTCTTCTTGATTGCAAAGGTTATTTTCCAGCAGATAATCCACAATCACACCAATTGCGTTGATGGTTCCGGCAGGGAATGCTGCATGGCCTGCCTTGCCTTTTGCCTCAATCTGAACCAAACCTTCACCAGCTTCAGAAAGAGTAATTCTCTCTTTTTCAGGCAATTCGGCAATATTTGCCTTGATAATACAGTGTGCCAAATCAGGAACCGCATTGCTTGCAACGCCACCCTTGAAATCAATAATGGTACCATTCAGAACATTACTGATTAAATCCGCACTATACAAACCCTTTTCGCCATTGCAAACAGGGAACTCTGCATCAGGAGAGAAACAGAAATCAGGTGCAGGATAATGCTCCAAATAATATTCTACATCGCCCATGCCGGTTTCCTCATTGCAACCCAGCAGGACACGGAAATTATACTTTGGCACAATTCCCTGCTCTTTCAAGAATTTTGCAATGTACAGGCACAATACACTAGGACCCTTATCGTCCGAAACGCCACGACCAATCAGCCAGTCGCCTTCACGGCGCATACAGAATGGGTCAGTATCCCAGCCATTTCCCTCAGGAACAACATCCAAATGGGTGATGGTTGCCAAAGTTTTGTCGCTGGTTCCGTGCACCTGTACCCAACCAATATAGTTTTCTGCGTTGTAGGTTTCCAAACCCATTTCCTCAGCCATTTTCAAGGCTTCTTCCAGCACAGCACGGGGGCCTTTGCCAAAGGGTGCGTTTTCTTTCGGGGTTTCTTCCACGCTGCGAATATCAACCAAACGCTTAATATCTCTTGCTATATTTTCTGCATTTTCTTCTGCAAATTTTTCTACAATCTCTTTCCATTTTGACAAATTCATTCTGTCACACTCCTCACTTTTATTGTATAATCAAATATAGCATATCTGAAAAGCCAAAATTTTGGTCTTTTCAAACAGCTTCAATGCTAAACAGACCAATGCTAATTTTGCACAATTCAAAATCAATACATTTTGTGGTATCTCTTGAACTGTTATTTTTATTTTAGCATATTTTGCATACGAAACAACTGCTTTTTTGCAGTGTTTTCAAACATTTCTCATATTTTATTGTCAGAAAGGGTTCTTTCATGCAACGCTCATCACTTCAAAACATTCTTTTTTGTGTTATTATTTTAGCAATCGCTGCATTCTTTTTGTTCAAACCAAAATCAAAAGGTGCAACTGCTGTGGTGAACTTTCCGAACGGAAGCCAAACAACCATTGACCTCACCCAAAACAAACAGTATGACTTTACATCAAATGGGTATCAGGTTCATCTTGTTGTAGAAGATGGCTCCATCCGCTTTGTAGATTCTGAATGTCCCGACCATCTTTGCGAAGGCTTTGGCAGGCTCTCTCATTCTGACCAAATGGCAACCTGTCTGCCTGCGGGGGTTTCGGTTATTGTAAATTGATTTATACTTCAAACAAATTTGTTGGCAAGCAAATATCCTGTTTCGGGATTTTTTCCCATTCAAAAAGCGGAATCAATTCCTGCAAAGAGATTTCTTTGGGGCAGTCAATCAAATTTGCCAAAAAAGCCAATTTGCCCAGAATTTGCTGTGAGGTAAAGTGTTGACGCAGACAATCCAGCGATAATGCACCATCCCGTTTAGAAAGCCGATTTCCCTCACTGTCCAAAACCAAAGGAATATGCCCATATTGTGGCAATCTTTCTGCCCCCAACTGTTGAGATAACCAAATTTGTCGTGGGGTACAGCCCAGCAAATCACGCCCACGCACCACCTGAGTGACCCCCATCCGCAAATCGTCCACCACAACCGCCAACTGATATGCAAAGACCCCATCCGCACGCCGCAGCATAAAATCACCTGCCTGCTGTGCAAGATTTTCCTGCTGTGTTCCATACAGCAAATCCTCAAAACAAATCACCTGCTCTGGCACTTTCACCCGAAGTGCTGGAGTTTTTTGTTTTGCTTTTTCTGCTTGCTGTTGTGGGGTTAAATCTCTGCAAGCCCCTGAATATAAATATCGCCCATCCGACAAATGTGGTGCATTGGCGGTATGTAATTCAGCACGGGAACAAAAACAGGGATAAAGCATCTCCTTTTGCTGCAAAATTTCAATTGCTACTTGATAAGTTTCATCACATTGGCTTTGAATATAAGGGCTGTGCTGTCCCCCTTTTGTTCCACCTTCATCCCAATCCAACCCAAACCAAAGCAATTCTTCCTGCAATTTTTCTGCATATTCCATTCGGCTGCGTTGGGGGTCTAAATCCTCGATTCGCAGTATCATTTTTCCGTTTTCTTTTCTTGCTGCCAGCCATGCCAGCAAGCCGCAAAACAAATTTCCCAAATGGATTCGACCACTGGGTGTGGGTGCAAACCGTCCAACTGTTTGTTTCATTCTGTTTCCTCTTGGGGCAGTTTATCTTTGCAGATTCCGCCATCATCATAGCTGAAATTCCCAATCATTTTCGCAAACTGCAAAAAAGAAATTTCCTCTTTTTGCCATGCCTGATACTGCATCAGCAGTTGGGCTGTACGGCTTTCTGCAATTTTCAAAAGCTGCCAAATATCCTGCTGCATCGGTTGTTTTGTAGCCGGATGAATCCATTTCTCAGGCAAATTTTTCTTTAGTTTTGCCGGGGTGATATGACCTGTAATAAATCCCGCCCCACCAAATGCAACTCGTTCTGCCAACCAGAAAATCGTCCACTTTATACCAAAACGGGAGACAAAAATCGACCGCAAAAATCGGGTGTGATAATAGCTGTCAATAAACGGTTGTTTATCTAGCTGCATCTGATAGGTTTGATTGATTGTCTGCTGCAACAGTTCTGCAATTTGTTCCAGTTCTTGTCCTGTCAAATTGGGGCAACTGTCTCTTGCTGGGACAGCCGCATCGTTAAAATCTTGCTGATGCAAATAGCTGTCCAATTCTGCCTCAAAATAGCCATGCCCTCCCACTTCACCATACACTTGTCCTTTTTGCGCCAAAAATTCCACATAGGGATGAATGATGCAATCCGTAGCATAATGACATAAAAATCCTGCTGCATAGGCTTTTTGTGGTTCTGTCTTTGCAGATTTTACCAATGTTTGCAAAAATTCCCCTGTTTTTGCATGGTGCATTTTTGCCCCCAAAGCCGGCAAATCAGGGTTTCTCTTTTTTCCACTTTTCCAAACAGAATAGCAAAACAGAATATCCAGCCCTTGACAACCCAGCAAAAATGCTGTTTTGCTGTATGGCAAAAATGCGGCTTTTTCAGCGGCTTTTTGACCGATTTTAATATGGGTATATGCTTCAGGCATGAGTTATCTGCTGCTCCTTTTTCAAGTATTTTGGCAGACATACAAAGTACAAAAATGCACCAACCAGAAAGATAATCAATACACTCAAAACACCCCACGGTGTTGCACGCTGAGATACTTCAACCAACACTTCGGAAGGTGCACCCACAAGGATGTTTTCTTTATGGCGAATCACCGCTGCTGCCCAACCGCTGCTCAGTGCTACAAGAGATGGGCCCATAATGGCAGAAAACCGCCCAAAAATATCATAGAATCCAAAAAACTCTCCACTTCGTTTTTTATCAGGAATCATTTTTCCAAACATACTGCGGGACAATGCTTGGATTCCACCCTGGCTGGTCGCAACCAAAATTGCCAGCACCCAAAACTGCCAAACACTGCGCACAAAAAAGCGAAACACAGAAATTCCCATATAAATGCAAATCCCGACACCAATCCTAACCTGCGGGCTGAACCGTTCGGATAAATTGATATACAGCAAACAGAACGGAAGCCTCAGCACCTGCACCAAAAGCAGAGCAAGCAGAATTTCTGCGTTGCCCAGTCCTTTCAGTGCGGAAGCTATGGCGTGTTTTTCTTTTTCAACGCCGCTTTTTTGCTGCACATTTTTGAGCAGCGGAATACTGAAAATCATCCACCATACAGAGGTAAAGCCAAACACCACCGACAGACAAATCAGCATATCAACATCAACTCCTGCCATACTCAAAAACAACCGCAACGGAATGGTCGAGCCTCCAATATATCCCATTGCATAGCCCATCGTGGACACCTTATCCGTACGGTCTTCGGTGATTACATCGGTCAAAAAGCTGTCATAGTACAAACTTGCACCTGAAAAACCAATTTGACTGACAATATACAAAATCAAAATTGCCAAACCAACCTTTTCGGCTGTTTCAGGATTGATAAAATCCAGCATTGGTGTAACCGCCAAAAATCCACAGGAAAGCACTCCAATCACCAGAAAAAAGCAAAACAACTTTTTTTCGCATTCCTTTAAAATCGCCCAAAACTCCCATAACAGGTGCCATCAAAGCAATCACCAACATTGCGATACTGGTGCAATAGCCCCATGTATTCATGCTGGATGCCGCATCGCCTGTGTATCCTGCCACGGTATTATAGAAAATCGGAAGAATCGTAATAATCACCACTGAATGTGCCGAGTTTGCCCAGTCGTACATCATCCAGCTTTTTCTTGCTTGGTGTATCCTTTCAAAAATGCCATTTGATTTACCCCTCTTTTAAATTCCATTTGCTTATGTAAAAATTCATCAAAAGCCTGTTTGTTACAGTCTATCATACCTTGTTGCAGATTGCAATAAAGTCAGGTTTAACAATTTATTGTTCTACCTATCTGATATTTTTACAATAATTTGACTAAAACGCTCAATTTTAGTGAGCTTTTAAACCTGATTTTATCCAAAGCCCTTTTTGTCATACAAAATAACATTGAATTTTTAGTGGTATTCCCCAAATAAAAGAATTTGATATTTTACAATAGATGGCTGCTTTTTACTGAATTTTTACAAAAAACAGCCTTGCTGTCTGGGCAAGGCTGTCGAAAATCAAGCAATCAAGCTGCATTGTTTTGATTTTGCAATTCTTGAAGCTGGATTTCATGCTCTATTTTTTCAGTTTCTAACTGATGTGTTAATTCATCAATTTGAGTTCTATAATCCTTCAATTGTAGTTCATATTCCTCTACCAAATCGTGTATATCATAGCGATTCTCTTCGTTTTGAACATTTTGCTCTAGCTGTGCTGCATTTTGGTCAAAAGCATACCGTCCTTGAAGATACAAATTGCTGCTGTTTTTTGTTTCTTGATTTTGTGCTCTATAAGAAATGTGAATGAAGTTTAAACCGATTTCAGAAAACTGTTGTTTAATCACCCCATTGATTTCAACTGCTTTTTCAGCCAGTCTATCGGGCTGGGCATATTCAGGCTGCAATGTAATATCCAAAAAGATGTCACTGTTTTTCATGGTTTCCTGTATATTTTCTTCCGCCCATTGATTCATTTGACGAGAAAAATGAACTCTTACATCGCTAATTCCTTCTCTGTTAACAGATTCATACAATTTATCCGAAATATAGTCTTGTGCCATACGCTCTATTTTTTCTACTTTTGGCAGCTGCACAAACACCCACTGATAGCCAACCGCAGCTGTCACCAAAACGCAGACCACCAAGCTCGACAGGATAACTCCAAACACATCATATTTCAGTTTTGCTTTTTGAACAAACGATGCCACCAGAACTTCAACACCCAACAGAATCAACACAATAGGTGCCAGCTTTGCAAGCAGCATCAAATTGTCCCACCCCAATATACTGGAACACAAAATGGCTACCCCCACCACAATCATCACACAGCCCATTGTAAATGTACCAACGCGACGAACTTTTTTGGCAGACTTCGGAGACACTTGCTGCGGCATTGCTGTTTCGGTTTGATTTTCTGATTTAAATTCCTGTATCTGCTCATTCATTTCTTTTTTCTCCACAATTCTCATGTCTTTTACGGTTTTCCTGTCATCATCCATAACATTCCTATTCCAAAACAAATCGTTGTTCCTGCTATCTTAAACGGATGAACTAGCTTATTGATTATCGTCATGATAAAATTTCTCCCCTTTAAATTCTTCAAAATCTTGAATATCTTCTGTGTGTTTTTTATTCTTTCCAAATGCCAATTTGAAGCCGAAATAAATGATAATCACTGAAAACACCATTTTGGGAATATTGTTATACAATTCTATATAGTACCATCTGTCAATTCCAACAATTGCTGCTAAATGATAGAGGAGAGGATGGATGAAGGTATCAAACAAAATCCATGCTCCCAGTAAAATCAATCCGCCACCAATCCACACAGGTTTTCTGCTAACAGCATCTTTTATACTTTCCATCCACTCATTTTGCAAAAGATAGCCGTCCATTTGAGGACTGTTGCACAAATTAAAGGTATCAAAAAAAGAATACATCCATACAATTGGCAGCAAAATTGCGGAATAGGGCAAAATTGCTGCAAACATAATTCCAAAACAAAACAAGGTGATAAGCGAAAGCCCTCGTTTCATATATCCTTGATACATCTGTCCTGCTCCTGGAATAAAGGCAAAACAAAATGTTAAGAAACTACTTTTTTTCATAATTTATTCTCCCTTCTATTGAAAGTGTTTATCGTTCTTTTTTTCTTGTGTTTGTTTTTGCACTTGGCTGTTGGAAGCATCCTCTTTATCTTTTTGTATACTATTGGAAATATCTCCCGAAACCTCATCCATCATATTGGAAAATGTGGCTGAGATGTTCCAAAACATTTGCTGAATCTTCCCTGAAAAGGAATGACTTGAAGTGGTTTGCTGGCCCATATGTGATTCTTCAGCATGAATTCCCGAAAAGAATCCCGATACCCACAAACAAAGTGTCAGCACCACAGCGGCAGCGGCTGTTGCATATCGGCTGGTGATAACACACAATACTTTTTTGCGCAAACGCTGCATCACAGGCAAAACCAAATCCTGCTTTGGTTCTATGCAAATTGGCTCTGTTAACAAATTGGTGTATTGCACCAAACATTCATCACAAAAACTCAAATGTTCCGAAACTTCCAGCCGCTGCATTTCATCCAAACTACCGTCAATCAATTCCTGCAATCCTTCATCTGTTAAATGACCATTGTCTAAAAACAAATTCATCCTCGTACACTCCTTTCCGAAATTTGCTGCTGAAGCAGCCGCTTTGCCCGATATAATTGTGTATGTACCGTTTTGCTTGGTCTTTTTAGTAACTTTGCAATTTCATCCACATCTTTTTCCTGCAAAAAATAAAGTTCCGAAACCATTTTATACGGCTCTTTCAAACCATGCACCATTTGACAGATTGTTTCCAGTTCATCTGCACTCACGGTTAGGTCTTCCGGGTTGCCAGGTGCTGCAATGTTCAAACACTCGGTTTCTTTTATTGCATCATCTTGTGTTGCCAAAACCCTGCGGTTATACGCACTTTTTAAATGGTCTTTTGCCTTGTTGGCTGCAATGCGTGCCAGCCATGGGCGAATATTTTCTTCTTGGCAAGAATCAATGTGATTGTAAGCCGAAAGGAATGTTTCCTGTACCAAATCTTCCGCAATATGGTGGTCATGTACCAACTGGAAACAGATTGTATAAAGCAATCTTTGATACTGTTCCACAATATTGCCAAATTTTGCCAGTATCATAGTATTGGCAATTCCTCCTTTCGTGATTTGCTTACACCTATACAACGAAACAGTTTTTTGCGTTTCTTCAAAAGCATTTAAAAAATTTTCCAAAAAATAAATATCACTTTACCAATCGGTTAAAAAAATCTGTATCTTTTATTGTTTTATACAAAAAAAGCAGATACAAACAATTTGTACCTGCTTTGCATTTTTTCAGAGCATATCCAAACAAAACACAGAAAATTTTTCTTATAGCAAAAAATTAAGGCAACACCGTATAATAACAGCCACGTAAAGGGAAACATTCTCACCTCCTA
>JAHHUF010000066.1 GCA_020024115.1 Anaerofilum sp.
AAACTGGTCTGCTTTAGTAAATTGAATTAAAATCACCTTATTTTCCGCTTGAAACAATGTTACATTGGTTTTGGGACTAATTTCAAGAGCGGGATGATTCCCATCATCCCAAAGATACACCGGCTCTTCACTTTCTGTTTGTATGCCAATTTGCAATTGTCGCTGTGCTGAAAACACCATTGGTGGACTTTGCAAACTGTGCGCACAAATCGGCGTCATCAGAATTCCTTGGATTTCTGCATCCAAAATAGGCCCTCCTGCTGACAATGAATAGGCTGTTGAGCCTGTTGGTGTTGCGATGACAACACCATCTCCTTGATAGCTGCTCACCCTGACACCATCACAAAGCACTTCCAATCCAATTGTCTGGGTTCTCAATCCTTTAAAAATTACAATATCATTTAATGCCAAAAACTTTTTTGGCTCTTTTCCGGAATCCTGCACCACCGCTTGTAGCATCATTCGCTCAACTTGTACAAAATCACCTTTTGCCAAACGGTTCAGCTTATACTGCATTTCACTCAATTCACAGGTTGATAAAAACCCTAGCCTACCCAAATTGATTCCCAATAAAGGTTTTCGATACGGTTGCACTTCCTGTGCAATCCGCAGCATTGTTCCATCGCCGCCAATGGTAACAATTGCATCTGCCTGCTCAATCGCCTGTTGATGAGAAATTCCTTCATAACCTTTCAATTCCAACTGTTCTGCATCGTTTTCACTAAACAAAACATCTGCGTTTGCCTCTTTTAAAATAGAAGTTGCCTGTTTGCACACTTCTTTTGCTTGTGGCTTTTTTAGATTTGGAACAATAAAAACCGTCATTGCTTTCCACTCCTTGGGCAATTGTTATGATACATCCAATGTATCATGTGCTTTTCGCACAATGTTCCATACAGTTTCGTCATTAAATCCAATTGGAGATTCGCTTTTGACTACCTGCATCAAAAACTCAATATTTCCTTCCGGGCCTTTTACAGGTGAAAAATCAAGCCCCACTGCGGAGAAACCATTTTCCATTGCATAAGTACGAGCCTGAAAAATCACATCAAAATGGGTTTGTGGTTCACGCACTACACCTTTTTTCCCGACTTTTTCTTTTCCTGCCTCAAACTGTGGTTTAACTAAGCAAATGCCTTGTGTATTAGGCTCAGAAATTTGATATGCAACAGGAAAAATGTGTTTGAGCGAAATAAACGAAACATCTACGCTGAAAAAGCTAATTGGCTCTTGGAGCATCTCTGCTGTGACATGGCGAATGTTGGTGCGTTCCATGTTCACCACCCGCTCATCACAGCGCAGTTTCCATGCAAGCTGACCATATCCAACATCAACAGAATACACTTTTACAGCTCCATTTTGCAGCATACAATCTGTAAAACCGCCCGTAGATGCACCAATATCCATACAAATTTTTCCGTTTGGAGAAATCGGAAAAACCTGCATTGCTTTTTCAAGTTTCAAACCGCCTCGGCTGACATATCCAATATCATGCCCTCGCACTTCCACCTGTGCATTGTCTGGAATGGTTGTTCCTGCTTTGTCAATTTTTTCTCCATTCACATAAACAATGCCCGCCATAATCAGTGCTTTTGCACGCTCACGGCTTTGTGCCAATCCTTCCTGACACAAATATTGATCCAATCGTATTTTCACTTGCAGTCCCTCTCTTATTCCACCAGCATTTTGGCAAGGCTTTCGCCATCTAAACCCAACGTTTTTTTAATTTCAGAAACACTTGCATGAGGAATGCCAAGATTTGGCACTGCTGCTGCAAGCCATTCGCCATGCCATCCTGCTGTATAAAGCGACATTGCCAGATGCTCACCAATGCCACCGTTTTTGATACATTCTTCTCCAAACAAAATTGTTTTATACTGCATCAGTTGTTGGCTTAATCCCTCGGGTAATGGATGAATTTGCACAAGTTTATATACATCAACTGCCATTCCTTTTTGCTGCAAAATTTCAGCGGCATCCAGGACATCTTCTGTCTCACTTCCATAACTTACCAAAGCAATTTTTGCATCTGCCTGTTCCAGAACCTTATCATACAGCTTTCCACTGCACCCCAGTTGTGCCAATTTAGGAGATTCTTTGCCCCGTGGATAACGAATTGCTCTTGCACTTTCAGACACTTGAACAAGCTGTTCCAGCCAATATTCTAGTTCTGCAAAATTGGAAGGAGAAAGAACACGCATCCCCTGCATCTGACTGAAATAAGCAGGGTCATAAATGCCCTGATGGGTTTCTCCATCTGCTGGTACCAATCCTGCACGGTCAACTGCAAACAGAACATTTAACTTTTGCAAATTAACATCATGAATCAATTGGTCATACGAACGCTGCAAAAAGGTAGAATAAATTGACACAACCGGCAGCATATTTCCTCGTGCCAAACCCGCTGCAAAGGTGACAGCGTGCTGTTCTGCCATACCCACATCAAAAAATCGCTCCGGATAGGTTCGATAAAAGAATTGCAGCCCGGTTCCATACTTCATAGCAGCTGTAATGGCGCAAATATGATTAAA
This sequence comes from Anaerofilum sp., assembly GCA_020024115.1. GTDB lineage: Bacteria > Bacillota > Clostridia > Oscillospirales > Ruminococcaceae > Anaerofilum. Next base: position 2,532 of record JAHHUF010000066.1, read on the forward strand.
CTTTCCACCAAGTTCTGTCAGTTTTTCACCAAACACCGTAGAAAACGAACCTTCTGGCGCTACATCGGGGTCTGGGACACTGTTGATGTCAAAAGCAGACACCCCATGAAAAGCGCCAGGGTTTTGTTCAGCTGGCTGAAAGCCTTTGCCCTTTTGGGTTTCCACATGCACAAATAAAGGAGCTGTTTGCTGCTGCAAATTGACAAACAAATCTTCCAGCATCAAAACATCATGCCCATCCAATGGGCCTACATATTGAAACCCCATGTTTTCAAACATTGTAGAGTTATAAATTGCTCGTCTTATCAATGTTTTTCCATGTTGAATCCCGGATACCACCGAACTGCCAATTACTGGTATACGATGTAATACACTTTCCACTTCTGCTTTTGCTTTGAAATATTGAGGGTCTGTTCTGAGTTTGGTCAAATAATTTGCCACCGAACCAACATTTTTGGAAATAGACATTTTATTATCATTAAGTATAACAACCAAATTATTTAAATGATTGATATTGTTCATACCCTCATAAACCATACCACCAGTAAATGCACCATCACCCACAATTGCAATGACTTTTCCTTCTTCTTTGCGAATTTTTTTCGCTTGTGCGATGCCAATGGCAGCAGAGAGTGCAGTGTTGCCATGCCCTGCAATAAAGCAATCATGCTCGCTTTCTTCTGGGCTAGGAAACCCGGAAATGCCTTCTTGTTTGCGCAGTTGGTCAAACCCTGCTTGTCTGCCTGTCAAAACTTTATGTGTATAGCATTGATGCCCTACATCAAAAATAAATTTATCTTTGGGCGAAGAATAGGCTCTGTGCAATGCCACAGTTAATTCAATTGTTCCCAAATTTGAGGACAAATGTCCTCCTGTTTGTGATACTTTTTCAATCAGAAATTCCCGAATTTCTCGGCATAATGCCGGCATCTGCTGAGAAGATAAATCTTTTAAATCCTGTGGATTAGAAATTTTAGATAACAGCGGAAATGCCATAAAAAACCCCTCCTGTCAGCTACATCACTGGAATCAAAAAGCCTATGATAATTCCCAGTAATGCTCCTGAAAGCACCTCGATAGGAGTATGTCCCAGCATTTCTTTTAATTCTTTTGTTTGTTTTGCATTGGGAAACAGTTGTTTGTTCTGGTCCATCCAGTCAAACAGCATTTGATTCAAAACCTTTGCTTGTTCTCCTGCTGCACGGCGAACTCCCATTGCATCATACATTACAATTGCAGCCAAAACAAAGGCAATCGCAAACAAGGGTGACCTTGTTCCCATTTCTTTTCCCGTTGCAACCAACATGGAACAAACCAATGCAGAGTGGGAACTTGGCATTCCGCCTGCTCCCCACAAACGCTCTGCATCAAATCTTTTCATCAATAAACAGTTGATAATTGTTTTTGAAATTTGGGCTACCAACCACGCTGTCAGTGAAACGGTCAAAATTGGATTTTGATCCAACAAAAAAGAATAAAAGCCCACTTTATCCCTCCTCTGTCAATACTTTCTATCAAGCAATTTCATTGCAAAAATTTCCAAAAATTCAGATTTTTCTCTAAAATTCTCTGTTACAATTCGGCAAGCATTTTCATTGATTTTGTTTGCATGCGCCATTGCACCATGTACACCATATAAGGTAACGAATGTAGTTTTGTTGTTTTGTTCATCGCTGCCAACAGGCTTGCCCAGTTGGTCTGTGGTAGAGGTGACATCCAGTACATCATCCACAATCTGAAAAACAAGCCCAATATCATACGCATATTGGCGCAGCAAATCTGCTGTTTTGCCATCACAGCCTGCTGCAACTCCACCAAGCTGCACAGCCGCATTGATTAAAGCACCTGTTTTTTTGCGGTGAATCTGCATCAGCTGTCCAGCCGAAGGAGATACGGTTTCATGGTACAAATCCAACTCTTGCCCCAATATCATCCCATTTCCACCTGCGGCAGCAGAAAGTTCTTTCACTGCATTTGCTGTTTTTTCACTACTGTCGGGTGCATTTGCCAACACCTGAAAGGCTGCGGTCAGCAAAGCATCCCCTGCCAACAATGCTGTTGACTCTGAAAATGCTTTATGGCAAGATGGTTTCCCACGACGGAAATCGTCATTGTCCATACAAGGTAAATCGTCATGAATTAGTGAATAACAATGTACCATTTCTACTGCACCTGCAAACCATTTTGCGGTTTCCATATTTCCACCCAGCAAATCGCAAACAGCCATTACTAAAACAGCACGAATGCGTTTACCTCCGCTCAAAAGGCTGTATCGTGCTGCACGGCACACCTCACTGCTTTCCGGCAGAAATTTTTCGCACAATATTTGCAGTGTGTCTTCTGCTTGGCTCAAATAATTGTCATAACATTGTTGATACTCCATCACAGCACCTCCACTTCTTCAAACTTACTTTTTTGTTTGATTGATTGCTGAATATCTTCTATTTGAAGCTGCGCATTTTGCAGTTTTTCACTGCAAATTTCAATCACTGTTGCAGCCTGTGCATACAACTTCAGTGTTTCTTCCAAAGGTGTGCTTTGGTCTGCAATCTGATTCAAAATTTCTTCCAATTGCGCAATTGCTTCTTCGTATGTCTTTGGCTTTTTCATTCCAAATTCCCTTCCTTTGGGTCAATCTTGTCCACAACACATCTTAATCTGTCTTGTGAACGCTCAACAACAATGGTTTCCCCCACTTTGACTGGCTGTTGACTTTCAATCAGTTTTCCTGTTTTGCTATAAACCATCGCATATCCTCGTGCCAAAACTTGATATGGATTCAGCCCTGCACACAAGGCTGCTGCTGCTTGCAAACGCTTCTGCTGCAATTGAAGTTTATATTGTACAGCTCGAGAAATTTGCTGTTGATATTGCTGTGCAATCTGCTGTTTTTGCTCAATATCTTTTTTTGGGGTTCGCATATTGATGTCTGTGCATAGCTTTTTACAAGCAGTATACCACAAATTCATCCGTTTCTGCATAGATTTATCAATATTTTGCTGTGAAATTTTGATTTTTCCCATAATTTGTTCTATATCTGGGGTGCAAAGCTCTGCCGCCGCTGATGGTGTTGGTGCGCGCAAATCTGCCACCAAATCCAAGATGCAAGTATCAATTTCATGTCCTACGGCTGAAATCAAAGGTGTTTTGCAAGTATATGCTGCACGGGCAATCGCTTCATCATTAAACACCCACAAATCTTCTTTGCTGCCTCCGCCTCTGGTGACCAAAATCACATCTACACGCCCATCTTCATCCAACAAACGAATGGCTTTGGGAATTTCTTTCAATGCCAATTGTCCCTGTACAGTTGCACCGGACAACAGAACTTTTGCCAAAGGCCAGCGTCGTCTTAAGACATTGCAAACATCCTGCAAGGCTGCACCTGTGGCAGAAGTGACAACTCCAATGCAATATGGCTCTGTTGGAATTGGCTTTTTGTGGGCTGGGTCAAACAAACCCTCTTGCTGAAGCCGTATTTTGAGTTGCTCCAAAGCAAGCTGCATTGCACCTACCCCATCTGGAATCAATTCTTCTGCATATAGCTGAAAACTGCCATCCCGTTCAAACAAAGAAACTCTGCCCCGAATAATCACTTTCATTCCATTTTCAGGAACAAAAGGAAGCCTTTTTGCATCTTTGCTAAACATAACGGCTTTTACTGCACATTGTTCATCTCTTAAAGAAAAATAATAATGTCCACTTTTATAATGATGAACAAAGCCTGAAATTTCTCCACGGATTGCCAACCCATCCAGCACGGCATCTCGCTCAAGCAATGTTTTGACATATCGATTTAATGCTGAAACATTGATTATTTCTGCCATAAATCAACCTCCCGCCCTGCAATAAAAGCTGTGCCAATAGCATTGTCACTAGAAAACTTGCCATCTACAAAATAAACCTCCGGCAATTTTCGCTGCACTTTCGCACGAATGACATCACTGCTCATCACACCCCCAGCACAAACCACCGGCAGGTTTGGATATATTTGATGTGCTGCTTCAATCATCTGCAAAATCGTTTTTGCCACTGCTAACAGACAAAACTTGCAAACATACTGCTGACTTTTGCCATCTTGCAACAATCGTTCACACTGATTTTGCAGCCCTGATAAGCTGCAATTGGTTCCTTTTACACTTACTTTGATACCTTTTACCTTTTCGGTACATTCGGCAGCCTTTGCAGAAACAAAAGCACCTGCCGGAAAGTCAAATCCCAGCCGAACACCCAAGCGGTCAACGGCTTGTCCTGCATACAAATCTGTGCTTGTGCCAACCCTTTCCAGCACTTGCAAATTTTCGCATAGCAAAAGGTCGGTTGTTCCACCTGAAATGTGAAACACCAATGTTTTTTGCTCCAAAAGCTGTTTTTGTTTTGTGGCATACAAAGCCGCTGCAATATGCCCTTGTTGGTGGGTTGTTTTAATCAAGGGTATATTTTTAGAAAGGCAAAACGCCTGTGCGGCTGAAACTCCAGCCAAAAAGCAAGGCATATAAGACCCCTCTGTCGGACGAGGTTTTTCAGAAACCCCTACTGCCTGCACTTGTGTCAAATCCACCTTTTTGCCCAATTGTTCCAACAAAACAGGCAATGCTGCTGTGTGATGGAACAACGCATCACTTTGCCGCAAGCCGATTTGTCCTTTTGTAACAGGCAAAAATTTTTTAATATCACAAAGAACCTCTTCAGCCTTGGTATCATATACGGCCAAAGAGGTTGCATAATTGCTGGTATCAATTCCCAATATAAGCATTGTCTTAGTCCTGTTCCGAGACAGCAGAAGACTCTGTAGAAAGCCCTTTTTCTCTTACAATCACACCCAGAACGCCATTTACAAACTGATAATCGTCATCACCAGCAAACCGCTTTGTTAGTTCAACAGCCTCGTTGATTACCACGCTTGGCAAACTTTCGGGCATATAAAGCAATTCACTCAAAGCCAAACGCAACACAGTCAATGGAACACGAGGCAAACGGCTCACAGTCCAGCCTTTCAAGTGCTGGTCAATCAGTTGGTCAATTTCCTGAGCATGGTTAAAATAGCCATAAATCAGTTTTTCGCCAAACTCATCCACAGAGTTCTCCTCGGTTTCACGGCTTTGTGTAATAACTTCTGCAATATCCATTCCGCCAAAAGTTGCAGAAAATGCTGCATAAAATGCGTTTTCACGTGCTGTTCTTCTTTTCATACTGTCCTCTCAAAAAAGTAACCTTTTAGCCAATCCACCAAAAGGTTACTGGATAATATTCTTCTATTGATTTTATTCTGTCACAGGCAACAAAACACCACAGACCATTACATTGACATGGGCGACTGTAATGTTTGTCATGTTTTGGATTGAACTTTTTACATTCTTTTGCACTTTTTCGCACAAAGAAGGAATTTTGCAGCCATATCCAACGATAACACAAATTGTAATTTCTGCAACATCATCATTCAACTGAACGGTAACTGCTTTTTGAGGGTTCACTTTTCCCAGCAACCCTTTAACGCCGGTGTTTGCAGCGGAAACTTCTTGTACACCATCAATTTCCAAAGCAGCTTGCTTTGCAATTTTAGCAAGCACATCGGTTGAAATTTGCAGGCTTCCGCCTACATTATCAGAATTCATAACATCCATTGTTATCCCTCCATGATTTAAAATTCCACAGAAGTGTTAAATTACTTATATTATATCACTTCCCTGTGATTTTCACAACCTTTTTTATTCTGTGGACAAAAATTTTATTACAGCCTACTCCAATCCCTATGATAAAATCCATCTATTAAAGAAAAATAAAAATTTCATTTTAGTCAATCCAACTTATAATAAAATTTCATTTTTATAAAAAGCAAAAAACAACACCTTTTGCAAAAACTTCACAAAAGGTGTTGTTTTTTAGGGTATATCTAAATCAAGAAATTAACGAACTTTTGCACTGAGTGGTAGATGCAAGGCGAAAATGCAGAAACCCTTGCGGGATTCCGGATATTTTTTAACGCAGCAAATACTGCTCATTATAGAAAAAGACGAACATTTCAAGTTTCCAGACAGCCCCTAGCATATTTTAGATTTCAAAGTATACAAAGTAAGCGTCGCCTTCTTTTTCCACACCATTTTCAGTGTAATACTCCCTGGTGGAAATTGAAAGTTCTTTTGAACCAACAGGAACTTCAAAAATCAAATGGTAAGTAGCACTTTCGCCACGCTTCAAATTGGACTTAACAGGCATAATACCCTCACCAATCAACTCCTCTGACTGAAAAGAATAAGCTTCTTCTGATTGGTCTTCCCATTGTGCCTGAAAATCGTATATGGACATCGGGATTTCCTGACCGTAGGTGTTTTTAATTGTAATAACTGTGTCCAGCAATACATTACCTTCACTGGCAGTATAGCCATTTTTTTCTTCTATAAACTCAGCAGAATCAACAGTAAAATCAAAGAACATGGTGTGCAAAGTATCACCAATGCGTCCATCTAGCACTTTTTCTGAAGAACTGGAACCTTTGGATGAACTTTCGCTTTTGTTGTCATCCATAAAACCCGACGGCAAGGAACTGGATGAACTGCAAGCCACCAAAGACACAGCCATCATCATAGCTGCCATTAAAGCAAAAATCTTTTTCATAAAAAAATCCTCCTACATTCACCATGACGCTTACCGCATATTACGCCATTTTTAATATACAAAAGAGTTCAAAATAAACTGCACATAAAAATTTATAGCTTACTCCACATCATATTACAAACTCTAATTGTCAATTTTATATTTGATTCTCTTTCATTACTTATTGCGCTGTTTATGGCCATAAGCAAAATTTGATAATTTTTTCAAAAAGCAATGTCAAAAGCCATTTTACAGTTGTTGCAACACTATTTTTTTGATATTCTATCAAACAAATGGAATGTGTT
>JAHHUF010000067.1 GCA_020024115.1 Anaerofilum sp.
CTGCTGAACTCATAATTTATAAAATAATGCGTCTATCAAAGTGAATGTATTTTGAGTTTTATTTCATTCCTAATTAACAACCTTATAAAATTGCAAAAGAGTCAAAAATGAGTGCTTTTGACCCTTTTGCTTTTTGTTTATTTTGTATAAAAAAGGTTTTAAATTTTGTTTTTTAAAACATTGGAATAAATGGTGATTTATGGTAGAATAATTACATTAAATTAGAATCTTTTTGATACATTTGAGAATGATTTTATAAGTATTTCTTGATATTTCTATTCTGCTCAAGCAGTAACTCTTTGGCAGAGTGAGTAATGTTGAAAAGAAGAAAAATAAAATGTTTAAAGCAAAGATAATTCCGCTTTTTCTTTCTGTTGAGATTCTTTTGTCTGCCTGTGGTACAGCTAGTTCTGCGGAAAATTTTGATAAAAGTCAAGTGTCTTTGGTGCAACTGGATACCATTCAAGAAGATGTTGCACAAACATTCAGAAGTGTTTGTCTCAAACAGTCGATTTGAAGGTTTGGCTGATTTATTGGATATTGGAGCAGTGGTGATTGGACAGGCAATCAATCAGTTTTTTATGGTGCTTTTTTCAGTTTGCCTGCTCTTTTGTTGGTACGCAGACTGAAAAATCGCTATTTGGTTCTGTGTATTCCGGTATTGGGTCGATTTTTGTATGACACCTTACTCAATCGCCCTTATCAAGAACAAATGTAAATCGGAAATTTTGACCAAGCAAAAGTGTTTTCAAATTGGTTCAGCACAAATTTGTCAACCGCTGCAACCAAACCAACCGGACTGGTTTGGTTATGGCTATTAGGAGGTTTGTTTGTGGTGTTGTTGTTGGATTTTCTGTTTTCAGAAGGTGAGGTGGACATTGGCGGGTGATAAAAAACTATTTGGGAAATAGCAAAAACAGAGTATGTAAAATGGATTACCAAGCCACGCATGATTCTACTACCGGTATTGTTGATATTTTTGTATCAGATTGAAATTGAACCGTTATTGCAAATGGCAGAACAGATGCAAAAACCATTGGATTGAACCATTTATAGCAGTCACAAACTCTCCCTTTCTAATGTTGCTCCTGCCATTGGTATTTTTGGCATTATTAGGGGATTTTCCTCGTACAGATGGAAATGTAATGTTTTTTATTTATTGAGTTGGCAGAAAAAATTGAATGCAGGGTGAATTATTGTTTACTCTGCTGGCAGTTGTTACCTTTTTGTTTTGTATTGCTATTGGTGTAACTTTACCTGCAATAGAATATTTGCAATGGAATACAAATTGGAGCAAAACTGTACGACTCTATACACGCACTTTCCCTGACAAGGCGAAGAGCTTTGCGGCTAATTTAATTCCGGAACAACTATACAATTAAATGTCGCCGTATGCAGCGTTGGGCAATACTTGTATGCTTCGGTTGTTGTATTTAATGATTTCGACACTGTTGCTTTTGTGGTTTTGGTGTGTGGGGCGTAGAAAATTAGGCTTTTTTGTTGCAGTGTTAATAATAGCCTGTGGTGCAGCACTGTCCTTGCTGGAAGGCGGCTTAATGTGGCTGTTTCCAATGGCTCATGCTAATATTTGGCTGCGTCATATTTCAATATTGCGGCGAGAGATATTTCCGCTGTGGGGGTCTTATGCAGCCCTAATATTTTGTGTTTGTGTGTTTGCGATTTTGGATTGGCATAAAATACAGCGTTATAATTTTTTTGACGTGAATGAAATGGAGTGAACCATCAAATGCAGAACATTCCGGAAATTTATGTAAAAAAGTTTCTTTGGTTATTGGTGAGCAAGTTATTTTGAAAAATATTACAGCACAGTTTACAGATGGAAAAATTTATGGGCTGGTAGGGCATAACGGCTCTGGAAAAACAATGCTGATGAAGTGTATCTGTGGATTTGTGCGTCCTACGGTAGGAGGTGTGAGAATCAATGATGAATGGCTGGGGCTGCAACAGGATTTTCCAGAAAGTATTGGTGCAATTATTGAAACACCGGGAGTTATACCATATTATACAGCACAAAAAATTGTGTTTACTTGCCGGTTTGCGAGGAAGAATCGGAAAAGAAAAAGTGCGTAATGCTATCTGTTCGGTAGGTTTGAACTCGGATGAAAAGAAAACAGTTGGAAAATACAGTCTGGGAATGCGTCAGCGTTTGGGAATTGCACAAGCTATTATGGAAAATCCTCAATTGCTTATTTTGGATGAACCAATGAATGGATTGGATCTGAAAGGAGCAGACGCTATCCGAAAACTACTTATTTCCATGAAAAAACCAGAACGGATTATTATTGTGGCTTCCCATATTCAGCAGGATATTGAGGAACTTTGTGATGAAGTATATTTTATGAAAAAAGTCACTTTGGAAAGCCCTGATTTATCAGAAAATTAAAAATCACCCCATCTGTTAAATAGAATGCCATACTGTCTAACAAATGGGGTGCAGTTCATCTTGGGGCAGGAATGGAAAAAGCCATATATCCTTTGCAGTGCTGCTTTAATGCTGACCCTATTTGCAGAGTATCAAACAATAGAAACAGTAAAAGAAGAGAAAATTATTGATGAGCAAGGAGCCATTTATGAAAATTACATGAAACAACTGGAAGGTCCATACACACAGCATACCTATGAAAGTTTGAAAGAAATGCAGCAAGAGTTTATACCATTGCGCAAAGCGATGTATGCTGCTCAACACAACATTCAGTATGAAGGGGCAGATGGGATTCGTTTTGATATTCTTTTACCTAAAATGAATGTATTTGAGCAGAAAATTCTTTGTGGTGTACTTCCATATATCGAAGAAACCCCAAACGCATATTTTGTTTATGAAACTGGTTGGGAAAGAATGTTCAGTTTTCGAGGTAACAGCGATTTAAAGAATACTTTATGGGTGGGACTTTTGAGCAGTCTTTGTTTTGCAGGTTTGTTCGCTTTTGAGAAAAAAGGAGGAATACAGCGTATTATCATGGCAGCACCTTTGGGGCGACGCCATACGCTCAAATGCAAACTGATTGTGAGCAGTGTTGGAGCAGTGTGTATCTGTCTGCTAAGTTGGCTGCCTCGTTTGGTTTATGTCATACAATATTATGGGTTGCCACAGTCTTTCGCACCTGCTATGAGTTTGCAAAAATTTCAAACAGTTCCAGTGTGGATTCCTTTAATAGGAGTGTTGTTGTATAGTTTGTTGGGCGTTTGGTAGCTTGTCTAACAATAATGTTTGTTATGCTGTGGCTTTCTGAATGTTTGGGAAATACTTTATCTGCAATGTTTGTGGGCAGTCTTTTGTTTTGTTTGACGCCAATGCTGGCGTTTGAGTGGTTTGCATTTTTTGAGATGGGTGGGGATATACCCACTGTTTCATCTGGCAGAAATGACACAGCGTCCCATAGACAGTATAGTTGGTAGATTGTGCATTGTAATTGCATTGTGTATTGAGATGTACTCTGTAAAGGGTGGTTTCTACCATCAAATACACATTGGCTGTCGGCTCATTTGTGGTGAATGGCAACAGACAGAAAGGGACGATACAATCTGAGAGTAGCAGAACAGACAGCACCCTTCAAGGCTAAATTAACGGGCTCACGCTTGGCTTTGACCAACGCCACCTGTTCTGCTGATGGGTAATCAAGAGGTGCGACAGCTTAGAGCACTGTCGCACCTCTTATTATCAATCCAGCAAACTGAAATTTACGAGTTCAACCACTTTTTCATTAATCCATATATGGTTTGAATATCCTCTTTACTGCACATTTGTTCGGTTTCACCACTTGAGTAGTGATGTCCAAAATGATTATCCAAATATGTATTACCATTGATGACAACCGGTTTTTTGTATCTCGGTCTGACATGAATATGTATATGTGGACATGGCTCCAGTGACTTATAAAAATTGTTCATTAAACAACTCCAATTACAGAGTTCTGCATCGAAAACTGTTTTTATGCATTTTTCGTATTTCTTTATTAACAGAAAAAGTTCCATCCATTCATCATCTGTGAGTTCCGGCAAAGAACCACAATGCCGTTTTAATATTATAATACAACGTCCGATATAATCTTGTTCATCCGCAAGGTAAACAGTCCAGTACTCGGTGTCTGACAATAAGTACTTCTTCTCCTCTTCGGATAAATTACACCATTCGCATCCTTTCATTATATTCCCCCCTAAAATTCCGATTTGTATGTATGTCCAAATTATACCTCTGGCAACCTCAAAAAGCAATTGCTTGTTTTCCCTTTACTAAGGGCGCACTTACTCACCACCAGCAAAGCCAGTGGTGGTACTGCCTGCGGCAGTCGTGCGCTCTCCGAGGGGGAACGGCTGCCTTCTTCGGCAGGTAGCACTATGCGGGGTAAGCATCAAGGAACCGGCTTCGCCTTGCCTTATGGCATCCTTGACACTTGCCCTGCACAGTGCTGTTGTGCAGCCAAGAGGGGTTGACACCTCTCTGTTTTTTCAAAGCCGTATTGAAATGCAAAATACCCCCTTGACAAATCGACTCTTGGTTGGTTGTGTGTAGAAAATCTATTTGAACGATGGCAATGTCAGTAAAGTTACAATCAAAAATACAATAGAATTAGGAACCTTTTTACAGATATACTGCATATAGTAGGTTATAACCGCAACATTGCGGAATATATTCATACTTGATGGGAGGAAAATGTTATGTCTATGCCTGTAATTTCTATGCCTTGTAATCCTATTTCTATGTGTCAGGCTGTAACAAACCTGATTGAGAGTATTGCTTTGGAAGAAACTGCCCTGAGCCATATTTTGAATGCAGAGGGTGAAAAACTGCAAAAAGTAATTGCTATGGAGTGCATCTCGGTTCAAGAACTTTTGGAAGTGAATGACTCTGTTATGAATATGGTAACAGCAGTTTCTACATTGGAATGTTGCTTGAAAGACAAACTGGAGTTTATTGCAAACAATTTGTATTATCCATCCAGAGATGGCAATTGCTGCTGAGTTAAAATAAAGCAGTAAAAAGGTATATTTGCCATCTAAGCTCAAAATAAATTAAACCTGTTGGATTCTGTTGCTGTAAACGGAATCCGACAGGTTTTTTGTTGTATTTGGGGTAAACTGAAAGGAGATGAGGGGGAGATAAGATGACAACAGTGATTTATCTGGATGTTCTTTTGGGAATCAATCTGTTGATTGCATGGTGTCTGCTGCGAGCAACCGGCTGGCTTACAAGCAGCCCTTTTTGTCGTGTTCGATTATGTATTGCAAGTATTTTAGCATCTCTTTCCACACTTACACTCCTTGCTCCAACTATGAGCCCTATTATGCAAATTTTATCAAAGCTGGGTGGAGCAATCTGCATTGTAGCAGCAGCATTTCCACATTGTGGCCCCAAAATGCTTTTAAAACGAGCTATGTGGTATTTTTTTATGAATGTGATGTTGGCTGGAGTGGTGCTTTGTGTGGCGTGGTCAGGACAAACAGGAATTATGGAAACCAATAATTTATCTGTCTACTTTAATATTTCGCCGCAGGTGTTAGTTTTTTCTGTTTTGTCTGTTTGGTTGGTGATAAAGATAGCCGAATTGATTTTTGTGCCACCACTTCAAGAGATTTCTGTGGAGATGCAAATCAATGTACAAAATAAGAAAATCTGTTTGCAGGCATTGGGAGATACAGGCTGCCGTATACAAGACCCGTTAACAGGACAGAAGGTTGTTTTGATTAGTTTGCAGGGGACAAAAGAATTTCTTCCACAATCAATTTTTTGTGCTGCATCTGATTATTTTCTGGGGAAAATTCCAACCCCGGAATCAGGGATGCGTTTGATTAGTTGTAGCACAGCCAGTGGGAAGATGGTTGTGCCAGCATTCTCAGCACAGCAGTTAGTTTTGAAACAGGGTAAACATATTGCAAAAGCAGAAACCGTTACTCTTGGAATTACAAAAGAATGTTTTCAGCCTGGAGGACATTCTGCGCTGGTTGGTGCAGATTGGCTGGAACAGCTTGCATAAAGGAAGGAGTTCATTATGAAACAGTTGTACATATTAGCGCAGCAAGTATGGGAAAAGGTAATAGCACTTTTACCGAATAAAAATGCTGTTTACTATATCAATGGGTCGGAAACTTTGCCACCGCCTCTTTCTGCAAAAGAGGAAGAAGCTGTTTTTGAGGGATTGAAAGAAGGCAAACAAAGCTGCAGAGATTTGTTAATCACGCATAATTTGCGCTTGGTCGTGTATATTGCGAAAAAGTTTGAATCCAGGGGAGTTCCTTTGGAAGATATTATTTCGATTGGAACAATTGGTTTGATTAAAGCGGTGAATACATTTGCTCCGGAGAAAAAAATAAAGCTGGCAACTTATGCCAGCCGATGTATTGAAAATGAAATTTTGATGTATCTGAGAAAAAGCAGCAATCGTAGACAGGAAGCAAGTATCGACGAACCACTTAACACAGATGCAGATGGGAATGAACTATTGCTTTCGGATGTGTTGGGCAGTGACCAAAATCAAGTTAGCAGCCGATTGGAACAAGATGCTGAACGGGAAGTATTGTTGCGTGCAGTTGGGGAGTTGCCTGCAAGAGAATGTAAGATTATGTGTATGCGGTTTGGACTTAGCGGAGAGAAAGAGCATACACAAAAAGAGGTTGCAGACCAATTGGGAATTTCTCAAAGCTATATTTCTCGGCTGGAAAAACGCATTATTCGGCGGCTAAGGTGCAGATTGGAACAAAGTATTTAAGGGCTATCTGAAAACTTGAAATGTTTATCTTTTTCTGTAATAAATTATCTGTTGTGTTAAAAATAATCAAAATCCAACAAGGATTTCTTAGTTTTCAGATATGCCCTAATCTATTAACCACTTAATCTGCAAGAAGCATCTCGCACAAACAGTTGAATCAAACCATTCATTAGGTTTGGTTCGGGTTTGGGCAAAAAGAGTGAATAGCGAAATTTTCCTTTTTCCCATAAAGCAAGTTGTGGCCCTGCGTGATTGTGGTAGAGGGTAATATTGACATTATCAATTGAAAAATGATGCGTACTGGAATAGGGAAGATGAATTTTTCTGCTGATATCTCGGTTGGTGTTTACTGCTGCACGAAATAAAGCGGTTTCGCCATCTGATATCTTAAATTCCAATTCAGCAATAAACCCATCAATAATACGGCTGCCTTGAAAAGATAAAAATTCTGCATTGGGAATGCTGACAAATTCAAAGCCTGTTCGAGCAATAAAATCCAACCCACACCAGACCACGCTTTTTTCATTGCCTTTGGAAGAAGTGCGGCGAAAATCAGCAATAAACCAACCAACACATAAACCAATCAAAGCGGCAAGCAGTAACCATATATAGGACATTTCCATAAAAATTCCCTCCTTTTTTGTACTATATGCAGTGATATATAAAGTTGTGAACATTCATCGGAAAAAGTTGGAACATTTTTCTGTGAATGTTTTTCTGCAAAAAGGGAATACTGTTGTAAAATTTGTTGGAGGGAAGTCTGAATGTATACAAATAAGGTGGAAATTTGTGGAGTCAATACAGCTCGTCTTCCAATTTTAAAAGAAAGCCAAAAGATAGAACTGATGAAAAAAGCAAAAGCAGGGGATAAAAATGCACGACAGCAAATGATAAATGGTAATTTGAGATTGGTACTAAGTGCAGTACAGAAATTTTCAGCCAGAGGTCAAAATATGGATGACTTGTTTCAAGTTGGTTGTATAGGTTTGATAAAAGCTATTGATAACTTTAATCCTGAAATGGGAGTGCGATTTTCTACCTATGGAGTGCCTATGATTGTAGGAGAAATCAAACGATTTTTAAGAGATAACAATTCTATGCGTGTCAGCAGAACAATGCGAGACACTGCCAGCAAAGCTATGAAGGCAAAAGAACAACTACAAAAGCAACTGGGTAGAGAACCACGAATTGAAGAAATCTCCCATGCAATGCAGATGCCAAAAGAAACGGTTTCCATAGCATTGGAGTCAATTACTGAACCGGTTTCGTTATACGAGCCTTTATATAATGATAATGGGGATTCATTTTATGTGATGGACCAAATTCCAAGCCAAAGCAGTGAAGAAAATTGGATTAGCAATATTCAGTTTAAAGATACAGTAAAATCATTGAGCAAACGAGAAAAGAAAATTATGTCTTTGCGTTATATGAAAGGAAAAACCCAAACCGAAGTAGCAAATCAAATTGGAATTAGTCAGGCACAAGTAAGTCGATTGGAAAAAAACGCAGTTCAGCAGATTGTTTCACAAATGTAAAACGAATAATTGAAACAGAAGTTAAAAAATTCACCCTCTTTTTAGTAAACAACAGTGTCTAATAAAAAGAGGGTGAATTTTTATCTTTTTTTGGTTTTGTCATTAAAACGACGCCGAGGAATCATTTCAATACCGTATGCAGTAAATGATTTTGCGAGGCTTGGAGCACCTTGAAATTGGATTGCAGTAATGCCAAGGTCGTAGGCGGCTTTTACATTGATAGGATTGTCATCTGTAAATATCGTTTCTTCTCGGTTCAGGTTATAACGCTCTAATAAAGTTTCATAAATAATAGGAGAAGGCTTATTCACCATCAATTCACAGCTGGCAACCCCACCATCGAATAATTCCCAGAAATCGCGTTGTTCTAATAGGTTTAAAATATCACGAGAAATATTAGATAAATAATAAACATTATAATTGCGGCGTTTCAACTCTTTAATGATTGCAACAACAGCGTATTGTGTCCGAAGCATACTTGTCCAGTCGTCCAAAATTCCCTGAACTTCAAAAAAATAACCACTATTTTTGGCAGCAGTCAACATTTCCTGCTCGGCCTGCTCACGAGTCAGCTCACCGGCATCCATTTTCTTCCACTCATTTGAAGCAAAGGTCAGTTGAAAAAGGTCTTGCTCTAGCACTTCATCACAAAAGCGGTCTGCAAGATAATTTAAGGGGTCAAATCCGACAACAACACCGCCTAAATCAAACACAATATTTTTATACATCAATCGGCCCTCCGAAGAAAATAACATAATATATAATTCTATTATACGGCTTTTATATAAGGTTGTCAAAATAAAATTTATTTGAATAGGACAACATTTCCAGCTAATATATTGTACTATAATAATGAAAGGAGAAGCGTTATGACACTCAAAGAGCTTGCAGATAAGGATATTGTTGACATCAAAACAGGAGTTAATTATGGCAAAGCGGATGACCTGGAATTTGATCCATCAAAAGCATTTATAGAAAAAATGATTTTACATGGAAGGCTTCGTTTATTTGGGCTTTTAGGCAGGGAAAAAGATATATATATTGATTGGAGCAAAATCATTACAATTGGAGAAG
>JAHHUF010000068.1 GCA_020024115.1 Anaerofilum sp.
ATATATATTAGTAAAATCTAATGAATCATCCTGTTTTGAAAGAGGTGCTAAAAATGAGCAATGAAACAAATGTTCTTTTGCAGTCCATTTTAGATATGGATAGACAGGAACGGCTGCGTACACAAGAAGCAGAAGAATACCGTGGAAAAGCAATGGCAAAGCTGGAAGATGAGCGAAAACAAATTCATAACAAGCACCAGCAGCAGGCGCAGGAACAAATTGAAACATATATGCAACAGGAAAATCAACGGGAAAAAGATGCTTTGCAGCAATTGCAGCAAAAAAGTGCAGCAGTTAAGCAAAACTTGGAAACTGCCAGTTTAGCAAAAAAGCAAGAATGGGTGGACAACATTTTTGCCCGTGTGTTGGAAAGGTAAGGCGTTGATATGGCAGTTACTTCATTAGGCTTGAATGCAGTGTTGGCAAAGTCCAGAGCAATGTATGGAAACAGGCTTACACCGCGTAATTATACCGAGCTGCTTGCCTGCCGTACAGTTCCGGAAGTTGCCGCTTATTTGAAATCAAAAACACATTATTCCCATTGTTTGGACAGCATTACACCCCAGTCGGTGCATCGTGAGCAGCTGGAAAATCTGCTCAAGCGATATCTTTATTGGCAATATACCATTATAAGACGCTATGAAATCAGCATCGGACAAGATTTCTATTCTTATTTTGTGGTCAAAAGTGAACTTGAGTTGATTTTAACACAATTGCATAAAATGAATGCACAGCAGCATACAAAACGAAGTGCAAGTGAATTTGAATTTATCAAAAAACTTTCGCGCTTGGATGCAGACAAAATTGCAGATGCAAAAAATCTGCTTCAGCTGGAAATGGCTTTGCAAGACACAGAATATGGAAAGATTATCCATAGATTCACAGAAAAAAGCAGCTTTACATTACAAGAAAACGGAACACTGGAAATTGAAGCAGCTTTGTGTGAATATGAGTATTCTGTGATGAAAACCATTGCATCAAAACATCTGAAAGGCAAACAGCTGGAAGAAGTTTTGCAAATGCTCAAACGCAGAAGCGATTTACAGGCAATCATCAATATCTATCGCATGAAAAAAATGCTGAAAGCACCAAGTATGTATGTGCGTCGCAGAGTGGTAATGAACTACACACAACTTTCGCAGCAAAAAATCAATCAGCTTTTGGATGCAGAAGATGCAGAAGATTTTGAAAGAAAGTTGAAAACAACCTGCTACGGAAAAGAATTAAGCAAAGTTGCATACGATTATATCGAAGAAGGAATTCAAAAGATACAATATAATTTTCATTTGAAAAAGTTTCGTTTTTCTACAAATCCCAGTGCAGTGATGTTGTGCTATTTTTTTCTGGCAGAAAATGAACTAACCAATGTTGTGCATATTATTGAGGGCATCCGCTATGGAATGCACCCAGATGAAATTGACAGAATTTTGGTTGGAATACAGTAAAAAGGAGAAGCACAGCATGTTTTTTGATGAGAAAATGCAGCTGGTATGGGTGGACGGCCCAATAGAGCATTTGGAAACATTTGTCCAAAAATGCTGTATGGGCGATGGACGCATTCATCCAACAACCGCTGTGGACAAAATGAGCAGCGGCATGGGATTTGCTCCCCCTGAAGTAGAGAATGTCTGGGCAAAGAAAATTGAAGAAATGGAGCAGATGGTTCAAAACTTGGATTTGCCTGTGGTTGAACCGGCGTTTGAAGATGCACGCTCCCCGGAACTTTCTAATTATTTAGACCGTGTTGCAACAGAATTATATAGCAAACGAAAAGAACTGGAAGACTTGATTGAACAAAAGCAAATTTGTGAAACAGGTGTGGAACAGTTTGCGCATTTTGAAGAATTGGATGTGGATTTGAGCGAGGCTCTTTCTTGTGAATACATTGCAATTCGTTTTGGCAAGTTGCCCAAAGTGAGTTTTGACACCTTGCTGCGTGAGCATAGTGATGACCCTTATGTGTTTTTCCTGCGATGCAGCGAGGATAAAGACTTTTATTGGGGAATGTACTTCGCACCTCGCAACAAAAGAGTGCTGGTAGATGGAATTTTTGCCGGGCTTTATTTTGAGCGTGTAAGGCTGCCTGGTGCAACCGGAACACCCACCGAAATTGTACAGAATTTGAAACATAATCTGGATATTCTGCAAAAACAAATTACAAAAGCTCAAAGCGAATTGGAGCAAATTTGGGGCGCAGAAAAGTGGAGATGTGCAGGAATTTACGCATCTTTTTGCAGCCTTGCTCGTGTGGTGGAGTTGTCTAAATGTGCAGTGGTGCGTGGGGGACATTTCTTCTACGCAGTTTGGGTAGAGCAAAGTGCATTGAAAGAGTTTGTTGCTCATGCAGATACTATCGAAAATTTGCACATGGCAATGGATATGACACTTCCACGCAAAAAATGGAAACTGTTAAATGAGTGATAACAACGACAGCCAATAACTGTTGCGGAAAGGAATGAACTGACCCTTGGCAATTGAAAAGATGAAGCTTGTCCGTGTGGATGGTTTGCTTGACCGGTTGGATGATTTTATTGTCCAATGCTGTATCAACGGGGATTTTCAGCCTGAGCCGGCAATTCAATATATGTCTGCATCCTCTAAAAATCTTTCGTTGATGGAAGAAAATCCGTACCCTCCTATGGTGCAAGCGATAGAGGAACTTTTTTCGTTGACGGGATATGTTCCGTCAGAGGAGCGTGGTGCATCACAAGAGCGTGAAGTTTCGCAGGATGTGCTGGATTGTATCCAACAAGTAAAAGAAAAACTGGAAGTTCTGCAAAAGCAAAAAAGAACTTGTCAGCGCAAGATTGAAGAAATTGAAGAACGATACAATCAATACAGTCATTTTGAATCTTTGGAGCCGCCACTGGAGGACATCAAAGCAAGCCAATATATTAAAATTCGGTTTGGTTTTTTGCCGGGTGAAAGCTACCAAAAACTGCAAAACAACTATGCAGATGACCCATATATTTTCTTTGTTCCATGCAGTGAAGAAAATGGGGGATATTGGGGATTGTATTTTACACCCCATCAAGCAGCAGATGAAATTGATGGAATTTTCTCAATGCTGTATTTTGAACGCATTCAGCTGAAAGACGACACTGGCACTATCAAAGAAATTATGCAAAAGCTAAAATCCGAGGCTGAAGTGGTTCAAAAAGAATTGAATCAAACCAATCAAAGTATCGAAGAACTTTGGTATCAAAACAAAGAAAAATGTACACAGGTATACAGCCAACTGAAATGGCTGGAGCAAGTGTTTGACCTGCGCCATTATGCTGCATACCGTGATAATTACTTTTTCTATGTGGGATGGATTCCGGAAAGAGCAGTGAATGAATTTACTCAAAAGGTAAAAACTTTTTCTAATATGAAAATTACGATTACCGACCCAAGCAAACAGGACAAAATTGCACCACCAATCAAACTGAGAAACTTGCTGCTATTCCGTCCGTTTGAAACATTTGTCAGCATGTATGGATTGCCCAGTTATGGTGAAATGGATATTACCAATTTTGTTGCAATTACTTTCACCTTGTTGTTTGGTATGATGTTTGGCGACATGGGACAAGGTGCTGTCCTTGCAGTTGGGGCATTTATCCTATATAAATGGAAAAAACTGGAGCTTGCAAAACTGGTCATTCCTTGTGGAATTTCTTCCATGATTTTCGGCTTTGTGTTTGGTTCGGTCTTTGGATTTGAACATGCACTAGACCCTGTGTACCATGCCCTTGGCTGGGAAGGAAAGCCACTGGAAGTTATGGATTCTATCAATACCGTTCTGCTTATGGCAATTGGAATTGGTGTATCTTTGGTTGCAGTTTCTATTTTGCTGAATATCATTGCATCTGCACGAAAAGGTCTTTGGGGCGAAGCAATCTTTTCCAACAATGGAATCGTTGGTTTAGCTGTGTATTTGTGTGGAGTCAATGTTGCCAGCGCCTTTATGAAAGGCCCAAGCCCAATTCCTTCTTCTGTTGCTGGAATTGTGATTGGTGTTGGTTTGGTACTTCTTTTCTTTAAAGAAGTACTGATTGGGAAATTTGACCACCATCCAAACTGGAAGCCTGAAAGCTGGGTGGATTACAGCATGCAGAATGTGTTTGAATTGTTGGAATATGTTCTTTCCTATTTTTCCAACACTGTTTCCTTTTTGCGTGTAGGTGCGTTTGTTATTGTTCATGCAGCGATGATGATGGTAGTGTTCAGTTTGGCAGGAGAACCTGCAAACCCCGTTGTTGTGGTTTTGGGCAATGCACTGGTTATTTGTTTGGAAGGTTTGCTTTCCGGTATTCAGGGATTGCGTTTGGAATTTTATGAGATGTTCAGCCGTTGCTATCAGGGCGGTGGACGCCCATTCCATGGTGTTTCCCTCGCTCCGGCAAAAGAGAAACAGAAATCTTAATTGTTATAGTCAATCTTGCACAGTTGTGTAATTTGAAGAATAAACGATGTTTTATTAAAAAACTTTATTTTTGGAGGAATAACTTATGAATACTGTATTTCAAATTTTGCTCGCATTGGTTCCTGCTGCTATTTTGTTGGGGGTAACTGCTATTGTTTCAAGCAAAGTAAGTGCAGGCAAAATGGGCGTGAAAAAATCTTTTGCAATGAATCTTGCAACTTTTGCAGTGATTTTGTTGGTATCTTGCGTAATGGCAATCACCGTATTTGCTGCTGACAGCACAGTTGCTATGACTGCTGCTGAGCGTGCAGCAAGCAACCAGAGCATGGGTATGGGCTTGTTGGCTGCTGCGTTGGTAACCGGTTTGGCTGGTATTGGCGGCGGTATCGCTGTTGCTGCCGGTGCACCTGCTGCAATCGCTGCTGCAAGCGAAGACCCCAAGAGCTTTGGTAAATCTTTGATTTTCGTTGCTTTGGGCGAATCCATTGCATTGTATGGTGTTGTTATTTCCATTTTGATTTTGAATAAACTGGTATAAGCCGAAAGGATGGCGAAACGCAATGCGTTTTTATCTTATCAGTGATAATGTTGATACATTGATGGGTATGCGGTTTGCCGGAATCGAAGGTGTTGTTGTCCACGAATCCGCTGAGGTGGAACAGGCATTGAATACAGTGCTGAAATCAGACGATGTAGGAATGATTTTGGTAACTGAAAAATTGATGCGTGAGTTTGGAGAGCATTTTGACCAGATTCGGCAAACCATGTCACAACCGCTGATTGTTGAAATTCCTGACCGCCATGGTGCAGTAAACGGCAAAGACCGTATTACAAAATATGTGCGTGATGCAATTGGCGTTAAGATTTGAGGTGTAGTGTATGATTCAGCAGCAAGAGCGTGCGGATAAATTCTTTCGTGCCATTCGTAGAGATGCAGAACAGCGCAGAAAAGAAATTGTTCAGCAGATTGATTCTTATATCACCGCCGAGGAAGAAAAGGCAGAGACAGAAGAACTGCGTTCTGCACAAGATAGAGTTCGCTATGAAAACGAACGCATTCAAGCACAAACCAACAGCCGTTTGGCAAAGGCTGCTACTGACATCAGTGCGGAATTGGCAGCAAAGCGCACAGCAATTACAAATGAAGTGTTTGACTTGGCAGCCAGCCGCTTGAAAGAGTTTGCAAAAACAGAAGAATATGCGGACTGGTTGACAAAAGGTCTGAAAGAAATGGCTGGGTTGCTCGGAAGTGATATGGTAGTTTTTACACGCAAAGAAGATGTTGAAATTGTCAAAAAAGCCGCTGTACAGGTAAATGCTCCGTGCACTGTTGAAGTGGATGATGCAATTTTGGTTGGCGGTGTACGAGCAGAAAAAGGCAGCAAAAAGGTGGATGATACCTTGGATAGCCGCTTAAAAGCGCAGGAGGATTGGTTTTATCAAAATTCCGGTCTTTCCATTGCAATTCAGTGAAATGAGGTGTAAGCGGTGAGTGAACCGATTCGGATTCATGGCATCAATGGCCCTGTTGTTACCATTAAGGGAAAAACAGGCTTGGGCATGATGGAAATGGTCTATGTGGGCGAGGAGCGTTTGGTTGGCGAAGTTATCGGACTGGACAGCCAAAAAACCACAATTCAAGTATATGAAGAAACTGGCGGCTTGCGCCCTGGTCAGCCTGTGTTCTCCAGTGGTGGCCCAATGTGTGTTACTCTGGGCCCCGGTATTCTAAGAAATATTTATGACGGCATTCAGCGTCCGCTGCCTGCCATCCAAAAAGAATCTGGTGCCTTTATCGGCAGAGGTGCCAATGTTCCTTCTTTGGACCCCAATGCAAAATGGGATGTTACTGTGACTGTAAAAGAAGGGGATGTGCTTTCAGCAGGGCAGGTGTATGCAACTTGTCCTGAAACCCCCATCATTGTGCATAAATGCATGCTTGCCCCCGGAAAAAGCGGCACCATTGTTTGGATAGCGCCCAATGGCAGCTATACTGTAAATGATGTTGTAGCAAAGTTGCAGAATCAAAACGGCGAGATTGAGGAATTGACTTTGTGCCAAAAATGGCCTATTCGTACTCCCCGGCCTGTTGAAAATCGTATGGGTTCTACTCGTCCGTTGATTACCGGTCAGCGTGTTATTGACAGTATGTTCCCCATCGCAAAGGGAGGCGCAGCAGCAATTCCCGGCGGATTTGGTACAGGCAAAACCATGACACAGCATCAGTTGGCAAAATGGTGTGATGCAGACATTATCATCTATGTAGGCTGCGGCGAACGCGGAAATGAGATGACACAGGCGCTGACTGAGTTTGGTGAGATTACTGACCCAAAATCCGGACGGCCTTTGACCGACCGTACTGTTTTGATTGCCAATACTTCCAATATGCCTGTGGCTGCCCGCGAAGCATCCATTTATACAGGTGTTACTTTGGCTGAATATTATCGTGATATGGGCTACCACACTGCGATGATGGCAGACTCCACCAGTCGCTGGGCAGAGGCTCTGCGTGAAATTAGCGGACGCTTGGAGGAAATGCCTGCAGATGAGGGATTCCCAGCCTATTTGCCCAGCCGATTGGCAGAGTTCTACGAGCGTGCAGGCTATGTTCAGACATTGGATGGACAAGAGGGTTCAGTTACCTTGATTGGTGCTGTCAGCCCACAAGGTTCAGACTTTTCTGAGCCTGTGACCCAAAATACAAAACGATTTACCCGCTGTTTTTGGGCGTTGGATAAAGCATTGGCATACGCCCGTCACTATCCGGCAATCAACTGGAATGACAGCTACTCTGAATATACAAGCGATTTGGCTCACTGGTATTATGACAATGTTGGGCCAGACTTCATGGCTTGCCGTGAAGAAATTGCAGGGATTTTGTTGCAGGAAAACAGCTTGATGGAAATTGTAAAGCTGATTGGTTCGGATGTTTTGCCGGATGACCAAAAGCTGGTGATTGAAATTGCGCGTGTGGTTCGTGTTGGATTCTTGCAGCAGAACGCATTCCATAAGGACGACACCTTTGTTCCAATGGAAAAACAATTGAAAATGATGCAGGTTATTTTGCATTTGTACCACAAATGTCAGGATATTGTTGCTCGTCAAGTTCCGCTTTCTCAGATTTTGAAGCTGGGCTTGTTTGATAAGGTAATTAAAATCAAGTATGATGTTCCAAACAACCATTTGGAATTGCTTGATGGCTATATCACTGAAATCAACGAAGCACTGGGTCGTTTTCTCAACACTGATTATAGAAAGGGGGAATAAGGCATGATTCTGGAACACATTGGTCTTTCGCAGATTAACGGCTCTTTGGTGGTGCTGGATGATGTAGACAATGCCAGCTATGATGAGATGGTTGAGCTGCATTTGGATGACGGCAGCCAGCGTGTTGGTCGTATTGTTATGATTGAAGGCAGCCGTGTTGTCATTCAGGTTTTTGAAGGAACCCGTGGTCTGTCTTTGGACAATACCCGCACAGTTATGACTGGGCATCCAATGGAAATTGACCTGTCTCCCGAAATTTTAGGCAGAACTTTTGACGGTCTGGGCAGACCCATTGATGGAATGGGTGCAATTTTCCCTCAGGCACGACGGGATGTAAATGGCGCACCCATCAACCCTGTTTCTCGTGTATATCCCCGAAATTACATCAATACCGGTATTTCCAGCATTGACTGTTTGGCAACCTTGATTCGTGGTCAGAAATTGCCTATTTTCTCTGGTTCTGGTATGAAGCACAATGAACTTGCGGTTCAGATTGTTCAGCAGGCAAATGTTGCAGATGGCAGTGAATTTGCGATTGTTTTTGCTGCAATGGGTGTAAAAAATGATGTTGCGGAATACTTCAAGTCCAGCTTTGAAAAGGCAAATGTTATGGACCGTGTTGTTATGTTGCTAAATCTGGCAAACGACCCCATCATTGAGCGTATTCTGACCCCACGCTGTGCTTTGACCATTGCGGAATATTTGGCATTTGATTTGGGTATGAATATTTTGGTTGTTATGACCGATATGACAAGCTATTGTGAGGCATTGCGTGAATTTTCTTCTTCCAAAGGTGAAATCCCAGGAAGAAAGGGTTTCCCCGGATACCTTTATTCTGACCTTGCCAGCTTGTATGAACGCGCAGGTATTGTAAACGGTAAAAAAGGTTCTGTGACTCAGATTCCGATTTTGACCATGCCCGGCGATGACATTACCCATCCAATCCCGGACTTGACAGGATACATCACCGAAGGGCAAATTGTTCTTGACCGCAGTTTGGATGCAACAGGCGTCTATCCACCGGTCAGCGTTTTGCCAAGTTTGTCCCGTTTGATGAAAGATGGTATTGGTGCAGGATATACCCGTGATGACCACTCTGCATTGTCAAACCAGCTATTTGCATTGTATGCCCGTGTGCAGGATGCAAAAGCATTGGCAAGCGTTATTGGTGAGGATGAACTAAGCCCATCTGACAAAAAAGTTTTGAAGTTTGGTAAAGAGTTTGAGCAGCGTTTTGTGGGACAGGGCTTTACTAACCGCACAATGGAAGAAACTTTGGATTTGGGCTGGGAATTGCTGGGAATGCTTTCTCGCAATGAGCTTGACCGTGTGGATGATGCTATTTTGGATGAGCATTATAAACCTTGGGCAGAGCAATAATGCCTTCAGTTTGCAAAAAGGAGGGATATGACAATGGCACAACAAGTTTTTCCCACAAAAAGCAATTTGATGGCAACCAAAAAAAGTTTGGCACTTTCCAAACAGGGCTATGAACTGATGGACCGCAAAAGAAATATTCTGGTGCGGGAAATGATGCAGTTGATTGACCGTGCAGCGGAAATTCAAAGCAAAATCGAAGTGGCATATTCTAGCGCATATCGTGCGCTTCAGCGTGCCAATGTAACCT
>JAHHUF010000069.1 GCA_020024115.1 Anaerofilum sp.
TGCCATTGCACGCCCGATAATATCTTCCAAAGCTTCCGGAATGGATGGATTTATTTCTCGTAAAGGTTTAGCGGTGTCTGTTATTTGTTTCATCGCAACTGACACCACACTGTCTGCCTCAAAGGGCAGTGTATTGGTCAGCATTTCATACATCATAATGCCCACAGAATAAATATCTGCTTTGGCATCTGTTGTATCACCTTTTGCCTGTTCCGGACTGATATAGTGGACAGAGCCAATCGCTTTTTCTGTCATTGTATAGTTTTCGGAACGAGAGAAGCGTGCAATTCCAAAATCCATCATTTTAACACTGCCATCTGCCAGCAGCATGATATTTTGTGGCTTAATATCACGATGAACCACACCATTTGCATGGGCATGCTCCAAAGCACGCAGCACTTGTGCAATAAAATGAATTGTTTCTTTCCATGTCAATGCACTGTTTCTCTGACGCATATATTCTTTTAGGGTAATTCCGTTAAGATACTCCATTACAATATACTGCATCTGTTCACTGATGAATACATCATAGACTTTTACAATATTGGGATGATTTAAAATTGAAATTGCTTTTGATTCATTTTTGAACCGTCGCACAACCTCAAGATTATCAAAAAACTCCTGACGCAAAACCTTGATTGCTACATTTCGTTCTTTTTTTAGGTCGTATCCTCGATAAACATTTGCCATTCCACCAATGCCAATCAATTCATCCAACCGATACTGTTCATCTAATATTTTTCCAATGAGATTATCCATTGATGTCCTCCTGGGTTACCTGCATTACCACAGCAGTAATATTATCTGGCCCACCATTTTGGTTTGCCAATTGTACCAATGCCTCAGGCTGCTCATAGATTGGATATTGTGAAAGAACTTGTACAATCATTTCATCTGAAAGCTGATTGCTTAACCCATCACTACACAGCAAAATTTCATCTCTCACTTGTATCGGAATGCTTGCCACATCCACCTGAACATCCATCTCAACACCCAATGCACGGGTGATGCGGTTTCTGTCCGGATGAATTTTTGCTTGTTGTTCTGTAATTTTTCCTGCTTCTACCATTTCTTGCACCCGTGAATGGTCGCGTGTAAGCTGCACCAAAGTTTGATGGCGAAACAAATAAATGCGTGAATCTCCTACATGAGCATAAAAAATATGTTTGTCTTTCAGCACGGCTGCCACAACTGTGGTTCCCATCCCAAATGTAGAAGCTCCACCTGCGCAGGCTGCTTGATATACAGCTGTATTGGATTTTTTTATGATGGTGTACAGACTATCTGCGGGGTTGTTTGAAAAATCTTTTTGAGAAAAATCATGTTCAATGCTTTCAATTGCTGTTGTGCTTGCCAAACGCCCGGCACGCTCTCCACCCATTCCATCACATACTGCTGCCCATGCAAAGGCGTTTCCTTTTCTTCCTGCACGCCATGTGTCTTGATTTTCCTGTCGAATCTGCCCAATATCTGTCTTTCCGGAAATAATCATTTTACAGCATCCTCTCTTGCCTCCCTGCGAAGCTGACCGCATGCAGCGCTGATATCACTGCCCAAGCGGCGCCGAATCGTGGCATTTACCCCTAACTGCTCCAACTGTTTTTGGAATCGTTTTACATTTGCAGCATCTGTTGCTGAATATGGACTGCCATCCACAGGGTTGATTGGAATCAAGTTGACATGCGCACCCATTCCACGAATCAATGCCGCCAATTCACTGGCAGTTTGTGCGCTGTCATTCACACCTTTTACCATCGAATATTCAAAACTGATTCTTCTGCCTGTTTGTTTTTGGTATCGACGACAAGCTGAAATCAACTCTTTTACAGGATAAGCATTGTTCACCGGCATCATTTTGCTGCGCATTGCATCATTGGGTGCATGCAATGAAATTGATAGAGTAAGCTGCAATTTTTTCTCTGCCAGTTTATCAATCATCGGAACAATTCCACAGGTAGACAAACTGATGTTGCGCATTCCGATATTCACACCCATCGGAGAGGAAATGATGGAAAGAAAATCCATAACATTATCAAAATTATCCAACGGCTCTCCGATTCCCATAAGAACAATATGAGAAATTCTCTCTCCAATATCTTGTGCTGCGGCATAAATTTCTGCTGCAATTTCCCCTGCGGTCAAGCAGCGCACCAATCCGGCTTGTGTAGATGCACAAAAACGACAGCCCATACGACAACCAACCTGTGTTGATACGCAAACAGTATTGCCATAATTATACCGCATTAGTACGGTTTCAATACAATTTCCATCCGCAAGCTGGAATAAAAACTTAATTGTGCCATCCTTGGATTGCTGGCGACGAATGGGAACCAGCTTTGTAATGGTAAATTTTTGCTCCAATTGTTCCAGCAGGCTTTTGGGTTGGTCTGTCATTTCTGAAAAATCCGAAATTTGTTTTTGGTGCAGCCAGCGGAAAATTTGCTTTGCCCGAAAGGCTGGCTGCCTCATGTCTTTCATCAAATCTGTCAATTGCTGCTCTGTAAAAGCATTTAGCTGTTGTTTATCCATTTCATCACAATCTTTCCAAAGTTGCTATAAAAAAGCCATCATACAAGTTATAGTCTGGCCGTAAAGTAATCATATTATCGTTCAATACAGCCCCTTTGGGAATGTATTGAGGTAAAACAAGTTGAAACTCTGTATGTGTTTTCAAAAAGAGCCGAACCTGCTCCTCATTTTCTTTTGGGTTTAATGTACAGGTAGAGTAAACGATTCGTCCACCTTTTTTCAAGTAACAAGCTGCTGTTTCCAATATTTTCTGCTGTATAGGATACAGTTCATCTATCTTCTCCAGCATTTTGCTGCGAATATCCGGTTTTTTTGCCATAATTCCCAATCCACTGCATGGCACATCGCACAAAATAAAATCAGCATTTTGCAAATCCTCTTGAAAAACACTGGCATCTTGATGTTTTGCTGTGCCAATTGTAATTCCAAGGCGATTGAGTGTTTGGGAAATTAGGGAAACACGAGAAACAACTGCATCCCCACAGAAAAGTTCCCCTTGATTTTGCATATACTGTGCCAGTGTGGCACTTTTTCCTCCAGGAGCAGCACACAAATCCAATGTTTTGCTTTCCGCTTTTGGGGAAAGGTAAAGGCAGGCAAGCTGTGACCCAAGCCCCTGCACATGAAACAGTCCCTCTGTAAAGGCTTTGGTTTGTGCAATGCTGCCTTTTCCCTGCACCACAAGACTGTTGGGGATATCTGTTTTTGATGATTCCCAACCCTCTTGTTGAAGCAGTTGGCACAGCTCTGATTCTGTTGTTTTTAGGGTGTTTACTCGAATTGCTAACGGTGGTTTTTCAAAAAACGCCTGCAAAATCCGCTCTGCATCTTGTGAATAGTATTTTAAAAAATGGTCTGCAATTGGCTGACTTACAGAATAGACAACACTGATTCGTTCTGATTCCGAATTGAAAGAAGCCTCCTGCGGATTTTGTTTGATTGCTTTTCTCAGCACTGCATTCACAAAACCGCTGGCACTTGCTTTACGGAAAACACGCACCAGCTGCACAGATTCATTAACTGCTGCACGAACAGGCACACCTTCCATATAAACTGCTTGATACAAACCTGCACGCAAAATTGCTCGTACAGGTGCATCTAGCTTTGAAAGTGGCTGCTTGATACATTGCTGCAGCATCCAATCAAGGGTAAAAATACGCTCTAACACACCATAAAAAACAGCACTTGCAAAGGATTTTTCTCGTGGCTCTAATTTCGACTTTTTTAAAACGGAATCTAAAACCAAATTAGAATAACCATTCTGCTCTTGTTTTATCAATGCCTCTACTGCAACAATTCTTCCATTTTTTTGTGTTTTTTTAATCATCATTTCGATTCCCAAATAACAAAATCAAACGCAGCAAGTTTGCAAGGCTGACAATCAAAGCGGCTACATAGGTCAAGGCTGCTGCGAACAAAACACTTCGCACCCCTGTATGTTCTTGCTCAGTTACCATATTATAACGCTCTAATGTGTCCAAAGCTCTCCGACTTGCATTAAACTCTACTGGTAAAGTAATCAACTGAAACACTGTAACCAAACTAAACAGTAAAATACCAATACTTACAAGTGGCTGAAAGCCCATAATATAACCAATCAGCACCATAGGAATGGATAACTGTGAACCCAAATTGGTGACAGGAATAATCGTATTGCGAATTCTTAAAGGTTCATAGGACTCTGCATGCTGCAATGCGTGTCCCGTTTCATGGGCAGCAACACCAACAGCCGCCACCGTTGCACTGCCATAAACATCCTGAGACAATCGAACCACCTTTTGTCGTGGGTCATAGTGGTCAGTCAGGCTTCCTGGAACAGCTTCAATCCGAATATGTGTCAACCCGTTGGCATCCAAAATTCTTCTTGCTGCTTGTGCTCCAGTCAATCCATCTAAAGTGCGAATCCGACTGTATCTTGCAAAGGTAGTCTTAACCCTCATCTGCGCCCACATAGCAATCAGCATTGCTGGAATCACTAAGATAATATAATAACGGTCGGGCAAAAAATAAAATGGCATTTGTCATATCTCCTTTTACTGAAAACAATACAACACTATTTTGCATTGTATTGTTTTTACTTTATTAAATGATTAAGATACCACAAAAATGTGTCAAAAGTATGCCTTATATTATTTTATCATTAAAGTTGAATTTTATCCCCTGTCGCAAACCGACGACCTGCCGACCAAGCTGCACCATCCATCGGGCGTTTCCCTTGCGGAACAACCTCCAGCAATTGCAATGCACCTTGTTCACAGGCAACAACGAACGGATTGGTATTTAAAATTGTACCTGCTGGAGCATTTCCATCCACAACACGGCTCTGGGTTACTTTCACCTTTTTTCCTTCATACATAAAATATGCAATTGGCCATGGATTCATCCCACGAATCAAATTATGCAATTTTTTCGCAGGCTGTGCAAAGGTGAATTCTGCCATCTCTTTTTTCAGCATAGGTGCCATTGTTGCTTTGGAGTGGTCTTGTTGGGTTGCCACAACAGTTCCTGCTTCAATTTCTGCAATGGTTTCAATCAATGTTTTTGCACCAACCTCGGTTACCTTTTCAAACAGTTCTCCGCTGGTTTCGTTTTCTCCGATAGAAATAGGTGCAACTTTCAGTACATCACCTGTATCCATTCCTTCATCCAAAAACATAATCGAAACACCTGTTTCTTTGTCACCATTCAAAACCGCCCATTGAACAGGCGCACTGCCTCTATATTTAGGCAACAAGGAAACATGTAGATTGATGCAGCCATGTTTTGGCAGATTCAAAATCTCCAAAGGCAAAATTCGACCATACGCAACCACTACACACAAATCCGGTGCCAAATTACGGATGATTTCTTCTGCTTCGCCATTGCGCAATGTGTTGGGCTGAAAGACAGGAATATTATGCTCTTGTGCAACAATTTTTACGGGGGGAGCAGTCAGCACTTGCTTGCGACCCACCGGTTTGTCTGCACGAGTAAAGACACCGCATATTTCATGCTTTGTCTGCAACAACTCTTTTAAGCAGAATGCTGCAATATCCGGTGTTCCCATAAAGAGAATACGCATACTTATTCCTCACCTTCTTCAGGATATTTGTCCTCATAAAACTCGGTTGCCAAATCCATGATTGTCACACCATCCAAATGGTTGCTTTCATGACAAATGCAGCGTGCAAGCATATCTTCCGCTTCAATGGTGAACACATTTCCATGACGGTCTTGTGCACGGGCCTTGACCTTTTGTGGGCGAGTGATTGCTCCGTTGTGCCCGGGAAAAGACAAACAACCCTCATACAAAGTAACCGAGCCGGACTGCTCTAAAATTTCCGGGTTGATAAACTCAATAAACTTTGGTTCCCAATCTGCGGGAATCTCCTCGTCTTCGCCAAATTCACGGTCATCCAAGCAGATAAATACACGGCGCATGACGCCAACCTGTGGGCCTGCCAAACCCAAACCGTTTGCCTGCCACAAAGTTTCTTTCATATCATCCAAAAGTTGACCCAGTTTATCATCAAATTGAGTTACAGGACGGCAAACTTTCTTCAAAATTGGGTCACCGTCTTGTACAATTGTTCTTAATGCCATGGTTATTATCCTCCTAAAGATATATTCATTTTCTATTATAAATCTGCATCTGAATGCATATCCAATACAACAGTCGCTTTGGCAGGCAAGCCTTGCTTTGCATATTGCTCCAACACTTGCCGCATCAATTCCCGAAACTCTTTATTTGGTTTGCATTTGATTGTCAGTTTATAGCGGTAAGAATGATTGACCATTGCTATGTTTAGGGGCGCAGGCCCTAATACCCGCAAAGGCAAATCGGGGCGAAAAGCGGCTGTTTTGGCAAGAATTTCAGAAAACTTAACAGCCGCTTGCAGCACAGCTTGTTCTTTGCTGCCTGTAAACAAAACCATACACACCCCACAAAATGGGGGATATAAGTTGAGTTTGCGGAAAGCAATTTCCTGATTATAAAATGTTTTATAGTCCTGCTTTGCCGCCAACTGCAAAATGGAGTTGCGTGGGTCGACTGTTTGAATCAAAGCCCTTCCCGGAAGGTCAGACCGTCCACTTCTGCCAATTACTTGTGTAACCAAGCTAAATACTATTTCATACGCACGGTATCCTTGCCCAAACAGCATTTGGTCAATCCCCAAAACCCCCACCAAAGAAACTCGTGGAAAATCCAGCCCTTTTGCTACCATCTGGGTTCCTAACAGGATATCATATTCCCCTTTTGCAAATTTATCAAATAAAATTTTATGTGATTCTTTTTTCATTGTGGAATCCTGGTCCATTCGCAAAATCCGTGCATGAGGAAAGGTCTCCACCAGTTCTTCTTCTATTTTTTGTGTTCCAAACCCAGTATAGCGCAATTTTCCTTGACAAACAGGACAAGTCTGCGGAACAGGCTGAATTGTTTTTCCGCAATAATGACACAAAAGTTTTTGGTCTGCTTTATGATAAACCATTGGGACGCTGCAAGCAGTACATTTCAACACCTCGCCGCAATCACTGCACATAGCCACCGTTTGATAGCCTCGTCGGTTCAAAAGCAAAATACTTTGCTGATGATTTTTTAGGTTTTGTGCAAGTTCCACCCGCAAACGGTTACTAAGCTGGCTGCTATTTCCTTGCATCAATTCCTGCCGCATATCCACCATTTCGACTGTGGGAAGCAGTTGATTGGAGTATCGCTGAGTGAGTTCATACAAATGGTATTTTCCGTTTTGTGCTGCAAAATAACTCTCAATGCTTGGTGTTGCACTGGACAGCAAAAGCAAGGCTTTGTGGGATAATGCTCTCAATTTTGCAATTTCATGAGCAGAATAGCGTGGACTTGATTCTGAATGATAGGTTCGCTCATGTTCTTCATCAATAATAATCAGCCCAATTTTTTCCAAAGGGGCAAATACTGCACTGCGTGTACCCACAACAATTTTTGCATTGCCTTTTTGAATATCAATCCACTGCAACAGGCGTTCGGTATGGTTTAATGCTGAGTGCTGCACTGCAACTGCATTGCCAAAAATTGCTGTTAAGCGTTGTATCATTTGTGGGGTCAGCCCAATTTCAGGCACCAAAACCAATGCTTGTTTTCCCTGCTTTAAAGTTTCTTCTATCAATTTAATGAAAACAATGGTTTTTCCGCTTGCAGTAATTCCATGCAGCAAAGCGGTCGCAGGCTGTCCGTTTAAATGATTTTTCAATCCTTCAAACACTTTTTGTTGTTGTTGGGACAAAAAAATTTCTTGTGAAAAATTCAATCCAGCAGAAACATCATGCAATGTTTTGTCTACCTCTTGTTTAGATAAAACGCCTTTTTTCACCAAATTATCCAGCACAGAACGAGTCAATCCTTTTTCTGTCAAGGTGCTTATGGTTTTGGAGCCATTGCTCAAGAGTGTTTCTGCCAATTTTTGTTTTTGACTTGGCTTTGGTTTATTCGGCAATGGATGCAGTAATGTATATTGTGTTTCGGTGTGTTTGATGATTTGTTTTTTTAAACAGGCTTTTCCATCAATAATGGTTGGCTTATATTGCGCTCCATACGGAATAATGGTTTTTACTGCATCATACCATGTGCAAAATGTTCTATCTTTTAAAAAATGCACAATTTGCAGCAGTTCCGGAGTTAAACGAGCTTGTTCCGGTGCAATATCCTGCACCTCTTTGATTTTTGGATTTTCTTCTTGTTGGCTCAGTTGCAAAATAATTCCCATGCGGAACCGATTGCCTTTTCCAAACGGAACCAACACCATACTGCCAATGTGTGCCAATGCAGCTAAATGGCTTGGGATTTTGTAGGAATACAGCTTGTCAAAATGAATGTTTGCATCATTAACCGCTATTTGTGCTGTTTGAACCAAACAAATCCCTCCAAAACTCTTTATTTCAATCGCTCTTGAATTGCAGTATAAATTTCTTCAGCGCAATCTTCAATTACACTATTAACCACAACATAGTTATAATCAACTGCATATTCCATCTCCTCCACTGCCCGTGCTAAACGGCGGCGAATACAATTTTCATCTTCTGTGCCACGCTTACGCAAGCGTTCAGACAATTCTTCATAGCTGGGCGGACGCACAAAAATCGTGGTGCAGTCAGGATACATTCTGCGGATATTTGCTGCCCCTTCAACCTCTATAACCAACACTACAATTTTGTTTTGAGCGATTCTTTTGTCCACTTCACTTTTGGGGGTTCCATAGTAGTTGCCACAATATTCTGTATATTCCAAAATTTCATTATTTTTGATTTTTTCCTCAAAAGCAACCCGGGTCATGTAATAATAGTTTACACCCTCTTGTTCGCCTTCACGAGGCGGTCTGCTGGTTGCAGAAACCGATACTTCAATTTCAGGATGTTTTTGACGCAGATATTCTACAACTGTATCCTTTCCTGAGCCGCTTGGCCCTGAAATTACAACTAAATGTCGCTGATTATTCATCCTCAATCTCCGTTTCTTCCATTTCTTCGATGGTATCTGTTAAGCGGTTTGCCACTGTTTCGGGCTGAATAGCTGAAAGTATTACATGGTCGGAATCCGTTATCAAAACTGCTCTTGTTCTTCTTCCGTAAGTGGCATCAATC